>CALALQ010000414.1 GCA_937925595.1 uncultured Demequina sp. | reverse complement strand
CGCTCCAGCAGGCCTCCAACCGACCCGACTTCCTGAAGCGTCGGATCATGGGCGGGGCCGGTCATCTCTCCAACGAGGAATGTCTCGAAGCCGCGCGCCGGATCGATGCGCGACAGCGCCTGGAGCATCTCGCTCTCCTCCATCTCTCCCGCCAGTGCAACTGCCCCCACCTGGTGCAGCGGCTCTACGCGGAGCGGGCGCCTTCGCTGATCGACCGACTCGTCATCACCAGCCAGCACACGCCCACGCCGCTCCTCCCCGTGCGCGGCCGCGCTCCGCGCGCTGCGCCCCTCGAGCGCGTACCGGCGACTCTTTTCGGTTAAGCGCATTGCGTTGACGCGTCCCTTTCAACGTGAGCGTCCGACCTGCCCCGCAACGCACTCGCCGCCGCACGCTCGAGGTCGACCGGGCGTCCATCCCGCCATTCGGGGAGTCGGGCCAGGATGTCGCGCACGTAGGCCCAGGGCTTGATCTCATTCGAGCGGATTCGCTTCGATTCATCGATAGAGAACCGACCCTCCAGAATCCATCGGACCCTCCCGCGACTGACCGCCGGGCACGCACTCGATTCCTTTGACGCCAAGAGCCGGCCCATAGTCGTGGAATTCATCGCCGATTCCGGGCCCAGTGTGTCCGCCGAGGCTCTTGCCGTCCCCATGTCGCCACGCCGTCACGCCCGGGTCGCGCAGCGACTCGTCCGAGGCGGCGCAGGCGCCGCCCCCCAAGAGCTGCGAAGCAGCCCGCCCTCAGGGACAGCGCAGCCGTCGCACTCCAAGGCCGCGAAGCGGCGGCCCCCCGGCACGCGCCTCAACGCTCACCCTTCCCCCTCGTGAAATCGCGCGACAATTCCCCCCTCCGGCATCGCCGCACGCTGGAGCGCCTCCCACTCGGCGCCGGCACGCACGAATGAGCCAACGCGCACACCGTTCTCGAGAAGCGGCGTGAGCAGCGGCATGCCCGACGGAAGGTCCTCGTGCATCGGCGCGACCTCGTCGCGCACGATCCGGCCGGCGTCGTCGAGCACGCGATACACCTGTCTCGGGGTCACCACCTCGATGCGCTCACACCCGTCGAGTGAGAGATCACCCCGCCCCACCCACCAGGCGACCGGTTCTCCCGGAACCAGGATCGTTCCCGGCGCCGCCACGCAGAGCGTGCCGACTTCTTCGAGCGAGGCGGGATCGACGAGTGACGGCGCCACGAGCTCACCGGGCCCGCGCCACACGAGCTCGACCGCGCCGGCCCATTCGCTCTCGTCCAGCGCGACGGATGCGTCATGGCGCAGGAGCTGAAGCGACTCCGGCATCACCTCGCCACGCCACGTCTCATCAAGCGCCGCGCATGCCTCGGCCACGAGAATCGCGGCGCGATCGCGCGCCACCGGACGCTCCTCGAGCGGGAGGGCAAGGAGATCGCGCAGGGCAAAGGTCACCGCATGGAGCGTGATCGCGGGCGCCATCGAGCGGCGCCAGCGGTCTCCCTCCTCCCCTTCGGGAAGCGAGACCGCCGCGCGCGCCACCTCCATCCAGTGGGCCAGGAGGGCAGTCCAGGTCAGCGCGCGTTCGTCCATCGCGATCATGACTCAGCAGGCAGTCGAGCAGCAGGAACGTGATCCGCACGCCGGCCGATCGTGCGCCGTGCCCGAGATCGTCCATCCGCCGGCCGCGCCACAGTACTCGACCAGGAGCGATGCGTGCGACAGCGCGCCGGTTGTTCGCGGATCCGCACGTATCCCCGACAGGACCATGACGGTTCCACACGCACGCGTCCGTATACTCCGCGCTGCCGCTCGCTGGAGCGGCGCCGTCCAGCCCCCGCGCCGCCGCATCGCCGCCTCCCGAGCATCCCGGGAGCCAAGTGTCGCCGACGGCAGCGGGACGGGACCGATCCGCGCGTGCCGCCGCTCACCGTCGACATCCTCTACCTCTCCTACAACCGGGCGCCGTACGTGCGCGAAACGCTCCCGCGCCTGCTCGAGCAGTGCGACGCCCACGCCCGCGTGTGGATCTGGCAGAACGGCAGCGACCCGGAGACGCTCGAGGCTGTGCGCCCGTACGAACATCACCCGCGCGTGGGCGCGTTCGTGCAGAGCCCGGAGAACCAGCGCCTGCGGGGCCCGACCAACTGGCTCTGGTCGAAGTCGCGCGCCGACCTGCTCGGCAAGATGGATGACGACGGCATCTGTGACGAGGGCTGGATCGAGCGATTGCGCGAAGCCCATCGCCGCGTCGATCGACTTGGCATTGTGGCGACGTGGCGCTTTCACCCGGATGACGACGTGCCCTCGCTGATCGCGCGCAAGGTCGCGTGCATCGACCGAACACCCCCGGCGCTCCAACTCTTTCGTAACCCCTGGGTCGCCGGCAGCGGCTACCTCATGAAGCGCGTGTGCGTCGAACGGCTCGGTCTCCTGCCCGAGCGCGGCACATTCACCGACTACTGCATTCGTGTCGCCCGATCCGGGTGGCTTGTCGGATACCTTCATCCCTTCGTGCGCCAGCAGCACCTGCACGACCCTCGCTTCCCCGCCAGCCTGATCCGCACCGACGAGGACCTTCGCCGATACATGCCGCTGACGGCCGCCAATGAC
>CALALQ010000413.1 GCA_937925595.1 uncultured Demequina sp. | reverse complement strand
GCGGCGCAGTACTTCAGCGCAGCCCGTTGCCTCTGGAAGCCGGAAGCAGGGCTGGACGCGCTGCGCAGTGTCCGAGTGGATCGGAGGAGCTCCCAGGTGCAGTAGCGGCGCAGGATCAGCCGGTCCTCGGGATGATCGATGCTGTCGAGCCAGTCGTTGAGCCAGTGGTCGAAGCGCGTGCCCTCGACGTCGAGCTCCGGCAGCACTCCGGAGCGGACCAGAAGCGAGAGGAGGAACGCGACCGACTGTCCCGACCGGGCTCGGGTGATGATCGCGTCGGCGGTCAGGGGCAGAGTTCCGTCCGCGAGCTCGCGGAGCACCATGGCGCACTTGCTCTTGTGCAGCCAGCGTTCCAGTGACGCCGCTTTGCCGTGGTGCGTGAGGAGGTAGTCCGCGAGTGGGTGGAGGTCTGCGCGGATCTCTCCCGCGTCGTCGGCGAGCAGCTGCTGGATCGCGATGGGCCGGCGGCATTCGACGCAAAGGTGATGTTTGCGGATCTCCTCGATCGAGCCGCATCCGGGGCAGGCCATCGTGACCGGGGAGCCCGCGCAGTCGGCGCAGACCGTCTGGCCGTTCATGAACCCGGTGAGGAACACTCTGCGCCCGCACTCGGGGCAGGTCTGTGGTCTGCGCATCGCGTAGTAGCAGCGCGCGCATACCCGTCGTCCGTCGAGGTGGGAGGCGACGCGGCCGGGTTCTCCGCCGAGACCGCAGGTCTTGATCGGTGCGGTGTAGCAGGCGAGGCAGACGAGTTCCGGACGGCGGACAACGATGGTTGCGTGCTGACCGCACCGCGAGCAGTCGTCGAACGATCGTGGGTCGGCTCGCCAACAGTCGCGACAGAAGTGCTGTCCGTCGATCGTGCGCTGCACGGGCCGGACCTGGCCACAGGACGCGCAGGATACGGACCGGGCGTTCCGCTCGCATCGGGAGCAGTGCCGACCACCGGCCGGCGTTTTGTGGGGCATTCTCACCGCACGCCCGCAGGACTCGCACGTCGGCAGCACCACCCGGCTTGCCCCGTCTGCGACCAACGCACGGGCCAGATCCTGAACGGTCACCGGCACGTTCGCATGCTGCCCCTCGAGGACGCCGGGCTGCTTGATCAGCGCGAGCTCAAGAAGCCGCTGCGTGAGGGGTACTGGCGCGACCGAATGCACGATCTCAACGAGACGCTCGGGAGAGATCTCGGGAACGAGAGGGCCGACGAGAGCGACGACTTCAGCGACTCTCGGCAGCTGCGGAGGCTTGGCCACCGCGGCTACTTCGTACGCGGTCGACGGATCGTCGCGCGGACAGGGCGGAGATCACCGATCGACCCGCGCGTCGCCTCCTCGCCCACGGCCACCGGGGTAGTGGCCTCCCGGCGCGTGATCGTCACCAGGTCGTCGAGCGAGCACTCCAGCGCATCGCACAATGCCGCCAACACGTCCAGACGCACCCGCTGCGGCGGCTGCGTCACCAGCCGATACACCTGCTCCCGGGACAGGTCGATTCCGCGCTCCTCGAGCAGAGGCTTCAGCTTGGAGGTCTGGAAGATCCCGCGCGACGCCATCACGCTGCGCAGATTCCATCCGGTGTCGAGCTCAACGGTCATCAGCTTCTCCTTCGATGAGTGCCTTCAGCGCTTCCGCGAGCACCCGGTTCTTGTAGTCCGAGCTGACGGAGGCGTAGATCGAGGTCGCCGACGCGTGCATGTGCCCGACCTGCTCCTGGACGAATCGATCGGCATAGCCGAACTCCAGCAGGTGCGTGACATAGGAATGCCGCAGGCTGTGCAGCGTCAGATCCTTCGACAGGCCGGCCTCATCTCGCAGCTCCGCTAACCTCCGGTCGAGATACCCGGCAGACAGACGCGTGCGCCGCTCGGTCACCCAGAGCGCGTCCAGGTCGTCGCCGGGAGCGAACCGCGCCCGGGCATGCTCGAGCCACTGCTGCATGCCGGGGACCCACCAATCGAACTCCGGCACCAGCAGCACCGTGCGACGTCGCGGCGCGCCGCCACCCGCGGCCTTCGCCCACCGCACATGGATCACGCCGTAGCGCCCCCACTGGCGCATCTTTGCGTTGTGGTGCAAAATCGACGGTGTCGAGCATCACCGCCTCAGTGCGGCGCAGACCGAACGCGTAGACCGTCTTCAGCAACTGGGCATCCCTCAGCGCGCCGAGCGCACCCTTGCGGCCCGAGGTCACAAGCAGCTCGACGCGGGCGTCGGCCGTGTCGAACAGGCGCTCGATCTCGTCGTACGTGAACGGGCGACGCTTCCCATCGCCCTCGAACTCGAACCGGTGCGCCACCGTGTTCCACGGCAGACACACTTGCGAGGGGACCTCCCCGAACTCGCGATCGCAGATCTCCATCCAGTCGTACAACGGGTTCGTGAGGTAGTCGCAGAACCCACGGATGGACCCATGATTGGCGCGCATCGTCGACAGCGTCCGAGTGCGGCCGCCGGACTCGGCAGTGAAGTCATCCACATCCGCGACCGTTCACCTCCACGGTGGCTTGTCCACGAAATCACGGAATCGGCTCACTGTCGCCGTCCGATTCCGGATCGTCTGCTCACGGAGCCCGCGCGACAACTGCTGGTTTCGCCAGCCCTCCATCATCGCGGTGAAAACCTGCTCCTCAGGGTTCGCCAACGCGACGTTCGATGCTGACGTGATCAGCCGAAGCGCCGCCGGAGAAGCCCCAAAATCTTGCATTAGATGCAACAAAGTATGGGACAGTGCATCACCGTGTCAACTCAGATCCCAGCATCCGCGAGATTACGCGCTATGGTCAGAGCGGTTCCGCACCGACCTGAGCAAATAGGCGTCGCTTGCAAGCATGAACAGTTGCATTCACTGCAACATGCGACGGTTCAGGTTGCCGATGAAGAGGTCACCGTACGAGATGAAGTCGACCACATGCCCGACCCCGATCCCAGGGGGCGCGAACAGCCGGTCGAGAAGGTTGCCCATCGCTCCACCCCACAGCAGCCCGATGACCACGGCCCACCCGCCACTGCGGACCTTGGTCGCGGCGATGAACGCGACCGGCATCGCGAGCGCGGCGAGTAAGGTGAACACCCACGTCGACCCGGACCCGAACGACATGATCGTCCCCGGGTTGAACGCGAGTTGGAGCCCCAGCACGTCTCCCAGCAGCGGGACGCGTGCCCGCTCGCTCAACTGATCGATGGCCACCACTTTCGTGACCTGATCGACAGCCACAACGACGGCGGTGACGATCAGAGCAAGCCCGAACCACCGCAGTCGTCTGCTTCTATCGGGTACTGCCGGGCCATGCGTGGGAGATGCGTCAGTCAAGGGAGGTCCTCGTATCGGGTTGGTGGGGTGCGGCGGCGCGCACGCAGGATGGATGTGACGACGGCGACCGCCGCAGTCGCGAGCACCGTGGCGGTCACCCACGGGCCGAGGAGGACCCCAGCGGTGACCCCCGTACGCCGGGGAACCGCGGTCACCCCCGCGGCGGCCACGCCAGGGCTCGCTTCGGCCAGCACCGCGCCGTCTGGCGCAAAGACCTGACTGGTTCCAACCGTGGACACGTTGACGACACTGCGACCTGTTTCAATCGCGCGCATCCGAGCGAAGGCGGCCTGCTGCAGATTCTCGTCCGTACCACGGAAGTCGGCGTTGTTGCTCTGCAAGACCAGCACCTGCGCTCCCCGGTCGATGCCCGCACGGACGACGTCGTCGTAGATGACGTCGAAACAAATGGCAAGACCGACTTGCACCCCATCCACGTTGACAACCGGCGGCGCGACGCCGGGGGCGTACTCCCGTTGGACGAGACCGACCAGGTCCGGAGCGAGAAGCTCATAGAACCAGCGATCCGGCACATACTCACCGAACGGGACCGGATTGATCTTGTCGTGAAGCTTCGGCGGCGAGCCTGGCGTCCACAGCAGCGAGGTGTTGTACGTGAGCCCGCCGCGCTGAGTGGCGGCGTTGACCAGCACCGGGGCATCCACATCCCGCGAGAGCTCGTCGAGCGCAGCCCTCGCCGGGCCGCGTAGCGGATCTGAGTCGACCCCACCCTCAGGCCACGCCAGCAGATCCATCACCTGACCAGTAATCTGCTCAGTCGCTTGCCGCTGAGCGGCGAAGACCTCACCCGCGCCCGCGCCGTCAAAATAGCCCGTGCGGGCGTTGCCTTGCACCCACCCCACCCGCAGAGTCCCACTCTCAGCAGTGGGGAACTGCGGCAGCACGGCCGCTGCTGTCGCGATGACGAACGCAGGGATGGCGACGCGTGCCACCGAACGCCGGCGCTCGCGCACCAGTTCGACGAGCAGCGCCGCGATAGTCGCAACGACCAGCGACAGGCCAGTCACCCCCACCCAGGAGGCGACCTCAGCGAACGGACCGTTGACCTGACTCATCCCTAGTCGTGCCCACGGGAACCCGGTGTACGGCCACATGCCGACAATCACCTCTCGCGCCGTCCACACGACCGCGACGGCCGCCGCCGTCACCGTGGGCCGCCGACCCGCCGACGACCGCCCATCCGCCCACCGGTATACCAGCGCAATCGCGACCGCCCCGAGCGCGAAGAGCGCCGTCTGCAGTGCGGAAAGAGCAAGCCACGGCAACGGTCCCAGGAAGCTCCCGACCCACGACAGATGGCTGAGATGGAACGCGGCGCCGAACACGGCACCGACCAGCAGCGCCCCGCCGGGGCCTCGCCCGACGAGGGTGAGCAGGCCGAGGCAAACACCAACAAACGCGAGCGGCCACCACGCCAGAGCCGGGAATGCGGCATCCAATGCGACACCTGCGCCCGCCGCCACAGGGATGGCGGCGGGCAGCGGAATCGATCGGCGGCGTGTAGTACCGACGGCCTCAGTCGGTGATAGCGCTGTCGAGAGCATCGGTGAGGTCGCTCAGTTGCGTCAGCTCGAGCTTCTCCCCGTCGAGGAAGAACGTGGGGGTGCCCTGCACACTCCACGCCAGGCCATCGTTGTAGTCCTCCTCCACCCGCGCCTGGGTCGCGGGATCGGCGACAGCGGCGTCGTACGCAGCCATGTCAAGCCCGAGATCCTCGGCGAAGCCTCGGAAGCGCTCGGCTTCCGAGCTCTGACCCTCGCCCCACTCAGCTTGAGTTGCAAACATCCGGTGGTACATCTCCTCCAACTTGCCCTGCTGCGCCGCCGCTTCCACAGCGACGGCGGCGTTCATCGAGTTGAAATGGGACGGGATCGGGAAGTAGCGGATCGCGTAATTGATCTTTCCGCGGTACTGCTCCCGAATCTGCTCGATCACGGGGTAGAACGCCCCACACGCCTCGCATTCGAAGTCCAAGAACTCGACAAGCGTGGGCGCCTCTGGTCCGACGTCGTCCAGGACGTGCGTGTTGCTGCGCGTACCTGGGAAACTTCCGTCTCCTGCGTCGGGTGCGGGAGCGGGCGGTCGATTCCACATCGTGACCAGGATGGCGCCGATGACGACGGCGATGACCGCCGCGATGACGATGATGGTGATCTTGGTAGGCGTCTTCATTGAGATCTCTCTTGGGTTGGGTCGGTGGTTCTGAGGTGGTCGGCGCGGATCTGGTGCAACGCGTCGGCGAGGGTGGGGTCCTCCCCGCGGGCGAGGGCGGCGTACTCGATGTGGAGGCGGTGGCCCTCAACCTGAGCACGCACCCATATGCGTCGGCGCGGGAACAGCAGCGCGACCACCATCCCTAACGTCGCGATGACGGCGAAGACCAGCACCCACGTCGCGCCAGCATCGTGTTGGATCTGGAGCGACGCGAATCGCTTGACCGATGCCATGGGATCGGTGCCGTTGGAAGCGTCTTCGAAGGTGACCGTCCCCCACCCGCCGGGAAGATCGGCCGTGGCGCCGGGAGACAGCTCGAGCGATGCGACACCACTGTCACCTCCGCTGAGCTGTCGCATGCCGGAGGTGTCCAGTGTGTAGACCGATCGAGGTGTTCCGTCATCGATGCCAAGGTCACCGGCGAACACGTTGAGTGTGATGACGGGGTCTACGAGGTCGGGATAGATCGAAGTGAACGCGCCGCTTTCCAGCACGCCGCGGGTTGGATAGAGGAACCCCACCAGCCCGACTTGCTCGGGGAGGCCGTCGGGCACCTTCACAATGCCCAGTGAGGTCATCATCGAATCTTGCGGGAGGAACGGCAGTGCGTCACTGTAGACGACATCGCCGTCTGCGTTGCGCACCGTGATGGTCGGCGCGTAGCCGTTTCCCAGCAGGTACACGCGCTCATCCCCGATCGTCAGGGGGTGGTTCACGCGGATGGTCTCGGAGCGCGTGTCCGCCCCGGGTTCTCGTATGGTCACCTTCGCCGCGAAGTCGCCGGCCTGACCGGCCCCTGGGGTGCCGGGGCGCTGGTACGTGACATCGAACGTCTCGAGAGTCATCGCGTAGGGATTGAGCTGGCTGCCGTCGACAAACCTGCCAGGGCTGAACGATGAATAGTCGCTGAGGGCGTTGACAAAGGTGGTGCCCTCCACCACCACACGCTGCCCGGTATAGGTGAAGCCGCTCGCTCCGAGTACCGCGACCAGCACACCGACAAGCGCAACGTGAAAGATGAGATTCCCGCTTTCCCGGGCATACCCTCGCTCAGCCGACACCGACCACGACCTGGAGTCGTCGTAGCGGGCCACTCGGTACCCTCGCCGTCGCAGCACCCGCGTCGCCTGCGCGATGGCGTGCTCGCCGGTCCGCTCGGGATCGTCGCCCGCCTCGATCCGTTCAGAATGATGATGTTGTAGCCGGCTGAACCTGGCTGGGGTGCGCGGCGGCGGGGAGCGAAGGGCCCCCAAATGGTGACGCGCGCGAGGGATGACGCAGCCGATGAGGGACACGAACAGCAACGTGTAGATCGCCGAGAACCACGTTGAGCTATACAAATCAAACACCTGGAGGGCATCCAGGATGCGCGCCGTGTCGGGGTTGTCGCGGTAATACTGCGTGACCCCGTTGGGGTCGGCGGTGCGCTGCGGGAAGATCGATCCCGGTATCGCCGCGAGTGCAAGCATCAGGAGGAGCACGAGCGCGGTGCGCATGCTGGTGATCTGCCGCCAGGTCCACCGGGCCCATCCGGTGAGGTCCAGGCGCGGCGCCAGGATTGCCCCGGAGGAGGGGTGCTCAACGTGGTCTGCTGGGCGTAGTGGGTCAGTGCGTCCGGTTTGTGCCGAGGCTTCGTCAGAGAGGGAGGGTGACACTGAGCATCACCCCCTGCAAGAGCGACATGAGTCGTCCCCACACGCCGGTGACCATCAGCGCGCCCAGCAGGACGAGTGTGGCGCCCCCGATGATGTTGACAACGCGGATTCTGCGTCTTAGCGCCTCCACCGACCGCACCGCCCATCCCAGTCCCAGTGCGAGAAGGATGAACGGCAGTCCCAGTCCGAGGGAGTATGCCAGTCCCAGGATTGCCGCACGCCCCGGGTCGCCAAGATTCCAGGAGACGGACATGATGGCGGCCAGGGTCGGACCGATGCAGGGGGTCCACCCGATGCCCAACGCCACCCCCAAGAGGGGCGCGCTCCAGAGCCCTGCGCGATTGGTTGTTCGTAGACGGAACGTGCGTTGAGCGCGGGGGAACATCCCAATGAAGACCAGCCCGAGCAGGATGACGAGGACACCCAATGCCCGCGTGAGAACGTCCGCGTACTCCAGGAAGAAGCGCCCCAGGGCCCCGCCAAGGACCGTGACCGTCATGAACACGAGCGTGAACCCGGCGATGAACAGGAGGACGCCCAACAGCAGGCGGGAGCGCGAGACGCGGGAGTCGGTGCTGGTGGTTGAGCCGAGGTATCCAAGGTATCCCGGCACCAGCGGAAGCACGCAGGGTGAGACGAACGAGATGAGTCCCGCCAGCACCGCGATCAGCACGGCGAGCCACAGGGCGCCGTCGAACACGACGAGTTCAGGGGTCACGGCTGCTCCGCGAGGACGCTGTCGACCAGCGTGGACAGGATGGACGCGGACGGGAGTTGCCCGATGATGCGAGCGGCGACCCTTCCCTGCCGGTCCATGACGAGGGTGGTCGGAGTGGCCTGAATAGGGGTGGAGGACGCGAAGGCGAGTTTCACGGCACCGTCGTCGACATCGATGACGCTCGGGTAGGTGATCTTGTACTGCTGGGCGAATGAGATCGCGGTGGCGGGCTGGTCATAGATGTTCACGCCGACGAATCCGACCCCGTCACCCTCGTATTCCTGCCAGACCTCTTCCAGCAGGGGGGCTTCAACGCGGCAGGGACCGCATGCGGCGTACCAGAAGTTGACGACGTAGACGCGGCCCGTGTAGTCGGCACTGTTGATGACCGCCCCATGCTCACTCCGACCAGTGAACTCGACGGGTGCTCCGCGGTCTGACTCCGCGATCTCGACGATTCGGCCATCGACGGACACGACGTTGTCGGTCGAGGATGGGCGGTACGCGGCCGTCAGGTCGTCGCCACCGGCGCTACATCCGGTGAGGGCAAGCGCGGCGACGGAGACGGCGGCAAGGTAAACGTATGGACGGCGCGTTGGCGCGCCGGAAGACGGGCGGGGCACGAAGTTCTCCAGGTATCAGCGGACAGGGGCGCGGGTGCGGCGCGAGATGGCGGCAGGCCAGCTTGCAACGCGCAACCCGCGTCAGGTCCTGGAGATGCAGAGTGCAGCGAGAGACGGAGCGGGAGGCAGCGAACGGCCCGTCGGCGTCGACGGCGCCAGACGGCGGAGGGCAGTGACCGCGACGGCGGCGCGGGGGCGGGTGACGCGAAGTCCACGCATGACGAGCAAGCCAAGCAGTCCGCAGAAGAGCCCAAGAGCGCAAATCAACGTGGTGATCTCCCCGGCCGAAGATGCGATGGCCGCGGTGACCGTGATCTGTTCGCCGTCGGTGGCGTCGTCGCTGGCGAGGGCTGAAGCGGAAACGGCCCCACCAGCCGCTGCGGACGTGTCATGCCCGGCACCGGCGGCACCGAGCATCAGCAAGAACGCAAGCATCAGGCTGGTGACGACCTTCGCGATGAGCCACTGGTCGGCGAACATCGCGGTACGACCCGACGCCGGCACGAGACTCATGCAAGGAAATCTACCCTGCCTCCCTGTGAACGGCAGGATTCGGAGCCCTGCGGACGCAGGCGCACGTGAGCCGAGCATCTGCGTCCGGGCCCCAGTGGTCACCGTGGTTGCCGCGTGCCCGTCAGTGAGCTGGCCGGTCCTCATGCCCGATGCCGTTGTGCTCCTTGCCGCGTTCAAAGTTGAGCAGGCGGAGGGCGTTGGCGATGACAATAAGCGTGGAACCTTCGTGGATCAGGACGACAGCGCCGATGTTGAGTCCGAGGAAAGTCGCGATGATCAGAAACGCGACGACCGCCAGGCTTGCGATCAGGTTCTGTCGGATGATGCGACTGGTCGCGCGGCTTAGCCGGACGGTGAACGGGACACGTCCTAGGTCATCGCTCATCAAGGCGATGTCGCAGGTTTCGAGTGCCACCGTCGAGCCGGCTGCCCCCATGGCGATCCCTATGTCGGCGCGGGCCATTGCGGGCGCATCGTTGACCCCGTCGCCCACCATCGCGATGGGCCGGTGCGTTTCGGCGAGACGAGTGATCTGAGCGACCTTATCCTCGGGCAGCAAGTCCCCAAGGGCCGTGTCCACCCCCACTTCCCGTCCGACGGCGTCGGCGACGCGCTGGTTGTCTCCAGAGATCATGATGAGTTGTCCGACGTTGGCCGACCGGAGGGCGGCGAGGACCTGCGCGGACTCCGACCGCGATGCATCCATCACTCCCACGATGCCGAGGAACTGGTTGTTCCGGCGCACGATCATGAGAGTCTGACCGGCATCGCGGGCCGTATCGTATGCCGCCGAAAGTGCGGCGGGGAGTCGCGCATCCTGCTCCTCGAACATGCGGAGGTTGCCCACTTCCACCAGCTCGCCCGCGATCGTGGCACGCAGACCGCGTCCGACCACGGCGGTGATGTCGGCGGCTTCAAGACGCTCGGATTCGGGGACTTGGGGAGAGAGGTCACGAACGATCGCGGTCGCAAGCGGGTGGTCGCTCAGGGACTCGACGGCGACAAGCGTCGGAAGCAGCGCCCCGGAAGCTCCGCTAGCCGGGACAACAGTGACCACTCGCGGTGCTCCCCAGGTCAGTGTGCCGGTCTTGTCGAACGCCATTGCCCGGACCTTCCCCAGGGTCTCCAGCGGCGCGCCGCCCTTGACGAGGACACCCGCCCGAGCGGCGCGGGCGACTCCTGCCAGGACGGCGGCGGGGGTAGCGATCGCCAGGGCGCACGGACTTGCGGCTACGAGGACTGTCATGGCGAGGTAGAACGCATCTGGGAAAGACTGGTTGAACGCGAACAACGCCACGAGAAGTGTCGCGATCACCGCGACGATCACGGCCGGCACATACCAACGCTGGAATCGGTCGATGAACTGCTGCGTCGGTGATGCGGCATGGTCGGCAGCGCGAACGAGTTCGACAACTTTGCTCAGAGTGGAGTCCGCGGCCGTGGCCGTGACCTGAATTTCCAGCGCGCCCGACCCGTTGACCGTGCCGGCGAAGACGCGGTTAGCGGGAGGGAGGGTGTCCGCCGTCCGCGCCGCTTTGGCGACGTCGGCGACGGGCTCCTTCTCCACAGGGATGGATTCGCCTGTCACCGCAGATTGATCAACGGCGGACGCACCGGAGATGATGAAGCCGTCCGACGGGATCCGGGAGTTCGGCCGAATCACGACGACGTCGCCTTTGGTGAGCTCGTCCACCGGGATCTCCACCGTGCCGTCACCACGACGCACCAAGGCGTGCCGCGGGGCGAGCGCAGCGAGCCCTTCAATCGACCTGGACGCACGGCTGAGCGCGTACTCCTCGAGCGCGTGACCGAGGCTGAACAGGAACAGTAGCACTGCCCCTTCCGCCCATCTGCCGATGAGGGCGGCGCCTGCGGCCGCGACCAGCATCAGGAAATCGACCTCAAACCTGCCGCGGAGAGTCGACGACACGGCGCTACGGACGGTGAAGAACCCGCCAAAGAAATAGGTGGCGACAAAGAATGCCAGCGGCCACCCCACGGTGGGCAGTCGCAGCACATACTCGGCGGCCAGTCCGCCGCCGTAAGTCACCCCCGCCGCGATGGCGAACCACAGTTCCCAACGACCCGACCCGTGAGCTTCCGCCTGCTGGTCGGTCGGAGAGCTGGCGGTTTTCGATTCACTCATGATGTCAACATACATCACAAGATCATGATATTTTGTTGTTGTGAATGATTATCGACGTCGATACGGTCCCCGATGAGCGCCGACCGCGGCCTCTTGTCGTTGGGGGAGGCCGAGAGGCTCGCTGGCATCATGCAGGGTCTAGCGTCGCCGGTGCGGCTTCGAATCCTCAGTGCGGTGCGCCTGGAACCGAGCACGGTGACCGAACTGTGCCAGGAACTGGACGCGGGGCAGGCTACGGTTTCCAATCATCTACGGCTGCTGCGCCATCTGAGCCTGGTCAAGGGTCGTCGCCGTGGCCGACACGTTTACTACTCGTTGTTCGACGACCATGTCAGCGACCTTCTGGAGGAGGCAATCCGCCATCTCGGACACGTACCGCACGCTTGATGACGGTGCAGCGTCGCGATGTCTCACCCGCGCACAGCGGCACGGTTCCCGCCGGAAAGGATCAGCCAACGAGCAGATCCGAGGTGGGACCATGCCGTACCGGATGCACGCCGCGAGGCCAAGCGCGACTTCTGTGCTAGGTGGTACATGACGCGGGTACGACCGTGAGCCATCCTTCGCCTGTTTCGTACTGCCGATGATCACATTGACCAGGGTCAGCGCGCTCCGGTTCTCGATGATTCCCTTCACCTCCACGCGTCGTGACTCGCGGTCCTCGCGACGGTCTGTCCCGGCTGGTTCGCGCACGACCTGCACGAAGCGTCCGACCATCGGTTGAGTCGAGCACTACCGCGCTATCGGCCGATCGCCGAGTCGATGGCGTCGGTCAGATCTGCTGGCTGCGAGAGCTCTAGCTTCTCTCCGTCGAGAAAGAAGGTGGGCGTGCCGGTGACGTTCATTAGACGGCCGTCGTTGAAGTCGTCTTCCACGCGTGCTTGGGTTGCGGGGTCGGCGATCGCCGCGTCGTACTGCTTCATCTCCAGTCCGAGCTCCTGGGCGAAGTCCCGGAACAGAGGTGCCAGGGATACCTGCTGTTCACCCCACTGCGACTGGGTCTCGAACAGGTGGTACATGGGCTCCAGCTGGCCCTGCTGTGCGGCGGCTTCGGCTGCGAGAGCGGCGTTCATGGAGTTGTGGTGGCCGGGGAGCGGGAAGTAGCGGATGACGTAGTTGATCTCGCCGTCGTAGTCTTCCCGGATCTGCTCGATCACGGGGTAGAACGCCCCGCAGACCTCGCATTCGAAATCAAGGAACTCCACCAACGTGGGGGCATCGGGGCCTGCGTCATCGAGGACGTGTGAGTTGACGCGGGTGCCTGGCAGTGCGCCCTCGGTCTCTGCGGGCGTGGGCGCATCAGGCTTGTTCGTCATCGCGAGGATCAGCACCACGACGGGCACGACGATAACGACGGCGCCAGCGATGAGGGTCGCTCTGACGGGGGTCTTCATGACAGTCTCCGAGTGGGCAAGATTTTGGACGCCGGGCGGCCGAGAAGGTTCAGACGTGTACGATCTCCGATGGCGTTGGTGCGGCGTGTGCCAGTTGATTCAGCGGGAGCGGTCGCCGTGCGGCGCGGATGCCGTTGAGGATCACGACCACTTCAGCGACTTCGTGCACGAGGACCACGCCGGCCAAGCCCAGGACGCCGAACAGGGCAAGGGGGAACAGCGCGACGATGATGGCCAGGGCCAGCGCAATGTTGACGGTCATGATGCGACGGCCCCGGCGTGCGTGCGCGAGAGCCCCGGCGAGCAGGCGCAAGTCATGTCCGGTGAATGCGACGCTCGCGGATTCGACGGCCGCGGCCGAGCCCTTCACGCCCATGGCGATGCCGACCGTGGCTGTTGCGAGGGCGGGCGCGTCGTTGATGCCGTCGCCGACCATCGCGGTCGGGTTGCGGGCGGCAAGCGCGTCGATCGCGGCGGCCTTGTCGCTAGGCAGCTGTTGCGCGCGGACGTCGCTGATGCCAGCCTCGCGAGCGATGGCGTGCGCGGTGCGCTCGTTGTCACCGGTGAGCATGACGACGTCGATGCCCTGCGCGGTCAGCATCCTGACGGTCTCGGCCGCCTCGGGGCGAAGCTCGTCGCGGACGCCGATGATGCCCGCGACACGTCCGTCAGCTTCGACGATGACGACCGTCATCCCGGCTGCGGCCATCTCCTCTGCGTCGCCGCGCAGCTCAGCCGCGTCCAGCCAGCGGTCGCTGCCGACCTTGATGGCGCGCCCTCCGACGGTGCCTTCGATTCCGGATCCCGCGACTTCTGACACGTCGGCCGCCGGCGTGTTCTTCGGCGCGGACGCGGTGATGGCAGTTGCGAGCGGGTGCGTGCTGGTCGCCTCGAGAGCTGCGGCCCACGCCAGGACCTGCTCCGTGGCCACACCGGCGATGGTCCGGGTGTCGACGACGGCGGGTTCGTTGCGTGTCAGCGTGCCGGTCTTGTCGAGTGCCACGGTGCGAATCGTGCCGAGTTGTTCGAACGCTTCGCCCGATTTGATGACCACACCGAATTTCGATGCTGATCCGATCGCGCTGATGACGGTCACCGGGACTGCGATCGCCAGCGCGCAGGGAGAGGCTGCGACGAGGACGACGAGGGCTCGCTCGATCCAGGTCGACGGGTCTCCGACCACGAAGCCGAACAGTGCGACGAGGGCGGCGGCGACGAGGACTGCCGGCACCAGGGGCTTGGCGATGCGGTCAGCCAGGCGCGCCCGCTCACCCTTTCGGGCGTGGGCCTGTTCGACGAGCGACACGATTTGCGTCAGAGAGTTGTCGGTCCCCGCGGCGGTCGCCTCTATGCGCAGCGTCGCGGAGCCGTTGATCGATCCGGCGGCGACAGGGTCCCCGGGACCGACTTCGACGGGTATGGATTCTCCGGTGATCGCGGACGTGTCCACACTCGAGCGCCCTTCGACGACGATGCCGTCGGTGGCCACACGCTCGCCTGCCCCGACGACGAGGATGTCGAGTTGCTGTACATCGGCAGCCGGGACTGTGAAGTCGCCAGCGAGTCGGGAGATGCGGACGGTGTCGGGGATCAGCGACAGGAGCGCACGCAGGCCTTCTCTTGCCCGGTCCATGGCGCGGTCTTCCAGCGCTTCTGCCAGTGAGAAGAGGAACGCGAGAGTCGCCGCTTCACCGACGTGTCCGAGCAGCACTGCTCCGATGGCAGCGATTGTCATCAGCAGCCCCACGCCCAGACGGCCGCGCAGCAGCCGGCGGACCGCCCCGGGGGCGAACGTGTACGCACCGGCAAGGAGCGAAACCCACTGGAAGACCAGCGCAGAGACCCCTGCACCGATCCACTCGAATCCGAACCCGATCAGCAGGAACACCCCGGACAGCGCGGCAGGAAGCAACGCCACGTCACGCCACCACGGCGGGCGCACGTCGTTGTCCTCGTGGTCCTCGCCGTGCTCGGTCGTGCTAACGGCAGGACCGCAGCACGCGTCGCCCTCAACAGGGGCGTGCGGCGACTCGGTCCGCCGGGCCGGGGTTGTCTTGCGCGGCTCGTCTGTCCCGCAGCACTCTTCGCTCATCAGTCTTTCCTTGGGATTGTGCAGACGTCCGCTCGCGCCGCGAGTGACGCGCGACGATGTGGAGTGTTCTTGGCTGGCGATCAGTGTGCGGGAGGCATCCCGCGGGACCTCTTAGGCGCAGCAGGTGCAGCCGTCGTCGACGCAGGGCGCACCTTCGTCGACTGCGACCACCGACTCCAGCAGCTGTGCCAACCCACGAGTCAGGTGCGGGTCGGCAATCTCGTACCGGGTACGGCGGCCTTCGGGGGTGGCGACAACCAACCCGCACCCGCGCAGACACGAGAGGTGGTTGGACACGTTCGTGCGAGTGAGCTCCAGATCGCGCGAAAGCTCGGCGGGGTAGCCCGGTCCGTCGAGCAGGCTCAGCAGGATGCGCGACCGCGTCGGATCGGCCATCGCACGGCCAAGACGATTCATCACGTCCAGACGTGAAGCAATAGTCAGCATATAGTGACTATACAGTGATAGCTGACGATTCATCTAGTTGGGCCCAGCGTGATCGTCATGCGGGTCGGAGCGGAGTGAGCCCGGCCCCCGGGGTTGGGAACCCGAAGAGGTCCCCCCGGTGATGATTCTCCGGACATGACCCAGCGTGATTGCGCCTCCGACACCGAGGAGCGCGATTACCCAGGAGAGGGGCGTTGCCCACGCCATGGCCGGGGTGATCGTCGAACTCAGGGGCACCTCAGCGATCATGGCGCCGGGAGCGAACGGAGTGAGCTGGTTGATCACAGCGCCGTCGGGGCCGATCATCGCCGAAACCCCCACCGTGGACGCATTCACCACGCTGCGGCCGCTCTCGATCGCTCGCATCCGGGCGATCGCAAGCTGCTGAGCGCTCTGGTCGGTCCGACCGAAGTCGGCATTGTTCGTCGGCGCGAGAATCAGTTGGGCGCCACCATCGACCATCTCCCGGATCAACGCATCGTCGACGATGTCGAAACAGATCGCGACTCCCGCGGGAACATCGCCGATGTCCAGGACATTCGAACGAGCGCCGATGGAAAGGTCGCGAGGGACCAGCGAGAACAAGTCCGGGGCCAGCGGATACCAGAAGTCCCGGTCCGGAAGGTACTCCGCGAACGGCACCGGGTGCTTCTTGTCGTACTGGGCGGTTGCACCCTCACCTTGCTCCCAGAGCAGCGCGCTGTTGAACGTCCGATCACCGTCGGCGGTGATCGTGCCGACGAGGACCGGCGCATCCACCTGCGCCGCGAGCTGGTCGAGAATATTCGCGACGTCCCGGTTCCGCAGCGGATCGATGTCCGCCGCGTTCTCTGGCCACACCAGAAGGTCCAGGTCCTGCCCCCGTAGCGGGGTGGTCGCAGCAAGGTGATCCTGGAGGATCCTGCCCGGCTGGTTCCGGGCGAGCAACCCGGCTTCCGAATTCCCTTGCGCCGCTCCGATGCGCATCGTCCCGATGACCTCGATGGGAAACGCAGGCACGGCGACGAGTGCTGCCAGCACCGCGGCGGGGAGAGCAAGGAGGCTGCGTGGAAGGTGCCGCCGGTCGCGGATGGCCTGGACTGTGAGGGCGCTGATCCCTGCCAGGAGGAACGTCAGCCCGTCCAACCCGGTCCACGCGGCGAGCTCTCCCAGCGGGCTGTCGGCCTGCGAGTAGGCGAGGTCTCCCCATGCGAACCCGCCGTATGGCCAGGCCCCGGTGACCATCTCGCGGACCGTCCAGAGAGCGCCGATGGTGATAGGGATCACGGCCAACCGTGCCACTGCGCCCGGTATCGCCTGCTCCGCCGACCGCCACGTGAACGCCATCATGACCCCGGCTGTTGCCATGAACACGGTTTGCAGCCCTGCAAGCCCCAACCACGGCGCCGCGCCGAGGTACACCGTCAGCCAGTACGTGTGGGTTCCCCAGAAAGCGGCCGCTCCGACCACCGCGGAGAGCACCGCGATCCGAAACCGCGCGGCGATGAGGGGAGCGAGAAGGAGTGGAGTGCCAATGAGGATCAGTGGCCACCAGCCCAGTCCGGGAAAGGCTGCGGCGTTGAGGACACCACCAGACACCGCGACCGGTATCGCCCACCATTCGCGTGCGCGCCGGCGAGCACCTGGGAACCGTGTGTCCGTTTGAAGATGTGGGGGTCGACGATCGACCCGCCCGTTGCGCACCCATCTGGGCGATGGTCTCGCCTGCGGCGGATCGGCGGCGAACCGGTCACGCCGGTCGAGTCGCTCACGCAGCGTCAGTGGTGACATCAGAGAAGTGCTCCCAGCAGGAGGTAGCTTCCGATGGCGAGAAGGATGGCGGTCTCAGTCCCGATGGCGACGAAGAAGGTGAAGTTCTTGAGAAGGCTTTTTCGGTCATTCATACGAGTCGGTTCGTCCTTTGGAATTCTGAGTGGTTGAGTGCGGGGTGCGTGCGCACAACAGCGGTGGTGCCGGGGCGCGTGAGGGCGACGCGGACTCGCTCATCGATCACGTTCACGGAGTGATCGCGGGCACCTCGGAGGCAAGCCCGGGTGCGAGTGCTATCGTGTCGCCTCGCTTGCTAGGCGCCTGAGATGGGCTTGGGAATGTGTCAGCGCCGGGAGAGGGGACGCCAGTTACGGCTCGTCCGAACCGTTGAGGGGTACGAGTCGGTAGACTGTTCGTTGCGCGCGGGGTTCAGGTGCGGCTGATCGAAAGCACGACGAGCGACGGGGCTTCTGGCATATGTGGAGTGCCGAAGTCCCTGGACCGCGGGTGGAGATCGTGAACGACCGGGATGCGGCGAAGTACCGGCCTGGGAAGCGCGAGCAGGAGGAATCCGGCGAGCACGGCCAGGACGCACGCCATCAGCAGGTCATCGTGAGCTGGCCACTTCGCAGCACTGGACTCGCACGGCGCATCGCATGCGATCTGAGCTTCGTCGGACCCAGCGGTGACCACGATGGGATTGGTGTCAGCTACAGGGCTTGTAGCACCGACAACTGTGTGCGTTGCAGACTCCGCGGTGAACGTATGCAGTGCGAGCAAGCCGACGATGATCAGGGTCACCGTGGCGCCGAACAGTACCAGCGTGCGCAGCGAAAGCCGCGTGCGAACGTTGTGAAGTGCGACGTGCATGCCCGGTCCTCCCGCTCGCGGCAACGTTAACACCGGATGCTATGTACTTACTCAATCGCCCCGCGGCTAGGGCATGTCTGACAATTGCCGGGTCCAGGCGATGACGGCGTTGAGGATGACAGCGGCCCGGTAGGTGATCGCGAGTTTGTCGTAGCGGGTGGCGAGTCCTCGCCATTGCTTGATGTGGCAGTAGCGGCGCTCGATGACGTTGCGGCCCTTGTAGTCGGCGGCGTCGAGGCAGACGGGGCGTCCGCCGCGTGAGCCGCGGCGCTTGCGGTGGCCTTGCTGGTCGGACGGCTCGGGGATCACGGCCTTGATCCCGCGGGCGCGTAGATGCCCGCGGATCGCGCGGGATGAGTACGCCTTGTCACCCCGGACCGCGTCCGGACGAGTGCGGGGCCGACCGACGGGACGGGCGACACGCAGGTGTCCCATCAGCGGCAGGAACATCGGCGAGTCCCCGGCCTGGCCTGCTGTCAGCAGCGCGACCAGCGGGAGCCCGTTGCCGTCGACGAGCTGGTGGATCTTCGTCGACAGGCCGCCTCGGGAGCGGCCGACCGCGTGATCAGGCGGCTCGACGCCCGGATTCGTGTAATTCGATCCAGCCCCCTGTGAGGCGCTTCCTGTTCGTCGCCTGCTGATGCGCGCGGGCGATCGTGGAGTCCACCGACAGCGACCACTCCACCAGCCCCGCCTCGTCCGCGGCGGCGGTGAGTGTGGCGAGCACCTTGTCCCAGGTGCCTTCCGTGGCCATGCGGTGATGCCAGGTCCATACCGTCTGCCACGGCCCGAACACCTCCGGCAGATCCCGCCACGCGATCCCGCACCGATACCGGTAGACGATGCCCTCGACTATCAACCGCGCGTCCGCGAAGGGCCGTCCCCTGCGCCCGGTCGGGCGCGGCAGCATCTCCTCGAGCAACGACCACTGAGCATCCGAGAGCACCTGAAACCGCGTCACGACCTCAGACTCTCAGCGCGCCGCCGAACTATTTGTCAGACACGCCCTAGCTCTTTCTTGCCCTTGCCCTTGCTGCTTGTGCTTCTCGCCGATGTCGTCGCAGAGTCGCGCGCCCGGGCGATCAATCCACCATCTGCTCGGCCAGAAGATTGAGTCGTCGACCCGATCTCGTTCATGCGGAACCGCGGGGAGCGGTTGGGATGAGTGCCCCAGGATTCGACCGCGAGGAAAAGGCACACTGGCGATTCCAGCTCGTCAAACCAGCCGCATTTTACTCGGCCTGGATACGCCGTCCTCTTCCGTCCGACGGCGCCTGACCCAGCTTCTGGTTCGGCGACGGCCTACAGGGCTCGAGTTAGTGATGAGCTAGATCGGCAAGACCGTCCCGCTGATGAGTCCTTGGAGCGAGTAGACGAGCATTGTCCACAGCCCGCTGATCAGGAAGATGCCGATTCCGATCATTGCGACGCCGCTGGCGATGTTGATCGCGCGGATGTGCCGGCGCAGGAACGCGGTCGCTGTGGTCGCCCATCCCAGCCCGGCGGCGAGGGCCAGGAACGGCAGGCCGAGGCCGACACAGTACACGGTGGCGAGCAGTGCGCCCCGTGGTGCCGATGCGGCGCTGAGGCTGAGTGCGGAGATCGCAGCGAGCGTGGGGCCGAGACAGGGCGTCCAACCGAGGCCGAAGGCGATGCCCAGCATAGGTGCGCCGGCCAGGCCGGTTGAGGGTCTGATGCCGAGTTTCGCGGTGCGCTGTGCTGCAGGCCGCAAGTCGGTGCGGTGGAGACCATAGAATCCGACGACTACGGTGGTGGAGCCTTCGGGAGGTCGCGGATGACGGTCGTTTTCGTCCTCAATGCGGGCTCATCCTCGGTCAAGTGGAGACTGGTCGACGGGGAAACGGGCACGACGATCCGGGGCGGCGTCGTGGAGCGGCTCGGCCACGCCGGTGCGGATGGGCGTGAGCACGGCGCCGTGATCAGCACGCTGCTGGCCGGACTGGAGCACGAGCGCATCGCGGTCATCGGCCACCGCGTCGTGCACGGCGGCGACCGATTCGCAGCGGCTGCGCTGATTACTGACGAGGTTGAACATCAGATCGACGAGCTCGCCACCCTGGCTCCGTTGCACAACCCGGTCAACCTGACCGGCATCCGCGCTGCGCGCGCCGCATTCCCGGACATCCCGAACGTCGCGGTGTTCGACACCGCGTTCCACCGCACCCTGCCGGCTGCGTCGGCATCGTATGCGCTTCCCGCAGACCTCGTCGAGCGACATCAGATCCGCCGATACGGCTTCCACGGCATCTCCTACCAGCACGTCTCCGCCCGCACTGCCGAACTGCTCGGGCGCGCGCTGTCGGAGCTTCGGCTGATCATCTTCCACCTGGGCAACGGGGCATCCGCTTGCGCAGTGGCCGGCGGCCGCTCGGTGGAAACCTCGATGGGCATGACGCCGCTGGAGGGGCTCGTGATGGGCACTCGCGCCGGGGACCTGGATCCGGGGGTGCTCCTCGCGCTCGGCCGCGCCGGCGTAGCATGGGATCGGCTGGAGGCGCTGCTCACGCGCGAGAGCGGCCTGCGGGCGCTGGCCGGCACCGAGGACATGCGCGACATCCATGCCGTGGCCGCCGCTGGGGATGCGAGAGCCGCCGCTGCGCTCGACGTCTACCATCACCGGCTGCGCCACTATCTCGGCGCCTACCTCGCCCAGCTCGGCGGAGCGGACGCGATCGTCTTCACCGGCGGCGTCGGCGAGAACGCCGCCGCGACGCGCGCGGCGGTGGTCTCCGGCATGGCGGGCCTGGGCATCCTGATCGACCCGGCACGCAACGAGGCGAGGGCCGACGGGGCGCGAGCGATCTCGGACCCGAGCTCACCGGTCGCCGTGCTGATCGTTCCCACGGACGAGGGGCTCGAGATCGCCCGGCAGTCGCTCGCAGCGGTCAGCGTCTAGCGGTTCGGTCGACGTCGGAGGAGGCGGTCTCGTTCGTCCGATGCCGTCGGATGACGTTCAAGACGAGGACGGTTGCGAGCACCAGTGCCAGCACGAACATGGTCGCGATGAACCACAGGAAGTCCGAGCCGATCAGGATGTTGCTGATGACGAAGCGTCCGAAGGCGACGAGCACCCCGGCCGCCGTGCCGAGGTAGAGCCACAGCGTGCGGCGGGACAGCAGGGACGCGCCGATGCCCAGCAGCACGATCCCGAACCCCGCGATGAAGCCGCCCCAGGTCGAGAAGACGATCCCGAGCCAGTCCACGAATGCCACTGGCAGCGTGGCGGCGTCGATACCCGTATGCCGGATGTCTTCTGGCAGGAGGGAGGGTCGAAGGAACAGGAAGTAGACCCCGATCCCGAGGGTGAAGACGCCGAGCGCGGTCGTGAGAGCGCCGCCTAGCAGGTCCTTCCGGAGACGTTTCTGAGTGGGCATCCGAGACATCCGTCCTGTTCGACCGTGGGGCGCGTTCTCGCCTGGACCTGTGCCGGTGAGATGTGCCCTGGGCCCCAAGCGTTGCACAGGACATCCCGATCGGGCGAGGCGGTCAGAGCCGGTCCAGGATGAACTGCACCCGCTCGTCGGCGCTGAGGACCGGAACCCGCACGACCGGCAAGGGCAGCGCTTCGTACACCTGGGTCAGCAGTTCGTGGATGCGCTGCTGGGCGGCGGTGTCCTCGGTGCGGGCGTAGTCGGCGGCCAGGGGCAGCAGGTCGAGGATGAACGTCGTGCGGTAGTCGACGTGCTCGAGCGCGGTGAGCAGGGCGGGGTCGGGCTCGAGATCGAGGAAGCGGTAGTAGGCGAGGGAGTCGGGGACGGCCCGGTCGAGGAACACGGTGGCGTCCGGGTCGAGGGCAGCTTCCTCCGCGAGCTGCATGTCCAGGACGCCGCGCTGGAACTGCCGCTGCTTCGCCCGGACCTCCTCGACGGTGCGGCCGGCGATGCGCTGCAGGTCGAGATAGTGCCGGGCATGCTCGATGGTGGTGGTGTAGCCGCGGTCCCGCAGCAGGTTCACGGTGGTGGTCTTGCCCGAGCTGGGCCCGCCGGTGATGACGTACCAGTTGGTCACGTTCGCCCTTTCGCTCTGCCCGCTCCGGGAATATCCTCTTCACGAAGTACCTTATACCGCTATAGGGTATACGATCGACGTCGGAGGTGGCTGAGATGGCACACGGATACGTGGATGACAAGCAGGCGCTGCTGGCGCGGTTGCGTCGGGCGGAGGGGCAGGTGCGCGGGATCGCGCGGATGGTCGACGAGGACGTGTACTGCATCGACATCCTGACCCAGGTCTCGGCGGCGACGAAGGCGCTGGAGTCGGTCGCGCTGACGCTGCTGGAGGACCATCTCGGGCATTGCGTCGCGCAGGCGACCGCGCAGGGCGGCCCGGTCGCGGAGGAGAAGCTCCGCGAGGCGAACGCCGCGATCGCGCGGCTGGTCCGCTCCTAGAACGTTCACACCACACGCATCGACACGCTCACGAAAGGAGCACAACATGACCGGACAAGGATTCCAGGACCTCGGCCTGCAGGCGACGAACGGCGGTGGCTGCGCCTGTTGCGCCCCCACCTCCCACGCCGCCACGGCCAACACCACCGCCTCCGCGACGGCGCAACCGGCATCGGGCGAGGTGTCGGCGCAGTTCCTGGTGGAGGGGATGACGTGCTCGCACTGCGTGCGCAGCGTCACCGAGGAGGTCTCCGCGATCGACGGGGTCTCCGGCGTCGAGGTCGACCTGCACGCCGGCGGCGTGTCCACGGTGACCGTGTCCAGCACCGCCCCGGTGGACGCGGAGCGGGTGCGGGAGGCGGTCGAGGAGGCCGGGTACAGCCTCGCCGCAGCCTCATGAGCACGCTGGACGTCGATCTCGACATCACCGGGATGACCTGCGCGTCGTGCGCGACGCGGGTCGAGCGGAAGCTGAACAAGCTGCCCGGGGTGGAGGCGACGGTCAACTTCGCCACCGAGAAGGCCCGCGTGCACTCGGAGGCCCCGGTGCCGGTGGAGGAGCTGATCGCGGCGGTCGAGCAGGCGGGGGACGGAGCGAGCCTCCCAGCCCCGCCTGTGCCCGACACGGCTGAGCAGACCATCCCGCGGGACGATGAGCTGGCGTCGCTGCGGCAGCGGCTGATCGTCTCGGCGGTGCTGGCGGTGCCGGTCGCGGTGCTGTCGATGATCCCCGCCCTGCAGTTCACCTACTGGCAGTGGCTCACGCTCACCCTGGCCGCGCCGGTGGTGGTGTGGGGGGCGTGGCCGTTCCACCGCGCCGCGGCGATCAATGCCCGGCACGGGGCGGCGACGATGGACACTCTGATCAGCGTCGGGGTGCTGGCCGCGTTCGGCTGGTCGCTGTACGCGCTGTTCTTCGGCGGTGCGGGGATGCCGGGAATGCGGATGAGCGTCACCTTCGTCGGCACCCCGCAGGCCGGTGGCCACGAGGTGTACCTGGAGGTCGCCGCGCTGGTGACCGTGTTCATCCTCCTCGGCCGCTACCTCGAGGTTCGTGCCAAGCGGCAGTCCGGCGAGGCCCTGCGCGCCCTGCTGGAGCTCGGCGCCAAGGACGCAGTGATCCTCCGCGAAGGCACTGAGCAGCGCGTCCCCGTCGCACAGCTCGTTCCGGGTGATGTCGTGGTGGTGCGGCCGGGTGAGAAGATCCCCGCCGACGGCCTCGTCACCGAGGGAATGTCCGCGGTGGACGAGTCGATGCTGACCGGCGAGTCCGTGCCGGTCGAAGTCGCCCCCGGCTCCCGCGTGGTCGGCGCGACTGTGAACACCGGCGGGCGCCTGCTCGTGCAGATCACCCGCGTCGGCGCCGACACCGAGCTGGCCCGGATGGCGCGGCTGGTCGAGGAGGCGCAGACCGGCAAGGCCCAGGTGCAGCGCCTCGCCGACCGGGTGTCGGCCGTCTTCGTCCCCATCGTCATTGTCCTCGCCCTGGCCGCGTTCGTCGGGTGGCTGATCGCGGGGGCGCCCTTGGAGGTCGCCTTCACCGCCGCGGTGACCACCCTGATCATCGCCTGCCCGTGCGCGCTGGGGCTGGCGACGCCGACCGCTCTGCTGGTCGGCACCGGCCGCGGCGCCCAGCTGGGCATCCTCATCCGCGGACCCCAGGTGCTCGAGCAGACCCGCCGCATCGACACCGTCGTGCTCGACAAGACCGGCACCATCACCGCCGGCACCATGACCGTCACCGGCATCCACCCCGCTCCCGGCACCGATGAGGCGGAGCTGATCCGGTTCGCCGCGGCGCTCGAGCACGGCTCCGAGCACCCCATCGGCCGCGCCATCACCGCCGCAGCCGACGGCCCGACGGATGCCGTGGAGTCATTCGCCGCCGAGGCCGGTCAAGGCGTGCAGGGCATCGTCGACGGCCGCATGGTCGCCGCCGGCCGCGCCACCTGGATCACCGGGCAATGGGCGATCGCGATCCCCGACGAGCTCGCCGCGACGATCACGGCCGACGAGGCCGCGGGCGCCACCGTGACCGTCGTGGCGTGGGACGGGCAGGCGCGCGGCGCGATCAGCGTCGCCGACACCATCAAGCCCACCAGCCGTGAGGCCATCGCCCGACTGCGCGGGCTCGGGCTGACCCCGATCCTGCTCACCGGCGACAACCCCGGCGCCGCCCGCACCATCGCCGACGACGCCGGCATCGAGGACGTCCGCGCCGGAGTCACCCCGCAGGGCAAACTCGACACCATCCGCGAGCTGCAGGCATCCGGACGGGTGGTCGCGATGGTCGGCGACGGCGTGAACGACGCCGCCGCCCTCGCCCAAGCGGACCTCGGCATCGCAATGGGCACCGGCACCGACGCGGCCATCACCGCCGCGGACCTGACCATCGTCTCCGGCGACCTGCTCCTGGTCCCGGACGCGATCCGGCTCGCCCGCCGCACCCTGGGCACCATCAAGGGCAACCTGTTCTGGGCGTTCGCGTACAACGTCGCCGCGATCCCGGTCGCGATGCTCGCCCTGCTCAACCCCATCCTCGCCGCCGCCGCGATGGCGTTCAGCAGCGTGTTCGTCGTCACCAACAGCCTCCGACTGCGCCGCTTCCGCCTCCTGCCCGCCCCGACGCCCACCGTCCTGACGCCCAGCCGCGACACCACCCCCGTCCACGCCTGACACCCACGCAAGGAGACCGCCATGACGCACGACCACGAGCACCACACCGGCCACGAGCACGCCGCGCACGATCACGGATCCCACGAGCACCATCACCATGAGCCCCCGGCCGGGGCGACCAACCTCGTCACCTGCCCGGTCATGCCCGGCAATCAGGTCGACCCGGCGTGGGCAGAGAAGCGCGGCCTGTTCCGTGACTACGAAGGCGCGCGGTACTGGTTCTGCTGCCCCGAGTGCGGGCCGCTGTTCGACGGCGACCCCGCCCGCTACGCCAACGCCGCCTGACCCACGACGGCAGGGAAAGGGGGCGCGGGATGGATACAGCGGTCGGTCTGGTGCAGGCCTACCTGCGGGTGAACGGGTACTTCACCGTCGCCGAGTACCCGGTGCTGGACGCGACCGGTCCGGACGGGCCGCGCACCGTCACCGACCTGGACATCCTCGCGATCCGACTGCACCACATCCCCGGCGACGACCCCGACCCGGCCCTCGGCGCCCGCCCCGGGGCGCCGGACATGATCGTCGGCGAGGTCAAGGAGGGCGCCCCGAAGCTGAACCCCGCGATGCGCGACCCCGCGGTGCTGGAGGCCGCGTTCGCCCGGTTCGGCTGCTGCACCCCCGCCGACGCGCCCGCCCTCGTCCAGGAGCTGCTGACGGCCGGGCAGGTCCTCGCCCCGGAGGGCCACCTGATCCGCACGGTCGCGTTCGGCAACACCGCCCGCCCCCATCGGTCCGGCTCCTGGCACACCGTCCCCCTCGAGCACATCCTCGACTATCTCCGCGATCACCTCGCCCGCAACTGGGCCGTCGTCGGTCGCACCCAGATCAAGGACGACACCCTCGGGCTGCTGGCTCTGATGGAGAAGGCCCACCGTGCCGGAACGGGCCGCCGATGAGCCGGTTGCCGCGCACCGGTCCCCATCCGGGACCATCGCCCCTGGCCAGGTATCGGTCGGGCGACCAGGCTGGGCAGGACCGCCGTGCGCCCGATCGGCGCCGGCGGGGATCCAGGCACACCGGGGTACGCTGGACGCGGGAAGGAGGTCGGCGGTGAACCACATCCGAACCCTGGTGCACGCCCCATCCGGGCTGCACCGGCTGCTGCTGACCTTCGCGACCGCGCTCCTGCTGATCGCCGGCCTGCTGGCCATGCACACCCTCACCGGCACGCTCACCAGCGGGCACGCCGACACCCCCGCAGCGGCCTCCGAAGCCGCCCATGCCGCGCCCGACTCTGACCTGGGCGGCACCGTCGCGACCGGGAGCATGCTCGAGAACACCATCGGGACAGGCACCGAGGCTTCGGGCGGGCACTGCGAGGGCGACTGCGACAGCTCGGGCGGAATGCCGGACCATTCGATGCTGATGATGGCGTGCGTGCTGGCGCTGCTGGCCGCCACCATCGTGCTGCTCGCCCCGGCGCTGCTGGCCCGCCTGGGCACCGTCCTCGCCCTGCTACGCCTGCACGGGCGGAATGTGCTCACCGCGTTACCGCACCCCCGACCACCTTCCCTCATCGTCCTGTCGATCAGTCGAACCTGATTCCCCGCCCTCCCGTCGCCGCTGTGCCGGGAGATGCTGCGCCGTGCCCGCATACGGCTCGGGAATCAACTCACCATTCGACTGACTAGACAAGGACACCCACCCATGCGTTTCCGCGTTCTCGCGCTGAGCACCGCCGCGCTCGCCGCTGCGCTCGTGCTCGCCGGCTGCGCGCCCACCGGATCCATGCCCGGCATGGACCACGGCCTCGGCGGCATGACCAGCGGCACCCCCGCCCCCTCCGAGCAGGCATCGTTCAACTCCGCTGACGAGATGTTCGTCACGATGATGATCCCGCACCACGAACAGGCCATCGAGATGGCCGATCAGATCCTGGCCAAGGACGGCATCGACGAGCGGGTCGTGACCCTCGCCGAGCAGATCAAAGCCGCCCAAGGCCCCGAGATCCAGACCATGAAGGGCTGGCTCGAGGACTGGGGAATCCCCTACGACGACTCCATGTCCGACATGGGCGGGATGGGCGGCATGGACCACGGCGACGGGATGATGTCCGACGACGACATGGCCGCCCTGGACGCCGCCACCGGGGTCGAGGCGACCCGGCTGTTCCTCGAGGGCATGGTCGGCCACCACCAGGGCGCCGTCACCATGGCCCAGATGGTGCTGAACAACGGCGAGAACCCGGACGTGGCCGCGCTCGCCCAGCAGATCATCGACGGACAGACCGCCGAGATCACCACCATGCAGGACATCCTCGCCACCCTCTGACCCGAACCCCTCGGGCGGGGCCGACCACCCCTGACCTGACCCCGCCCGAGGCCCGGCGCATCCGTCCCGACCGACAGCGCCGGCCCGTCGAAAGGCCCATCATGACTTCCCGGACTCTGGCCGCGTGCTTCGTGGGCATCATCCTCGCCCTGATCATCCTGTCCGCGGCGACCATCCTCTTCATCCAGGCGATCGCATGAGGAGCAACGCCACCACGATCACGGCCGCTGCCGTCGCCGCTGCCGCGGGCCTGCTGCTGACCGGCTGCACCTCCACGCCGACCGCCATCTCGGCACCCGCCCCGGACACGGGTCTCGGTCATGTGCACGGCATCGTCGACCTCGGCGGGAGCACCGTGCTGCTGGGCACCCACATCGGCCTCTACACCCTCACCGACACCGGCGACATCTCCGGCCCCCTGGGAGGCGCGGACTTCGACGCGATGGGCCTGACCGCCGACGGCGACGTCCTCTACGCCTCCGGGCACCCCGGACCGAACACCCCGGCGGAGCTCGGCGAGCACAACCTGGGACTCATCCGAAGCACCGACGCCGGGACCACCTGGGAGCCGGTCGCGTTTACCGGGCAGGAGGACTTCCACGTCCTCACCGCCGGAGACCGTGCGATCCACGGGATCGGGTCCAGCTCGATCACCATCCGCACCAGCACCGACGGCGGGACCACCTGGATCGACGGCGCCGAGCTCCCCGCCGCCGACCTGACCGTCACCACCGACGGCACCCTCTACGCCGCGACGCGGAAGGGCCTGCAGGAGAGCCGGGATGCGGGCGCCACCTTCGACCTCGTCGCGGATGCGCCGCCGCTCTATCTGGTGGAGGCGGACTCCACGGGCGGGCTGGTCGGCGTCGACACCGACGGCACCCTCTGGCGACTCACCGGCACCGGATCCTGGGACAGCGTCGGTGCCGCCACGGGCACCGTCCAGGCGCTCGGGAACGCAGATGGGGCGGTCGTGCTCGTCGACGACCGCGGCGTCGTCTGGATCCACGGCACCGAGACCACCGTCGTCCTCCCGACAGGGACCGCACAATGACCGCTATCACCATGACCACATTCGGCGGCCTCGGCCGCGAACCGCGAGGAGTCCTACCATGAGCACCGCAGCGGCCCGTTGGGCCCACCGCACCACCGACGTCACGCTGGACCGACTGGAGGAGGTGGATGCGTGGTGGCGGGCGGCGAACTACCTGAGCATCGGGCAGATCTACCTGCTCGACAACCCGCTGCTGCGCGACCCGCTCACCGCGGAGCACATCAAGCCGCGGCTGCTGGGGCACTGGGGCACCACCCCGGGCCTGAACTTCCTGTACGCCCACCTCAACCGGGCGATCACCGATCGGGACCTGAACACCCTGTACGTGACCGGGCCGGGGCACGGCGGGCCGGGCATGGTCGCCAACGCCTACCTGGACGGCACGTACACGGAGCTGTACCCGCGGATCGACCGCACCGAGGAGGGACTGCGGGCGCTGTTCCGGCAGTTCTCCTTTCCCGGCGGCATCCCCTCGCACGCGTCCCCGGACACGCCGGGGTCGATCAACGAGGGCGGCGAGCTCGGCTATTCCCTTGTCCACGCCTATGGCGCCGCGTTCGACAACCCGGATCTGCTGGTCGCCTGTGTGATCGGCGACGGGGAGGCGGAGACCGGGCCGTTGGCGACCGCGTGGCACGGCAACAAGTTCCTCAACCCCGCCGCGGACGGGGTGGTGCTGCCGATCCTGCACCTGAACGGCTACAAGATCGCCAACCCGACGGTGCTGTCCCGCATCCCCGAGGACGAGCTGGTCGCGCTGCTGCGCGGCTACGGCCACGAGCCGTTCGTGGTCACCGTCGGCTTCGACGGCGAGGACCCGCGGGAGTCCCACGCCCGGTTCGCCGGCGTGCTGGACGAGGTGCTGGACCGGATCGCGGACATCAAGACCGCCGCGGCGGCCGGCACCCTGGAGGGCCGGCCTGCGTGGCCAGCGATCGTGCTGCGCAGCCCGAAAGGCTGGACCTGCCCGCCGGTGATCGACGGGCTCCCCGTGGAGGGCACCTGGCGGTCCCACCAGGTGCCGCTCGCCGAGGTCCGCGACACCCCCGAGCACCTGCAGATCCTCCAGGACTGGCTGGCCTCCTACCGGCCCGACGAGCTCTTCGACGCCGACGGCGCCCCGTTCCCCGCCACGGTCGCGGTCGCCCCGGCGGGAGTGCGGCGGATGAGCGCGAGCCCGGTCGCGAACGGCGGGCAGCTGACCGTACCGCTGCGCCTGGGCGATTTCCGGGACCACGCCCACCCGGTCGACCCCGAGGCGCGAGGCGCGGAAACCGGGGAGGCGACCCGGGTGCTCGGCGAATGGCTCGCCGACGTGATCCGGCACAACCCGGACAACTTCCGCATCTTCGGCCCCGACGAGACCGCCTCCAACCGGCTCGCCCCGCCCGTGTTCGAGGCCACCGGCAAGCAGTGGAACGCGACCGTGCTGCCGGTGGACGAGCATCTGGCCCCGACCGGGCGGGTCATGGAAGTGCTCAGCGAGCACCAGTGCCAGGGGTGGCTGGAAGGGTACGTCCTGACCGGCCGGCACGGTCTGTTCAACTGCTACGAGGCGTTCACCCACATCGTCGACTCGATGTTCAACCAGCACGCCAAATGGCTCGAAGCGGCCCGCGAGGTGCCCTGGCGGGAACCGGTGCCGAGCTTCAACTACCTGCTCTCCAGCCACGTCTGGCGGCAGGACCACAACGGGTTCAGCCACCAGGATCCCGGGTTCATCGACCTCGCTCTGAACAAGAGCCCCGACGTCGTGCGGGTCTACCTCCCCTTCGACGCGAACACGCTCCTGTCCACGTACGATCACTGCCTGCGTTCCACCGGCTACATCAACGTCGTCGTCGCCGGAAAGCAGCCCGCCCCGCAGTGGCTCACCATGGACGAGGCGATCGAGCACTGCACCCGGGGCCTGGGCATCCTGCCCTGGGCCGGCACCGAGACCGAGGGCGCCGAGCCGGACGTGGTGCTCGCCGCCGCCGGCGACGTGCCCACCCTCGAGGTGCTCGCCGCGGCCGCGTTGCTGCGCGAGCACATCCCTGACCTGTCCGTGCGGGTCGTGAACGTGGTCGACCTGACCCGTCTGCAATCCGAGGACCAGCACCCGCACGGCCTGCCGGACCGGGAGTTCGACGCGATCTTCACCCCCGACAAGCCGGTGATCTTCGCCTACCACGGCTACCCGTGGCTGATCCACCGTCTCACCTATAAGCGCGCCGGGCACCAGAACCTACACGTCCACGGCTTCGTGGAGAAGGGCACCACCACGACCCCGTTCGACATGGTCATGCTCAACGACCTCGACCGCTACCGGCTCGCGATCGACGTCCTCGACCACGTCCCGGGCCTTGCCGCGACCCACGCGCAGCTGCGGCAGGAACTCGTCGACGCCCGCCTGCGCGCCCGCGCCCACACCCGCGAGCACGGCACCGACATCCCCGCCGTCGCCGACTGGCGCTGGCCCCACCCCGACACCGACCCGAACCGCCCCTCCACCGCGAAGGAAATCCGATGACCGACACCAAGACCGTGACCCTGCAGGTCAGCGGCATGATCCGCGCGACCTCCAAGAACGTCACCGAAGCCCACCTCGCCCGCCAGCCGGGCGTCCTGTCCGTCGACGCGAACCCGGTCTCCCAGACCGCGACCGTCACCTACGACCCGCAGACCACCTCGGTCGCGCACCTGCAGCAGTGGGTGATCGAATGCGGCTACCACTGCGCCGGGCAGTCCGTCCCGGACCACATCTGCGACCCCGCCCACGAACCCCACGAGCACGCCGACCACCACGACCACGCCGAGCACGAGGGACGCGCGGTCTCCACCGGTCATGACACCCCGGCGGGGCACGAGCACCCGCACCCGCACCCGGCAGCGGACCACGCGGACCACTCCGCCATGGACGCCGGCGCGCATGCCGGTCACGCTCCGGCCACCGAGGGCGGACACGATCACGGGGCTCAGCCGGCCGGCCGCAGCGCGCAGGATGTGATGGGCCACGGCGGGGATCACGGCGGCATGTCGATGGACGCGATGATCCGGGACATGCGCAACCGGTTCCTGGTCGCGTTGATCCTGTCGATCCCGATCACCCTCTGGTCCCCGATCGGCCGGGAGGTGATCGGCTTCGAAGTGCCGGCCCCGTTCGGGCTGCGCGACGACGTGTTCATGCTGATCGTGTCGCTGCCGGTGATCTTCTACTCGGCCTGGATCTTCTTCGACGGCGCCTACCGAGCCCTGCGGGCCCGCACCCTCGACATGATGGTGCTGGTCGCGGTCGGCGTCGGCGCCGGCTGGATCTACAGCCTGATCATCACCCTCACCGGCGGCGGCGAGGTCTTCTACGAGGCGGCGACCGTGCTGGCCACCTTCGTGCTCCTCGGCCACTGGGTCGAGATGCGCGCCAGGGGCGGCGCGAACGACGCCATCCGACGGCTGCTGGAGCTCGCTCCCGCCCGCGCGGTCGTCCTCCGCGACGGCGAGGAGGTCGAAATCCCCACCTCCGAGGTCGTCCCCGGGGACCTCATGCTCATCCGCCCCGGCGCGAAGGTCCCCACCGACGGCGTCGTCGAGGACGGCGAGTCCGAGATCGACGAGTCGATGGTCACTGGCGAGTCCATGCCGGTCGAGAAGGCGCCCGGCTCGGAGGTGATCGGCGCGACCGTGAATACCGTCGGCACCCTCCGGGTGCGCGCCACGAAGGTTGGCGCCGACACGGCGCTGGCGCAGATCGTGAAGCTGGTGCAGGAGGCGCAGAACTCCAAGGCCCCTGGGCAGCGTCTCGCCGACCGGGCCGCGTTCTGGCTCGTCCTGCTCGCCCTCGTCGGAGGCACTCTAACCTTCCTGGTGTGGTTCCTCGCCGGGGCGGATGTGCCGATGGCGATCCTGTTCGCGATCACCGTCGTCGTTATCACCTGCCCCGACGCCCTCGGGCTCGCCACCCCGACCGCGATCATGGTCGGCACCGGCCTGGGCGCCAAGCGTGGTGTCCTGTTCAAGAACGCCACCGGCATCGAGACCGCCGCGCATATCGACACCGTCGTGCTGGACAAGACCGGCACTCTCACCAAGGGCGAGCCCGAGGTCACCGACTACATCCCCATCGGCATGGACGACCTGGAGCTGCTCGCCCTCGCCGCCGCGCTCGAGCGGGAGTCGGAGCACCCGCTTGCCAAGGCGATCGTCACCTACGCCGACAGCCGGAACATCCCGCGCCGCACCGCGTCCGCGTTCCGCAACGTCACCGGGCAGGGCGCGATCGCCACCGTGGACGGGAAGCAGGTGGTGGTCGGCAACGCCCGGCTGATGGCCGCGCAGGGCATCGACACCGGCCCGGTCGTCTCGCAGCAGCAGGCCCTCGCGGACGGCGGCCGCACCGCGATCATGTTCGCCGTCGACGGGCAGATCGCCGGCGTGATCGCCCTCGCCGACGCCCCCCGCGACACCGCGAAAGCCGCGATCGACGCACTCCACGAGCAGGGCATCGAGGTGGCGATGCTCACGGGCGACAACAAGCCCACCGCCGAGCGCATCGCCTCGCTGCTGGGCATCGACACCGTGATCGCCGACGTGCTCCCCGAGGACAAGTCCGCCAAGATCGCCGAGCTCCAGGCATCCGGCAAGAAGGTCGCGATGGTCGGCGACGGCGTCAACGACGCCCCCGCCCTCGCCCAGGCGGACCTCGGCATCGCGATCGGCGCCGGCACCGACGTCGCCATCGAGACCGCCGATGTCGTCCTGATGCGCTCCGACCCGCTGGACGTGGCGATCGCGCTGAAGATCGGGAAGGGCACGCTGCGGAAGATGCGGCAGAACCTCGGCTGGGCCATCGGCTACAACGCGATCGCGCTGCCGATCGCCGCCGGCGTGTTCTACCCCGCGTTCGGGATCATGCTCTCCCCGGAGATCGCCGCCATCAGCATGTCCGGCTCCAGCGTGATCGTCGCCGTCAACGCGCTCCTGCTCAAGCGGCTCCGGCTGCCCGCCCAGCAGGCCCCCGCGGCCCCGGCAGAGGCGAGCAGCCTCGCCCCGGCGTCGACGCCCGGCGGCGCCTCATGACCGGACGCGAGGCGCCGCGATGACTCCGCGGTCGGCAGAGCGCGGGACTCACCACCTCGATGCCGTCTACGACGCGGTGCTGTTCGACATGGACGGCGTGGTCACGAACACCGCCGCGATCCATGCCGCCGCGTGGAAGCAGCTGTTCGACGAGGTGCTGCGAGACCCGCGTGTGCAGGTGGACGACCCCGAGACGACCTTCGACCCGGTCGCCGACTACCGCCGCTATGTGGATGGGCGAACCCGCGAGGACGGGGTATCGGCGTACCTGACGGCCCGTGGGATCGCCCTGGACGCCGGAGATCCCGACGACCCACCAACGGCGTGGACGATCGCGGGGCTCGCGGCGCGCAAGAACGAGCTGTTCCTGGCGGAGCTGGGCACCCGCGGGCTGCGCGTCTATCCGGGCACCGTGGCGCTGCTGCATCGCCTGCGGGGCGCGGCCGTTCCGGTCGGGCTGGTCACCGCGAGCCGGAACGCGCACCAGATGCTCGCCGCCGCAGGACTGGCCGGCTGCTTCGACACCGTGGTGGACGGCCGGATCGCGCTCTCGCATCACCTGAAAGGCAAGCCGGATCCCGCCATGTTCGTCGAGGCAGCCCGGCGACTGGGTGTCGCTGCGGCCCGCACCGCGGTCGTCGAGGACTCGGTCGCCGGCGTGGCGGCCGGGAGGCGCGGAGGCTTCGGCTTCGTCGTCGGCATCGACCGCGCCGGAGCGCGGGAGCAGCTCGAGGCCGCGGGCGCCGACCTCGTCCTGGCCGATGTCGCCGAGCTCGACCTGGGCGTCTCCACCACGGATCCGTGGCAGCTGGTCTACGACGGCTTCGACCCCGCGCACGAAGGGCACCGGGAGGCGCTCACCGCGCTGGGCAACGGCTACCTGGCCACCCGGGGCGCCCGGCCCGAGCACCACGACGACGGCATCCACTATCCCGGCACCTACCTCGCCGGCGTGTACAACCGGCTGGCGAGCACCATCCACGGGCGCGAGCTCGAGGAGGAGCATCTCGTCAACACTCCCAACTGGCTTCCGGTGGACCTCCGCCTCGGAGACGGGCCGTGGCTGTCCACCGGCCAGGTCGTGACGCACAGCGAACGACGCGAGCTCGACCTGCGCCGCGGCCTGGTCGTCCGCCGCGCGGTCCTCACCGGTCCGAACGGGGATCGACTCGACTTCGTGCAGACGACGTTCACCTCCCTGGACGAGCCTCACCTGGCCGTGCTGGAAACCACGCTCACCGCCCCCGACTGGAGCGGCACGGTCACCCTCCGCGCCGGGATCGACGCCGGGGTGCGCAACAGCAACGTGGCCGCGTATCTCGGATCGGACGCCACCCACCTCACGCAGCCGACGTTCCGCCAGGTCGGCGACACCACCCTCTGCGAGGTGCGGACCCGGCAGAGCCGGGTCCACATCGCCACCGCCGTCCGCTCGACCCTCACCGGAACCGACAGCGCGACCGATCACCGCATCGACACGCCATCGCAGCACACCCGGGAGCTGCGCATCCCTCTGGAGCAGGGTCGACCGGTCACCCTCACCAAGACGGCCGCGATCTACACCTCCCACGATCGGGCCATCAGCGAGCCGGGTGGTGCCGCCCTGACCCTGCTCACCGAACGCGGTGGCGACGTCGAGGCGCTGCGGGAACGTCACGCGGCGGCGTGGCGGCGACTCTGGGAACGCTTCGCGGTCACCCTGGACGCCGACACGCACAGCCGACTCATCCTGAACCTGCACGTCTTCCACCTGCTCCAGACCCTCTCGCCGCACACCGTCGAGCTCGACGCCGGGGTGCCCGCCCGCGGCCTGCACGGCGAGGGGTATCGGGGGCACGTCTTCTGGGACGAGGTGTTCGTCCTGCCCGTGATCGCTCTGCGCACGCCCGAGATCAGCCGGGCGCTGATCGACTACCGCTGGCGGCGACTGGACGCCGCCCGCGCCGCGGCGACCGCCGCCGGACTCCGCGGAGCCCTCTTCCCCTGGCAGAGCGGCAGCGACGGTCGCGAGGAGACGCCCGAGGCGCTCTACAACCCGCGCTCCGGTCGGTGGATGCCGGACAACTCCCACCGTCAACGCCACGTCGGCCTCGCCATCGCCTACAACGCCTGGCAGCACTACCAGGCCACCGGCGACCTCGAGTGGCTCGCCGAACGCGGCGGCGAGCTCATCATCGAGGTCGCCCGCCTGTTCGCCTCGCTCGCCGAGCACGACACTGCCACCGACCGCTTCCACATCGCCGGGGTGATGGGACCCGACGAGTTCCACGACGGCGCCCCGGACGCTCCCGGCAGCGGCCTGCGCGACAACACGTACACCAACGTCCTCGCCTCGTGGGTCGCCACGCGAGCGGCCCGGACACTCGCCCTGCTCCACGGGCACCGCGGCGAGGGCCTCCGCGACCGGCTCCGCGTCACCGACGAGGAGATCGCGGGATGGGCCCGGCTCAGCACACGACTGGCGGTGGGGTTCCACCGCGACGGCATCCTCACCCAGTTCGACGGCTACGAGAGCCTGCAGGAGCTGGACTGGGACCACTACCGCGAGGAGTACGGGAACATCGGCCGGCTCGATCTCATCCTCGAGTCCGAGAACGACAGCACCAACCGGTACAAGCTCGCCAAGCAGCCCGACGTCGTCATGCTGGTCTACCTGCTCGGTCACGACGGGCTCCGGGCGCAACTCGCCACGCTCGGCTACCCGTTCTCCGAGCAGGACCTGACCCGCACGGTCGAGTACTACCTCGCGCGCACCGCCAACGGGTCGACGCTCAGCCGAGTCGTGAACGCCTCCGTCCTGGCCGGCATCGACCCGTCCCGCTCCTGGATCGCGTTCCGCGAGGCGCTGATCGCCGATCTCGACGACTCCCAGGGCGGCACCACCCGCGAAGGGATCCACCTCGGCGCGATGGCCGGCACCATCGACCTGCCCGTCCGCTCCTTCGCCGGCATGGCCCTCGGTGACGACGAGCTCGTCTTCGCCCCCCGACTGCCGCCGAACCTCACCCGGGTCGGGTTCCAGATCCGATACCGCGGCCACCTCGTCGACGTGATGCTCCGTGACCGCAGCCTGGAGCTTCGCGTGCACGCCGGCTCAGCACCCGCGATCCACGTGCGCGTCGGCGCGGTCGCCGTGCCGCTCTCGGCCGGACAGACCAAGACGTTCGCGATCGGCCCGGGCACCTCGGCCCGCGACGCGACCAACCGCGAAGGAGGCCTCGACTGATGAGCACGCATCGGAGCCGGTATCGGCGCATCGCCACCATCCTCGAGCACCACGGACTCGGGCTCGGCCTCGGGCTGCTCGGGCTGGAGAAGTGGATTCCCTTCAACAAAGGCGTTCTCGGGCATGCGCGCCGGGACGAGCCCTACACCAGTCCGGAACACCTCCGACTCGCCCTCGAGGAGCTCGGACCGACCTTCATCAAACTCGGCCAGCTGCTGTCCACCCGCAACGACCTGCTGCCCGCCGCTTACCTCGCCGAGTTGGTCAAGCTTCAGGACGCCGCGCCGCCCGAGGCCTGGGAGCCGATGAAGGCGGTGATCCGCGAGGAGCTCGGCGCGGACCCCGAACAGCTCTTCGCACAGTTCGACCCGCAACCGCTGGCCGCCGCGTCGATCGGGCAGGCATACGCTGCGACCCTTCACGACGGCACCCAGGTCGTCGTGAAGGTCCGCCGACCCGGCGCGGTCGCCCAGATCCACGAAGACCTGGAGATCCTGCAGAACCTCGCCGAGCGCGCCGACAAGCGGTGGGATGCCGCCCGCCAGTACAACCTGCCGGGCATCGTCGAGGAGTTCTCCCGCACGCTGCGCGCCGAGCTCGACTATCTGCAGGAGGGCCGGAACGCGGAGCGGTTCGCCGCCGACTTCGCCGACTCACCCGACGTCGCCGTCCCCCAGGTGTTCTGGGAGACGACCACGTCACGCGTGCTGACCCTGGAACGGATGCACGGCATCCGAGTCGACGACCTGCCCGCCCTGGACGCGGCCGGCATCGACCGGAACCAGCTGGCCAGGCGAGGCGCAGACCTCATCCTCACCATGGTGTTCGAGAACCGCTTCTTCCACGCCGACCCGCACCCGGGCAACCTGTTCATCCAAACCGACGGATCCATCGCCCTCATCGACTTCGGCATGGTCGGCCAACTCGACGAAGAGGTCACCGAGCAGCTCTCCGACGTGCTGCTCGCCTTCACCCGCGGAGACTCCAACGCGCTCGCCACCGCCCTGCTCGCGCTCTCGATCACCAAGAACACCTCCGACCGCGGCGAGCTAGGCCGCTCCCTGGACGTCTTCGTGTCGCGGTATCTCGGACGCCCCCTGTCCGACATTAACCTCAGCCACCTGCTCGGAGAGCTGCTCGCCCTGCTGCGACACCACCACCTCCAGCTGCCGCAGCAGATCGCTCTGCTGTTCAAGGTCCTGATGATGGGCGAGGCACTGGCGGCACGGCTCGACCCCGAGTTCGAGATGCTGCAGGCGCTCACCCCCTTCTCGGAGCGGATCGTGCAGCGACAGTTCTCCCTCCCCGCCCTGGCGAAACGCTGGGCACAGGCATCCGCGGATGCCGGAGCACTGCTGCTCGAGCTGCCCGGAACACTCAAGCAGCTCCGGCGGGTGCTGGAGAACGGCGGCCTCGACGTGCACCTGCGCGCGGCCGAACTGGAACCGCTCGTGGGACGGGCTGAACGGATCGGCAATCGCCTGATCGCCGGCATGATCACCGCCGCCCTGATCAACGGCATCGGCGAACTCGTCAGCGGGAACACGAGATGGCGCTCGCGGGAAGGCGTCATGATCGGCGCCGGCGCGAGCGTGGTCACCGCACTCGGCGGCTACCTGCTCTGGACCACGCGGCGACGGCGATGACCGCCGCGGCTCCCATCCCTCATCAGAAAGGCACGCACATGAACACCATTCGAGTCGGCGTCAACGGCTACGGCGTCATCGGCAAGCGCGTCGCCGACGCGGTCCGGCTGCAGTCGGACATGGACCTGGTCGGCGTCGCGGACATCGCCACCGACTGGCGGATCAAGTCCGCAGCGAACCGCCTGCCCGTGTTCGCCTCCACCATCGAGGCGCAGCAGGCCATGCGGGGCGCCGACGTGCCCGCACAGGGAGTGCTCGACGACCTTCTCGCGCAGTGCGACGTCGTCGTCGACACCACCCCCAAGCATGTGGCAGCGGGAAACCTGGAGCGCTACCGCGCCCTCGGCGTCAAGGCAGTGTTCCAAGGCGGCGAGTCCCACTCCACCACCGGCCACTCCTTCGTCGCCCAAGCCAACTACGCCAGCGCCATCGGCAGGGACAGCACCCGGGTGGTCTCCTGCAACACCACCAGCATCGTGCGGATCCTCGGCGCGCTGGATGCGGCCGGACTCCTGCTGCGCGCCCGTGGGGTGCTCATCCGCCGCGCCACCGACCCGTGGGAATCGCACCTCGGCGGGATCATGAACACGATGGTCCCAGAACCGACCATCCCCTCTCATCAGGGCCCCGACGCACAGACCGTGCTCCCCGGACTCGATGTCGTCACCATCGCCGCCAAAGGCGCCCACACGCAGACCCACAGCCACTACTGGACGCTACAACTGACCCGGGAGGCGACCCGCGACGAGGTGCTGGACGCCCTGCGCGCCGCGCCCCGCATCGCGTTCATCCGGATGTCCGATGGCCTGGTCGCCCTCAACTCCACCGTCGAGCTGATGCGCGATCTCGGCCGCCCCCGGGGAGACATGTGGGAGGTCGCCGTGTGGGAGGACCTGGTCACCGTGAACGGCAGCGAGGCCTACCTCGCCTACCAGGTCTACAACGAGGCCATCGTCGTGCCCGAGACGATCGACGCGATCCGCGCGCTGACGGGCACCGTCCCCGACGCCGCGACCTCGATCCGCCTCACCGACGAGAGCCTCGGCATGCGCCAGGACTTCCTCACACCGGCGGAGGAGCCCGACCATGACCGGTGACCACCAACCGCCCGCCGACCATCCTTGCGAAGGCGACCCGCGGCGACGGATGCCTGTGACGGCGTGGCTGATCATCGGGATCTCCGTGCTCGGGATCGCGATCTACCTGTTCATCGACCACCTTCCCCACGTCGTCGCAGTGCTGCCCTACGTCGCGATCATCGGCATGGCCGCCATGCACCTGTTCGGCCACCGCCACCACACCGGCGCCCACGACTCGAATCATCGACGCCACGGGGGCGACAGCGGGACCGACACGCGAGAGTCGTCGTGAACACCGTCGTCCGCCCCCTCGCGGACGCCAGCCGGCACGGGCACCCCCGACCGCTGCGGATGCTGTGGGTCACGCTCGCCTGGGGGGCGTGCTTCGTCGCGATCACCGTCGGCCTGCAAGACGCCCCGCCGCTGTGGCTCGCGGCACTGAGAGCCCTCATCGCCGGGGTCGCGCTCGCAACCGTCGCCGGCATCCAGCGGGCACCTCTTCCCCGCGACCCGAAGACATGGGCACTGATCGGCTGCCTCGGACTGATGAACATCGCCCTGGCATTCGCGACGATGTTCGTCGCCGCGACCGGACTGTCGACCGGGATCGCCTCGGTGCTCGCCAACGCGCAGCCAATCCTGATCCTGCTGCCCGCGTGGTGGCTCTACCGCGAGCGTCCCACCCCCGCCGCGATCGCCGCGATCGGCCTGGGCTTCACCGGCCTACTCATCATCGTCCTTCCCTCCGGGCTCGGCACCGGAGCGTGGCTCTCACTGACCTCCGCCGCCGCGATCACCGCCGGCACCCTCATCGGCCGGATCGTGCACGCAGACGTCCGAATCGTGGCGGCAGCTCAGCTGCTCATCGGAGGTGCGATCCTCGCCGGCACCGCAGCCGTCACAGAAGGGCCGCCCACGATCGACTGGAACATCCGGTTCATCCTCACCCTGCTGTTCCTATCACTGGTCGGCACCGCCGCCACCACGGTCGCCTGGTTCACCGAGATCGGACGTGCCCGGCTCGACCTCCTCGCCGCGTGGACGCTGCTCGTGCCGGTCTTCGGGATCCTGCTGTCGCTGCTGATCCTGCGCGAGGACCCGGGCCTGTGGGGCTGGATCGGGACCGTGATCGTGCTGATCGCAATGGCGTTGCTCGCCATCGGATCCAGGCGCTCAGAGCCCTCGGCCGTCACGGCAACCGGCAATCGTGCCCCACGAGCCTCCGCCGATCATGCGACGTCCGACCCGGACGGCCTCCCTGACGAAAACCACGGCCCGCGCTCCCGGCCGGAAAGGAAACAACGATGAACCCGTCGCCCGCCCCACGCCCCCGCTTCCTCCTAACTCGGCGAGGGTTCCTCGGCGTCAGCATTGGCGCCGTCGCGACGGTCGCGCTGGCATCCTGCGCGCCGGCGGCGAACTGGGTGCAGCCCGACGCCGCCCAGGTCCAAGGCGCCGAGCGGCGCCGCGGCGGCACCGGGAAGGTCACCACCGCGACCCTCACCGCCGCCCCGACCGTGCTGGACCTAGCCGGGGCGACCGCGCCGACCTGGGCGTTCGGGTCTGTTCCGGCGCCCGTGATCCGTCTCGGCGCCGGAGACACTCTGAAGGCCACCGTCCGGAACCAGCTCGAGGCGGACACCTCCGTGCACTGGCACGGGCTCGCGCTGCGCAACGACATGGACGGCGTCCCGCCGGTCACCCAGCAGCCCATCAAGGCCGGGGCCAGTTTCGACTACGAGTTCATCGCGCCCGATCCCGGCACCTACTGGTTCCACCCCCACGTCGGGGTGCAGCTGGACCGTGGCCTGTACGGGGCGCTGATCGTCGAGGACCCCGCCGAGCCCGGCGGGTACGAGGACGAGTGGGTCATCATCCTCGACGACTGGCTCGACGGCGTCACCGCCACCCCCGACGACGTCCTTGACGAGCTGTCCGCCGGGATGGGCGACATGGGCGGGATGGGCGACATGTTCATGCGGATGGGCAACACCCTCATGGGCGCCACCTCCGACCTGCTCGGCGGCGACGCCGGCGACGTCTACTATCCCCTCTACCTCGTCAACGGGAAGCCCCCCGCCGACCCGACCCAGTTCACCGGGCGGGCCGGCGAGAAGGTGCGGCTGCGGATCATCAACGCCGGCAGCGACACCGCGTTCCGCCTCGCCATCGGCGGTCACACGCTCACCATCACCCATACCGACGGATTCCCCGTGGAACCGGTCGAAGTCGACAGCATCCTCATCGGCATGGGCGAACGCTACGACGCGATCATTACCCTGGATGACGGCGCGTTCCCCCTCATCGCTCAGGCCGAGGGCAAACGCGATCGCGGTTTCGCCGTCATCCGCACCGGCAGCGCCGCGGCAGCACCGACGGCCGATGTGAGCATCCCGGAGCTCACTAGCAGCCGGATCGGGACCGCACAGCTGCTGACGTCAGATAGCAGCGTTGCGCTGTCCTCACGGCAGCCTGATCGGACCGTGGCGATCACTCTCACCGGAGGTATGGCCGAATACGACTGGGGCATCGACGGGCGACGGTTCGATATGAATCAGCCCCTCGACGGCGCGCACGAGATCCGCGAAGGCGAACGCGTCCGGTTCACGATCACTAATGACACCGAGATGTGGCACCCATTCCATCTACACGGTCACACCTACCAGCATGAAGGTGGCGGCCCGCGGAAAGACACGTCGATCATCCTGCCCAAGCAGACCCTCACCGTCGACTTCGACGCTGACAACCCAGGTCTCTGGGTCGCCCACTGCCACAACATCTACCACGCCGAAACCGGCATGACCACTGTCATCGGCTATCGGGCGTGACCACGGCGCAACCTTCCGGAGGCCACGGAACTGGTCGTGTCGATGAACGCGTGACGGCGCCATTGATCGGACGGGATGCGGTCCCACCCCTGCGGGATCGTGACGATACCAGCCGCGGCTACGTTATTGGCCGGCCGGCCGGTCCGCCGTTGTCGGCGGTGGAAAGCGTGCGCGCCGAACGCATCCACCGCGCCGTGTTTGGGCACGCCAAGATCGTCCACGTCCTCGAGGGCGCCGCACGCATTGAGACAGCCACAGGCATCCACGAGTTGACACCGGGGACTGCTGAGGGTTTAGGTGACTCCTGATCTGTGGTGATTCGTCACCGCTGGAAGGATGTCCTCA
>CALALQ010000412.1 GCA_937925595.1 uncultured Demequina sp. | reverse complement strand
GCCGCTCCGCGAATTTGGATCACCTCGTTCGCCGGCGCGATCAGATCGCGCTTGGGTAGTTCGAGGTCAATCTGCGGCACGAGATCCGGTTCCGCCCGGATTTCGTATTCCGGACTGAACTTGTTCTCGAATCCGGTTTCCTGAGCAACGAGCCGAACACGATAAACGCCAGATTGATCTAGCTTCACCCGAGTTCCGAGACGCCCGGACGCCATTTGCTGGAGAGGCCTGGTTGCGACCTGTTTCCCCTGCTCCGAAATGATCTCTGCCGTCTTAATCGTCTGGTCGGTCTCAACCTCGATCTCAACCTCGCTACCCTCCAAAGCGATAATCTCGCCGTTCACGTCTGTCACGCTGCGCGGCGGAAGGCCGGCATACGCGGGATACGTGTACTTCTTGTGGAATGTAACCACATGAGGCCGAGGACGGGCCTGAAGCTCATACTTCCGTGTGAGCGCATCCCCAGCGCGGATGCGGTAGGTCACGTTCTCCCGGGCAATCTGAACATTCGTGCTGAAGCGGTCGGGACCGACCGGTGTCATCGCGATGATCTCACGTTCGCCCGATGCAGTGAACGTTTCCAGCACAGCCTTGTTGGTGCGCTGTCCGGTAATGTCGATGACGAGGGGGACACTATCCCCGTATGCCACCACCGTGTCTGCGGGACTCGGTTCGACAATTTGAACCTGCACCTTTGAAACCCGCGCCAGGTTGGCCATCGGCAACATCGCCCTCATCAGCAGAGTGCTGAATTGGAAGCCGGAGACAGCAAATGCCACCACACAGGCGATTACCACGGCTGCAGCAAGAACGATAGTTCGACGAAGGAGTTGAACCGGCAGGAGCCGGTCCATATCGACTCCTTCAAGCCGTGAAGCGACATCTGCCTGGACCAGTTTCCGGAACTGCTCCGAATCAAGTGCGGCATCCCCCTGTCCCAGTTCTACTGCCGAAATCAGATCCTCACGCAACTTAGGCTCGGCGTGCTCGATCAAACGAGCCAGCCGCCGCGGATCTGGTGCATGAACCAACAGCCGGAGGCAGGCGCGCCACTCGGTGATGATCACGATCAGGTACGCAACGCCACTTAGCGTCCAGCGCGCCCAATCAGGCAGGACGAAAAGCCAGTCGATCAATGCGACCAGCATCATGGTGGCAAGCAGCATTGCGACAGCCGCAAACACCCCGCGCAGAATGATCAGCTTTCGCCGGCGCTGGCTGAATGCGTCGAGCTTCCTGAGAATGGCTGGATCGAGTCCGGAGCTCATATTGTTCGAGAGGGATTACTTAGATCAGTCCCACGCGTTTGCGCAGGATCCATTCAACGGTCAGGAGACCAACCAAAGGCAGAAACCACCAATAGCTCTGCCACAATACGGTATCACTTTCGATGACACGCCCTTGGCTCATTGGGGCGAGCATCTCGTGCAACTGCGGAAGTTGTTCCTCGTGGAGATACTGTCCGCCGCCGGCCTCAGCGATCTGCCGAAGCAGGCTCTCATTGGCATTCAGGTTTGCCAGCTCCAAGGTTTCCCGGCTCTCCACCTTGAATTCAGTCCGCGCGAGCGTGTCCCGTTCGGCAATCGCGGGCGATTGCACCCCGAGTTCGTACTCACCCGGTTCAAGTGCAGCCGTTCGACCGCGGAAGAGTCCACCGGCATTCTCATCGGGTACGAGGCGGATGGATGCAACGCGCTGCCCTTCACGATACAGACTCGCGTCCACCACTGCATCGGTCACGGGTTTGCCCTCACCATTGCGAAGACGCACGCGAATATCCGCCGAATCGCCCGGGCGATAAGTAATCGCCCCCGCATCGAGAGAGACGAACCGGTCATGAACCGCAAAGGGCAGTTCCGCGATCCAGTTCGCAACCTGATTCCAGTATTTGACGTGGTGCTTGTCAGCGACCTCGTAACGCCAGCGCCACGAGTCCTCGAATGCGTGATAGAACACTTTCCCGGCCCCAAACGGCCGTGTCACGACTGCGGCCAATCGCCCATCGGCTCTACCCGGAATGTCTGCTTCGACCAGAACCTCGGCGCCGGGTAGTGGTGTCGCGCCCGAAAGCCACCGCGGGGT
>CALALQ010000411.1 GCA_937925595.1 uncultured Demequina sp. | reverse complement strand
CCGCAGGCCGCCAGGAGCAGCGCGAGGCCGATTCCCGTGAGCGTCGCGGTGGACGCGGACGCGGCGCCCGCGAACACGGTGGCGAAGTCGACGCCGCCGAACGCCGTGAACATGAGTCCAAGCGCGAAGATCAGGCCAAGGTCACCGATGCGGTTGACGACGAACGCCTTGTTCGCGGCCGTCGCGTAGTCGTTGCGGTAGTTCCAGAAGCCGATGAGCAGGTACGACGCGAGACCCACGCCTTCCCAGCCGACGAACAGCAGCAGGTAGGAGTCGGCGAGCACCAGCACGAGCATCGCCGCGATGAACAGGTTCAGGTACGCGAAGAAGCGGCGGCGGTCGGGGTCGTGCTCCATGTAGCCCACGGCGTAGATGTGGATGAGCGTGCCCACGAAGGTCACGAGGAGCACGAACGTCAGCGACAGGGGGTCAACCAGCAGGCCGGCGCTGAGGTTCAGCTCGCCTGTGTTGATCCACTCGAACAGGTGGACGGAGTGCGCGCGGTCATGCGAGTCGAGGCCCAGCATCTGCAGGAAGGCCAGCAGGCCAACAACAAACGCAGTGCCCGACGCTGCCACGCCAAGCCAGTGCCCCCACCCATTCGACCGCTTGCCGGCGAGGAGCAGCACAAAGGCGCTCGCCAACGGCACGGCGATGAGGAGCCAGGTCAGATCCAGCATGTCAACCCTTCAGCTCCGACGGCTCGTCGAGCGAGACCGTCTGGCGAGCGCGGAAGATCGCGACGATGATCGCCAATCCAACGACGACTTCCGCCGCGGCGACGACCATCACGAAGAAGGCCATGACCTGGCCATCGACGGAGCCGTGAAGGCGGGAGAAGCCAACGAATGCAAGGTTCGCGGCGTTGAGCATGAGCTCGACGCCCATAAACGCAACGATCGCGTTGCGGCGCAGCAGCACGGCTGCCGAACCGATCGCGAACAGCACGCACGCGAGGTAGACGAATGCGACGGGGCTCACTTGTCGTCCCCCTTCTCGAGGTGTGCGTGGTACGGCTCCTGGTCCTGCGTCTGGTGGCGGACCTCGAGCACACGCGAGATGGACTCGTCGATGGGCTCGCCGTGAGGGTCGAGCGCCGGAACGTCGAGGGCGTTGTGACGCGCGTACACACCGGGCATGGGCTTGTTGACGGGGTCGGCGCCAACGCGGATGCGGTCGGCGGCAATCTCCTTCTGCGTGTGCTTGGGCGTCAGGCGTGGCATGTGCGACAGCACCAGGGCGCCCACGGCGGCGACGATGAGCACGAAGCCGAGCGTCTCCATCACCACGACGAACTTGCCGAAGATCGCTCCCGCGATGACCTCAGGGTCACCAGTGGTGGCGTCCTGGAGGTTCAGCGTGACGCGAGAGATCACGCCGGTGAGGAACAGGCCGAGGCCGGCGGCGACGAGCAGTCCGAGCCACTTCTGACCGGTGATGGTCTCGGTGAGGTCTTCCTTGCCCTTGACGCCGATGAGCATGATGACGAAGACGAACATCATCATCACGGCGCCGGTGTAGACGACGATCTGCACCATGCCGAGGAAGGGCGCGGCGAGGATCACGTAGGCGACGGCGAGGCCGATCATGACAAGCACGACGGCCATCGCGACGTGGACGGCCTTGCGCGCGAACAGCAGCGCGAGCGAAGGCAGCACCGTGATCGCGGCGATCACCCAGAACAGGAACGGCTCAACCACGTGTCACCCCTGCAGGCTTGTTCTCGGGAAGAGTGGGGTCGTCGGGACGGTGCTCGCGCACCCACTCGAGCTGGCTGTCCACGGGTCCCGTGACATCGCCGCGGTAGTAGTCGCCGTCGGTGGTGCCGGGGACCATCGGGTGCGGAGCGGCAAGCATGTTCTCGCCCATGGGCGCAAGCAGATCCTGCTTTTCGAAGATCAGTCCCTCGCGAGTGGGGCCAGCGAGCTCGTACTCGTTGGTCATCGTAAGCGCACGCGTGGGGCACGCCTCGATGCACAGTCCGCAGAAGATGCAGCGCAGATAGTTGATCTGGTACACGCGGCCGTAGCGCTCGCCGGGGCTGAACTGGGCGTCGGGCGTGTTGGAGTCCGCCTCGACGTAGATTGCGTCAGCGGGGCAGGCCCACGCGCACAGTTCGCAGCCGATGCACTTCTCGAGACCGTCAGGGTGACGGTTGAGCTGGTGGCGACCGTGGTAGCGCGGCATGGGAGCCGTCTTCTTGTACGGGTACTGCTCGGTGACGACCGGCTTGAAGAAGTTGCGGATCGTCACGCCGAACCCGGCGACGGGGGCAAAGATCTCGCCGACCGCGCCCTTCTTGGGCAGGTTCGACTCGAAGGGCTTCGTGGCGCCATCGCGCTCACGGTTGACTTCCCAGCGCTCGTTGTTGTCACTCATCAGGGTGCTCCTCACGGGCAGCGACTCGCGCCTCGACCGTGCGGCCGGAACGCGGGGACGGGGGCAGCACTTGGTGCGGCAGCGGCGGGACAGGGTAGCCGCCGGCAAAGGCGTCGAGCACCTCTGGCTCCTTCTCCGTCGGGTCCTCTGTCTCCTCTTGCTTCGCGGAGTCGGAGCGGAACGTCCACACCGCGATGAGGAGCAGCAGACCCACGAAGCCGGCCACGGCGTCGTACATCTCGAGGTTGCGACCCCAAGCGTCGAACGCCTCGCGACCCACGGCGAAGAACACGAGCCAACCCAGGCCGAACGGGATCAGCACCTTCCAGCCGAACTTCATGAACTGGTCGTAGCGGAAGCGCAGCACGGAGGCGCGAATCCACACGAAGACGAACATCAGCAGCCAGATCTTGATGATGAGCCACACGGGGGCGAGGTAGCCGGAGTTGAGCACCTCGGCTCCCGGCCAGGTGGCGCCCCAGGGAGCGCGCCAGCCGCCAAGGAACAGCGTCGCGGCAACCGCGGAGACGTTGATCATGTTCATGTACTCGGCAAGGAAGTACCAGGCGAACTTCGTCGACGAGTACTCGGTCATGAAGCCCGCGACCAGCTCACCTTCGGCCTCGGGAAGGTCGAACGGCAGACGGTTGGTTTCTCCGACCATCGAGATCACGTACAGGATGAACGCGGGAAGCAGCGGCCACACCCACCAGCGGTCGGTCTGCGACTCGACGATGCCAGCGGTGCTCATCGTGTCGCTCAGCATGAAGACCGTCACGAGCGACAGGCCCATGGCGAGCTCGTAGGAGATCACCTGCGCGGTGGAGCGCACCGCGCCCATGAGCGGGTACGTCGAGCCGGAGGCCCAACCACCGAGCACGATGCCGTACACACCAATCGCGGCGCACGCCAAGATGTACAGCACCGCGGTGGAGAAGTCGGTGAGCTGCAGCGGAGTGATCTCATCGGTGAACGGAATGCGCGTCTCGGGACCGAACGGGATCACCGCGAAGATCAGCAGCGCGCAGAACACGGACACGATCGGCGCCGCGATGTACACGAGCTTCTCCGAGGCGCGAACCGTGATGTCTTCCTTGAACACCAGCTTCAGCGCGTCCTGAATCGACTGGAGCAGACCGAAGGGGCCGTGCACATTCGGGCCGGGACGCTGCTGGAGGCGACCGATGACGCGACGCTCGAACCACACCGCGAACAGCACGGATACCAGCAGGAACACGAGAATCAGGACGGCCTTGATGATGACGACCCAGATTGAGTCGGCGGCGAGGCCAGCGTCAGCGATGCAGTCGCGCTGCGCATCCGTGATCGCGGTGGGGTCAACCACACCGCAGAGCTTCTCGACGCGGTCCGGCTGCGGCGCCACTGCGGTGATCAGCGAGATGAGGCTCACGGCGTCGCTCCCTTCACCGTCACGGCGGCACCCGGCTCCACGCCAAGGTCCCGCGCAACCCACGATCCGGGCGACTTGGTGGGCACCCAGACCACACCGTCGGCCATCTCGGTGATGACAACGGGAAGCTCAATCGACGTGCGGTACGCACCCTTGATGCTCACCGCGCCGCCCACACCGAGGCGAGCGGCGGTACCTGCGGACATGCGCGCCACGGACGTGCGGCCCGTGCCGGCGAGGTAGGGCTCGCCGTCTTGCAGCGCACCTTCGTCCACCAGCTGGTGCCAAGAGGCGAGCACCACATCGCCCGACGCTGCGGTCGCCTTCACGTTCGGGGCGGCCGGGCGCTGGGAGTCGTCGGCACCGATGGTGGAGATCTCTGCGGAGATCTCGCGGACCGTGCCGGTGCCGAGGTTCGCGCCCATCTCGCGGGCGAGAATGTCGAGCACGCGGTGGTCGCTGATCGCGTCGGTCGAGATGGCCGTGGGGAACGAGCGCAGTCGGCCCTCCCAGTTGAGGAAGGTGCCCGCCTTCTCCGACGGCGGGGCGACGGGAAGAACGACGTCCGCGTACTCGGAGACCTCCGTGCGGCGCACCTCCAGGCTCACGACGAACGGGGTCTTCTTGAGCGCCTTGACGAAGTCGGCGTTGAGATCGGACGGCGTGACACCGCCGACGACGAGCGCGTCGAGCTGTCCCTTGGCCGCTGCCGCGATGATCTCGGCGGCGCTGCGACCGGCGTTGGCGGGAAGCTCTTCGACGCCCCATGCGGCGGCGACGGCGGCTCGCGCCTTGGCCTTGGTGACGTCGCGACCACCGGGAAGCAGGGTGGGCAGGGCGCCTGCCTCGACAGCTCCGCGCTCGCCGGCACGGCGCGGGATCCAGGCGAGGGCCGCGCCGGTCTGCTGCGACAGCGACACCGCCGCGGTGAGCGCACCCGCGGCACCTGCCGCCCGCTCGCCAACGATGATGACCGCGCCTTCCTGGCTCAAAGCCGCGACAGCGTCGGCCGGGAGGTTCTGCAGGGCCACGCCCTCGTCACCCGGGCGGGTGGCGATGAGCTGGGCGCCGAGCTTCTCGTTGCCGCGAGTGAGCCACGGGGCCACCGCGAAGACGGAGCGGGCGCGCTTGTTGAGGCGCAGGAAGACGATGCCGCCCTCCTCCTCAGGCTCGAAGCCGACGAGCAGCACGGCCGGGGCCTTCTCAAGGTCCGCGAAGGTGACGCCGAGCCCGCGACCCGCGACGTGGTTGCCGAGGAATGCGAGCTCTTCAGCGGAGGCCACGCGAGTGCGCACGTCGATGTCATTGGTGCCGAGCACCACGCGAGCGAACTTCGAGTACGCGTAGGCGTCCTCGAACGTCACGCGGCCGCCGGGAAGCACACCGATGCCCTTGGGCCGCTTGGCCTCGAGAGCGGAGCGCAGGCCGGCAGCGGCAGCCGCAATCGCGTCGGGCCACGAAACCTCGACAAGCTCGCCATCACGGCGAAGGAGCGGTCGCGTGATGCGGTCGTCGAGGTTCTGCCACGTGAACGCGAAGCGATCCTTGTCGGTGATCCACTCCTCGTTGACAACAGGGTCCTGGTCCGCGAGGCGACGCAGGATCTTGCCGCGACGGTGGTCCGTGCGGATTGCGGCGCCAGAGGAGTCGTGCTCGGAGATGCCGGGGCTCGACACGAGGTCGAACGGGCGAGAGCGGAAGCGGTACGCGGCGGACGTCAGTGCGCCAACGGGGCAGATCTGCACCGTGTTGCCGGAGAAGTAGGAGCTGAACGCCTTGCCGGACTCGTCTTCAGAGGCCACGCCGATGGGGCGGTAGCCGTCGAAGTCGAGCACATCCTCGTCGAAGGTGCCGATCTGCTGCATCGCTCCGCGGTTCTGCAGGTCGATGAAGGCGTCGCCCGCGATCTCCTTCGAGAAGCGGGTGCAGCGCTGGCACAGTACGCAGCGCTCGCGGTCAAGCAGGATCTCGGAACTCAGCGCGAGCGGCTTCTCGAAGACGCGCTTGACGTCGACGAAGCGCGACTCCGGACGGCCGTGGCTCTGCGCCTGGTTCTGCAGGGGGCACTCGCCGCCCTTGTCGCAGACCGGGCAGTCGAGCGGGTGGTTGATGAGCA
>CALALQ010000410.1 GCA_937925595.1 uncultured Demequina sp. | reverse complement strand
TTACCAGGGGTTATGATGTGACTTTGGTCAGCGACGCGCACACCACGGAGGACCTGACCGAGTGGGGTGCGCCGCCGCCGGACGTGGTGATCTCGCACACCAATCTGTACTGGCAATTCCAGGCCGCCCCAGGGCGCACCGCGGCCGTCAAGAAGACTGAAGAGGTCACATTCGCCTAGGGCGGGTCAGCGCAGGGACTGCTGGTAGTGGATGAAACCGCTCTTTGTCGCTACGCGGTCATACAGCGCCTGAGCCGTCACATTGGTCTCGTGGGTGAGCCAGTACACCTTGTCTGAGCCTGTGGCTCGCGCCGCTTTGTTGACGTGCTCAATGAGCGCCCTGGCCACTCCCTTGCCGCGGGCTGCGCGGGAGACAAAGAGGTCCTCGAGGTAGCAGTACGTGCCTGTGGACCAGGTGGCCGGGTGGAACAGCCAGTGAACCAGGCCGAGAGCCTGACCGTCGTCATCCCATGCGATCGCGCCGTGAAGCTCCGCGCCCTCGACGAGCCGCGCAAACGTGCTGTCAGTGACTTCTGCGGGGACTGTCGATTCGTAGAACTCGACGTACGCGTCCCACAGCGGCTGCCAGGCAGCGCGGTCATCACTGCCGATCGGTCGGATGAGCGTCATGGCTCACGAGGCTAGCGCGCAATCCACCATGTGGAATCCACCACGAGTAGTGCACCACGTGGGGAGAGGGTGCGGTGAGGACTCGCCCACGTGAGTTCCGTCAGTAATGACATAATGGACATTATCGGCGTTACGCGTGTCTAGGCGACCGCGACCACCTAGGCACCCACGTACTGCGCCAGATGCTCACCGGTGAGCGTCTCCTTGGCCCTGACGAGCTCTGCAGGCGTTCCCTCGAACACAATCTGTCCACCGTCGTGTCCAGCACCCGGTCCCAGGTCGATGATCCAATCCGCATGCGCCATGACCGCCTGATGGTGCTCAATGACGATCACGGTCTTGCCGGAGTCAACCAGACGGTCCAGGAGCCCCAGCAGCTTCTCAACGTCCGCAAGGTGCAGTCCCGAGGTCGGTTCGTCGAGGACGTAGATGTCGCCCTTGCCCGCCATGCTCACCGCCAGCTTGAGGCGTTGTCGCTCACCTCCCGACAGCGTCGAGAGCGGCTGGCCCAGCCTGACATAATCCAGGCCTACGTCCACAAAGCGCGACACGACCGCATGCGCGGCAGGCAGCGGCGCGTCCCCATCGGGACCAAAGAACTTCTCCGCGGCATGTGCGGACAGCTCGAGCACATCCGCGATGCTCAAGCCTCCAAGCTTGAATTCCAGCACTGAAGCCTGGAATCGGCGGCCCTCGCACTCCTCACACGGCGACTCGAAGGTCTCGAGGAACCCCAGTTCCGTGAAGACCACGCCGGCACCATTGCACACGGGGCATGCGCCCTCGGAATTCGCGCTGAACAGCGCAGGCTTCACCCCGTTGACCTTCGCGAACTCCTTGCGGATGGGCTCAAGCAGGCCCGTGTACGTGGCCGGGTTCGAGCGCCGGGAGCCTCGAATCGCGCTCTGATCCACGGACACAACGCCCTCCTGCGGCGCCACATAGCCATGAATCAGCGAGCTCTTTCCAGACCCGGCCACGCCCGTGACCACCGTGAGCACCCCGAGCGGGATATCGACGCTGACATCCTTCAGGTTATGCATATCGGCCCTGGTAATCGACAGTTTGCCCGACGCTTCACGCACCTCAGCCTTGAGAGTCGCCTTGTCGTCGAGGTGGCGTCCGGTGAGGGTGTCCGCCTTGCGCAACTCGGTTACCGAGCCCTCGAACACCACCTGTCCCCCGCCATCGCCGGCACCGGGACCGAGGTCGACGACATGGTCGGCTATCGCGATGACTTCGGGCTTGTGCTCGACCACGAGCAGCGTGTTGCCCTTGTCGCGCAGCCTCGTCAGGAGCGTGTTCATGCGCTGAATGTCGTGCGGGTGCAGGCCCACCGTGGGCTCGTCGAACACGTACGTCACGTCGGTGAGCGCGGATCCCAGGTGACGAATCATCTTGGTGCGCTGCGACTCACCGCCTGAGAGCGTTCCCGACGGTCGGTCGAGCGACAGGTAGCCCAGGCCGATCTCGACGAAAGAGTCGAGCAGATGGTTCAAACTCTTGAGCAGCGGCGCAACCTCGGCCGCCTCGACGCCCTTGAGCCATTGCGTGAGGTCGGTGATCTGCATTGCGCACGCGTCGGCGATCGAGATGCCGTTGATCTTGGACTTCCGGGCATGTTCCGCAAGGCGTGTCCCCTCGCAGTCGGGACACATCTGGAACGTGACCGCACGCTCCACGAAGGCTCGAATGTGGGGCTGCATGGCGTCGATGTCCTTATTGAGCATCGACTTCTGGATCTTGGGGATCAGCCCTTCATACGTGAAGTTCATGCCCTCAAACTTGATCTTCTGCGTGGGGCCGTACAGGAACACCTCGCGCTGCTTCTTGCTGAAGTCCTTGATGGGCACGTCCATGGGCACCACAGCGGAGAAGATCTTCACGTACCAGCCGTCCGGGGTGTACCCGGGGATGGTCAGCGCGCCTTCTGACAGGCTCTTGGACTCGTCGAACAGCTGCGCGAGGTCGAGGTCGGACACGCTCCCCATGCCTTCGCATCGTGGGCACATGCCGCCAAGCTGCGAGAACTCTCGCTTCTCCGCCAAAGCAGCCCCTCCCTTGGCGACCTTCACAGCACCCACACCGGTCACTGACGGCACATTGAACGAGAACGCCTGCGGTGAGCCGACATGCGGATCACCGAGCCGCGAGAACAGGATGCGCAGCATCGCGTTGGCGTCGGTGACGGTTCCCACCGTTGAGCGCGAGTTGGCGCCCATGCGCTCCTGGTCCACGATGATCGCGGTCGTGAGTCCCTCGAGCAGATCCACCTCGGGTCGGGCCATCGTCCCCATGAAGCCCTGCACGAACGCCGGGTAGGTCTCGTTGATCATGCGCTGGGACTCGGCGGCGATGGTGCCGAACACCAGCGAGCTCTTTCCCGATCCGGAGACACCTGTGAACACGGTCAGGCGCCGCTTGGGCAGATCGACGTCCACACCCTTGAGGTTGTTCTCTCGCGCGCCGCGCACGCGGATCACGTCATGATTGTCTGCCGCGGTCATGCCCCTCCCATCAGTTCACCGTCGTGTCGTCGCCAAGCACCTTCGCAAAGGCCACGAGACCTCGCTGGAGCGCCTCCCGGTCCGCCGGTTCCAACCCTGCCACGATCCGCAGCTCATTCGCCGCATGTGCCTCGTGGGCCGCGGCCTGGAGTTCTCGTCCAGCGTCCGTCAGCTGCACCCAGAGCACCCTGCCGTCCTCTTCATCGCGCCGCCGTGTGACAAGGCCGCGCTCTTCAAGCCGCTTGAGTCGGTGCGTTGTGGTTCCCGAAGAACTCAGCAGTTCGCGATCGAGTTCGCCGGGCGTCAGCTCGTACGGCGGACCGTTGCGCCGAAGCGTCGCGAGCACGTCGAACTCCCACTCCTGCAGCCCGTACTCGGCGAACACCTCGTCTAGCCGCTCCTGCACCATCCGTGCCAGCCTCGACAGCCGCCCGATCACCTCTAGCGCTGAGACATCCAATTCAGGACGCTCGCTCCCCCACTGCCCGACGATGCGGTCGATCGTGTCCATGCGGCAAAAGTATCTCGATTTCGAGAGAATGGGAATATATCTTCACGTCAAGATAGTTATGCCCGCTATGAGCAACGCCCGCGTCCTTGCGCTGACCGCGATCGCCCCCATCGTCTGGGGCACCACGTACCTTGTCACCACAGAGCTTCTGCCGGATGGCCGTCCCCTGCTCGCGGGCGTGCTCCGCGCGCTCCCGGCCGGCCTCATCCTGGTCGCGGCCACCCGCTCTCTCCCCCGCGGCTCATGGTGGTGGCGCTCCTTGGTGCTCGGCACGCTCAACATCGGCGCCTTTTTCGCGTTCCTGTTCATCTCCGCTTACCGGCTTCCCGGCGGCGTCTCGGCAACGCTCGGCGCGATCCACCCCCTTCTCGTGGCTCTGCTCACGGTGGTCGTCCTTCACCAGGCCATCGCCCGCCGCGCGGTCATCGCTGCTGCCGTCGGCCTAGGCGGCGTCGCCATGCTCGTTCTCACGACCGACGCTACCCTCGACACGGTGGGCGTCCTCGCGGGCCTCGCGGGTGGGCTCAGCACCGCCTTTGGAGTGATCCTCACCAAGAAATGGGGTCGCCCCACCTCGCTGCTCGCTTTCACCGGCTGGCAGCTGGTCGCAGGTGGGCTCGTGCTCATCATCCCGACGCTCGCGTTCGAAGGCATCCCCAGTCACCTCAGCGCGGCGAACGTGGGCGGCTACCTGTGGCTTGCCATCGCGGGCGGTGCCGTCGCCTACATCCTGTGGTTCCGCGGCATCCTCGCCATGGCCCCGGCCAAGGTGACACTGCTGGGATTCCTCGCTCCGCTCGTCGCCACCTTGCTGGGATGGATCGTGCTCGGCGAGTCCCTCAACTGGCTCCAGTGGGTCGGCGCCGCAGCCATTCTGGGCTCCGTCGCGGTGGGAACCATCGCGCGCCCGGCCAAGCATCAAGGCGAGCCGGAACGGGTACTCAAGGCAGCGTCGGCGTGACAAGGAACAAACGTCATGTCGCACACGTTCTTCACTGAGCAGGCATCACCCCCGCCTGCACACAAGGGAGGCTGACATGGCTGATCGAGCACTGCGCGGCATGCGACTGGGAACTCAGAGCATGGAGACCGCAGCACACGCTGAACTGGCTGAGCGCGTCGAGGTTCACTACGACTGCCCCAACGGGCACGTGCTGACCTTCCCGTTCTCCGTGGAAGCCGATGTCCCCTTGTCGTGGGAATGCCACTGCGGCGCCCTTGCCCTTCTTCGCGACGGTGACCGTCCCGAGGTCAAGGAAGAGCGCCAGCAGCGCACCCACTGGGACATGCTGCTCGAGCGTCGCACGATCCCCGAGCTTGAAGAGCTGCTCGAAGAGCGCCTCGAACTGCTCCGCGCCGGCCGCACGGGCTAAGCGCGCTTCTTGTCGCGACCCGTCAGCTGCCGCCAGCGGCGCTGGACACCCCACACCGTCACCTTCACGAGCGCCTCGCGAATGATCGAGCCGCTCATCTTGGAGACGCCAAGTTCTCGCTCCACGAACGTGATGGGCACTTCGATGATGCACGCGCCCGCGAGCACCGCGCGATACGTCATGTCGACCTGGAAGCAGTAGCCCTGCGACTCGACTCCCGCGAGGTCAAGCGAGCGCAGCAGCGGCGCCGTGAAGGCGCGGAAGCCCGCCGTCGCATCCTTCACCTTGAGTCCCATCGCTATCCGCACGTAGCGGTTCGCGTTCACGGAGAGGAACTTGCGGCGCCACGGCCAGTTCACGACAGAGCCGCCAGGCACCCAGCGCGATCCGATGACGAGGTCGCCCTCCCCCACCCTCTCGAGCAGCCGGGGCAGGTCTGCAGCGCGGTGAGAGCCGTCTGCATCCATCTCCACGATGACGTCGTAGCCATGGTCGAGGCCCCAGGCGAAGCCCTCAAGGTATGCCGCGCCGAGCCCCGCCTTGCCCGGGCGGTGCAGGACATGGATCTGGGAATCCTCAGCCGCTGCAGCGTCGGCCCATTGCCCGGTGCCATCCGGGGAGTTGTCGTCGGCGACGAGGATGTCGACGTCCGGCGCAGCCTTACGGACTGCCGCCACCTGCACCGGCAGGGCCTCACGCTCGTTATAGGTGGGGATGATGACGAGAGTGCGGGTCACCAGTCATACCTGTCTGCGAGGCGCTTGCGGGCTCCAAAGAAGAACACCAGCACGCCCACACCGAGCACCGTGTAGCGCTCCACGCCGCCAAAGTACGACGCTGGCGTGCGAGAGGTGCGCAGCGGCACCTTCTCGCTCATCGAAGCGGCGGTCCACAGCTCGGTCTCATCAAGGATGCGGCCGTCCGGGAGCACGATTGCGCTCACGCCGACCGTCGACGACTGGATCGTGGTGCGGCCGTGTTCAATCGCACGCAGGCGGGTCATCGCGAGTTGCTGCGTGGACTCCGCGGTGGTGCCAAAGGTCGCGTTGTTGGTCTGGACGATGATGATCTCAGCACCATTGCGCACCGACTGGCGCACAATCTCGTCGTACGAGACCTCGAAGCAGATGATCGTGCCGATCGTGACCGTGCGGCCAAGCACCGGAGCGGGCAGGTCCATCACCGCGGGGCCAGGGCCGGCGAGCATGTCTCGCTGCACGCGATCAACGGCGTCCGAGAACTTGCGGGAGAAGTCGCGCATGGGGATGAACTCCGCGAACGGCGCGGGGCGCTGCTTCCGGTACTCGGCGAGCACCTTGCCGCTCGTGTTGATGAGCAGCGAGGTGTTGTAGCGGCCCTCTTCCGGCGTGAGGTCCTGTGTGCCGAACAGCAGCGGTGCGTTGGCGCGCTGGGCTGCCCCCACCACGAGCTCCTCGTTCTGCGCGTCGACGCGGGGGTCCAGATCCACGGAATTCTCCGGCCAGATCACGATGTCGATCGCGCCGAAGTTGTCACGCATCAGGTTGAGCGTCTCGTTGTAGTGGTTGCGCGTGACCTCGCGTGCCTGCTGGAAGGAATCGAGTCCGCGATCGGGCACATTGCCCTGCACCACTGCGACGCTGAGCTTTCCCGCCTCGGCCTGGGCGTTGATGGGAACGAACACCCCTGCCGCACCCAACCCAATGGCCACTACTGGCGCGATCGCGACGTACGCCCAGCGTCGGGCCATTCCCGCCTCGATGCCCAGGGCGAGGACCGCACCCGCGAGCACCACCGCCATCGTCACGAGCAGCGCGCCACCCGCCCACGCGAGGTTCACGAACGGCGATTCCGCCTGCGAAAACGCGACGCGCCCCCACGGGAAGCCGCCGAACGGGAAGATCGAGCGGAACTCCTCGGTCGCGCCAAACAGCGTGGCGAAGGCAAGCGGCTGCACCCAGGCGCGTGCGTTGACGAGCATCGCCGAGCGGCGCACCGTGGCCCATGCGGCGCCGAAGACGCCGTAGAACAGGCCAGACGCCAAGCCCAGTGCGAGCCACGGCACCGGGCCAACGGCGAAGCGCGCGAACTCGAAGTGCGGCAGCAGGAAGGCAAGGCCGAACACCCAGCCGATGAGCAGTCCCGCCCATGCGCCGCAGCGCGCCAACGCGAACCACAACACCACGACAGAGGCGATCGCGAGGGGCCACACGTTCCAGTTGGGGAACGCGAAGGTCATCAGCAGCCCCGATGCCGCTGCGAGACCAAGATTCCTCAGCAATCGCATTGCCAAAGCCTATTGCCCGCCGCCGGTCCTAGTAGGCAACGACGCCCCTGCGCATGGCAGTGATCGCCTGGTGGGCGGCCTTGCGCACGTTGGGAGAGGTGGTGGCGTCGGCGATCTGGTCGAGGGCATCGATCACCTGCTTGCACCAGCGCACCATGTCGCCAGGAGCGATCTCCGCTCCCGAGAGCACCGTCGCGAGGTTGCGCCCCTGCGCCCACCCGTGGATGGGGCCCACGATTCCCCACTGCGGGCTGGGGAGCTCCGGGAGGCGGTTGGCGGTGTGCAGATCGTCGATCTGCGACCACACGCGCACGGTCTCGTTGAGGGCCTTGCCCAGCACACCTTGAGGGCCGCCAGGGATGCGGGGCGTGCGGTTCTCATCTTCGCGGCGGCCGTTGTACAGGAGCGTCGACACCGCGGCGGCGAGGGCCGGCGGGTGCAGCTGCTCCCACACTCCCCTGCGCAGGCACTCGGCGATCACGAGGTCGTTCTCCGCGTAGAGCTTGCGCATGGTGTTGCCGGCCTCGGTGGGCTCGCGATCCTCCGTGAGGTAACCCAGTTCCGTGAGGATCGACAGTCGCTTGTCGAAGATCCGCGCGATGGATCCCGTCGCCCTCTCGATCTCCCCCACGAGGCGGTCCTTGTCGCGCAGCGTGCGGTAGTAGCGCTCCGCCCAGCGTGCGTGGCTCTCGCGGTCTGGGCAGTGGTGGCAGGGATGCGCTCGCAGTTCCGTCGTGAGGCGCTCAATCGCGTCATCCCTGGTATTGGTCGCTTTGCGCGCGGCCTTTCGGAAGGTGTCCGACGCTGAGCTCACCACCTGGGCGAGCTCTCGCCTGGAGCGGGCGTTCCGTGGGTCAGCATTCTTGGGGACCTTGACGGCCCCCACCACGTCGATGCCGTTGTGCAGCTCGCTGATGGCGAGGCGGAAACTGCGCCCAGCGTCGGTCACCACCGTGGGGCGCGGCGCCTGGGGGTCGTTGTCAGGGATCACCACCACCGCAAGGCCTGCGCGCCGGCCGGCGCCGATCTTCACGACGTCGCCGCGGCGCAGTCCCGCGAGAGTGGACGCGGTCGCCTCACGGCGGGCACGGGTGCTCGCCTTCGCGGCATCCTTCTGCGCGCGGGACAGGCGCTCGCGGATCGCCGCGTACTCCATGAAGTCGCCCTTGTCGCACGTCGCGGCCTCGCGATAGCCCTTGATCGCGCTGCCCAGTTCACGCGCTCGCCGTGCCTTGCCCACGACCGCCTGGTCCGCCTGATACTGCGCGAAGGACAGCTCAAGGACCTCACGAGCCCTCTCCACGCCCATCTGCGCCACCAGGTTGATAGTCATGTTGTACGAGGGCTGGAAGGACGAGATCAGCGGGTACGTGCGGCGGCTCGCGAGCCGGCCCAGCTGGGCGACATCGAAGCCAGGGTGCTCGATGACCACGGCGTGGCCCTCAATGTCGATGCCGCGACGGCCCGCGCGACCGGTGAGCTGCGTGTACTCCCCCGCTGTCAGGTCCTGGTGAGCCTTGCCATCCCACTTGACGAGCTTCTCGAGCACTACGGAGCGAGCAGGCATGTTGATGCCCAGCGCGAGAGTCTCCGTCGCGTAGACCACCTTGATGAGGCCCTGCGCGAAGAGCTCCTCGACCACTTCCTTGAACAGCGGGATGAGGCCCGCGTGGTGCGCCGCTAGTCCCGCCTCGAGGCGCTCTCTCCAGTGGGTGAAGCCCAGCGCGCCAAGGTCCTCGGTGGGCATGCCGGCGCAGCGCTCGTCGACGATCTCCCTGATGATTATGCGCTCCGCTGGGGAGGTGAGCTTGAGACCGGCAGCGAAGACCTGGTCGACGGCGTCCTCGCAGCCAGCTCGAGAGAACACAAACACGATCGCCGGCAGCAGTCCGTTGCGATCGAGCTGTTCGATCACGGCGAAGCGCGGAGGGGCGCGCCGCGGACGGGGTCGGCTTGACCCGCGGGCGGGGCGATAGCCAGCCCGGCGAAGCTCGGGAAGCGTCTCGTGGCGCTGGCGTCGTGTCACCGCGACGAGCTCGGGGTTGAGCGCGGGATTGGGGCCAGGGTCGAGCGCATCGACTCCGGGCGAGTAGAGGTCAAAAAGTCCTTCCCGCACGAGCACATGCGGCCACAGCGGCACCGGCCGATGCTCGCTCACGATGACTCTCGTGTCGCCGCGCACTTCGCGCAGCCACGCGCCGAACTCCTCGGCATTGGACACGGTCGCGGACAGCGCGACGATCGCGGTGTGCTCCTCGAGGTGGATGATCACCTCTTCCCATACCGAGCCGCGGTAGCGGTCCGCGAGGTAGTGCACCTCGTCAAGCACCACGAACGACAGCCGGTCCAGATCGCTTGAGCCGGCGTAGATCATGTTGCGCAGCACCTCGGTGGTCATCACCACGATGTCCGCGTGCGGATTGATCGACGTGTCGCCCGTCAGCAGTCCCACGTTGTCCGCGCCATACGCGGCACGAAGGTCCTGGTATTTCTGGTTTGACAGGGCCTTGATTGGCGTCGTGTAGAACGCCTTCTCACCGCGCTCGAATGCGTGGCGCACCGCGAACTCGCCCACGAGCGTCTTGCCCGCGCCCGTGGGAGCCGCGACCAGCACCGAGTGTCCGTCCGCGACGGCCTCACACGCCTCTCGCTGGAAGGGATCCAGAGGGAAGTTGAGCGAAGCCTCGAAGTCGGCGAGATCCGTGCGTCGCTGGCGCGCCTTCGCGGCTGCGAATCGCTCCGCGGGACTGGACATGCCTCAAGGCTAACGGCGGAAGCGCCCAAGCCCGCGCACCCGGCCAACCCAGCCCCAGCGTCGGGCCTCCTCGCCTGCCCCCCTCAGATGGTGGATTCTGCCGACTCTTCACGACCCACCGCTCCAGCTGGTGGATTTTGCCTGGTGTTCGACCGGAGACCGGGCAGAATCCACCATTTCAGGAGGCCGACGCTGGGGGTCAGTCCGTGCGGCCGCCCAGTACGGTGAGGGCCTTGGGGGCGACGGAGATGGTGAGCGGCTCGGCGCCGACCATCTCGCCATCCGCGAAGGCCACTGGGAGCGTGGTGCCGCCTTGGAACTGCGAGAGCTTCACGGAGGTGCACTGCTCGAAGCGCAGGCGAGGATCGGTCTTGTGGGAGCCGTCGTTCAGCTTGGGGAACAGGCTGAGGATCTCCTTTCGCGTGAGCGGCTCGGTGACGACGAACTCGAGGACCCCGTCCGTCATCGACGAATCCGGAGAGATGATCAGCCCGCCGCCGAACACCGGCGTGTTGGCGACCGCCACGAGCGTGCACGTCGTGCTCTCCGTGGTGCCGTCCTTCTCGATCGTCACGCCGTACGGCTGGTAGCGCGGCAGTTCGCGCGCCGTGGCCACCTTGTACTTGAGCGGGCCGCGCGGATAGCGCATGTTGGACGCGACGGCCGCGACCGCGGCGTCTACCCCGGCGCTCAGCACGGCGAGGAAGTACCGCGGCTGCGACGGATGCTCAATGCCAGGACCGGTCACCTTGCCGGCATCCACGACGGCGACCTCACCTTCGAGCCCATCGTGAATGCGCCGGGCGGCCTCGCGGATGCGGTGCTCCGGCAGGTTGAGCGTGTTGGCGACGTCGTTGCCGGAACCAGCAGACACGATTCCCAGCGGCAGACGATGCTCGGCGCACACCTGCGCACCAAGATGCACCATGCCGTCACCGCCGACCACCACGAGCGCATCGAGCTCGTCACGGTGCTGCATGGCCGCTTCGTATGAGGCCGCCCAGGATCCGCGGGACAGATCTCGCAAGCGGTGACCGAGCGCGGCAAGCTCCGTGGCCGCCTCAGCGCCCCACTTCGCTCCTCTGCCCGACGCCGATGTCGGGTTGGTGATGATCCCCAGCTCGCTCACAGTCCGGCTGCTTCCCTCTTCCGTCGTCGAGACCGCTCAAACAGCTTGGCGACGCCAATCGCGCCAAAGTACAGGCCACACATGGGCAGCGCCATGATGCACATGGTGATCGCATCCGGCGTGGGGGTCATGATGGCGCAGAACAGGAAGATGAGGAACACGGCCCAGCGCCAGCCTTTGGTCCACGTCGCGGACTTCACGATTCCCGCGGCCGACAGCGCAACCATCACCACGGGAAATACGAATGCCAGGCCAAACGCAAGGATGAGTCGCATCGCGAAACTCATGAACATCTGCGCGTCGAGGAAGTTCGAGCCTCCCTGCGGGGTGAAGTCGAGGAGGATCTCCGCCGCGTGAGGGAACACCCACAGCGCAAGCGTCACGCCGGCGAGGAACAGCGGAATCGCCGCGGCCATGAAGCCGACCGTGTAGCGACGCTCCTTCCTGCGCAGGCCAGGAGCCACGAAGGCCCACAGCTGGAACAGCCACCATGGCGAGGTCAGCACCACACCAATGACAAGCGCCATCTTGAGCTGCATGTCGATGGCTGTGGCAAGGCCGCCAAAGTTGATCGACACGTTCTGGCCCAGCTCTTCGGCCGCGTCAAGGATGGGCTGCTGCAGAAACTTGAAGGCTCTGGGATACAGAATCCAGCCTGCTACCGCGCCAATGGCGATGCCAATGGCGGAATACGTGATTCTCCGGCGAAACTCTTTCAGATGTTCGCGGAGGGGCATCCGCGCATCTTCAGCGCGGTCGGATGCCCTAGTCGTCACGGGCCTCCTTGGACGTGCCATCGGCGCCGCCGACTGCCTTGTCCTCGTCCTCGGGCTTAGGGTCGCGGAGGTTCTGCGTCTCCTCCTTGAGGATGTTCAGCGACTTGCCGAGGTTGCGCGCAAGTTCAGGAAGCTTGGGCGCGCCGAACAGCAGCAGGACCACCACCAGCAGCACCAGAATGTGCCAGCCTCTGAGGTTTCCCAGCATGTTTGTCCTCCGCTCTCGGGTGAGGTCAGTCTACTCGCGGTGCGCGGCCAGAACGGCAACGGCCTGGCGCGTCACGGCGTCCCGCAGCTCGACGGGCTCGATCTCTTGGAGTGCCGGCGCGACGGTGAGCAGTCGCGAGGCGAACCACCGCTCATTCGAGACACCGAAGGTCGCGACGACCGTCTCGCCGTCGTCCTCGATGGTCACGCCAGGGATGTCCTCGATCGCCCAGCGGCCACGGCGCTGCATCGTCACCTTCGCCTCGTAGGCGGGCTTCAGGGCAAATCCCTCGGTGTCCGACGCTGGGGTCACCACGGCCTCGTCGGTCACCGTTGCGCCCGTGATGCGTTCGACGCGCAGCGTGCGGTAGTCATTGGCACGCCGGCAATAGCACTCGAGGTAGGAGTCGCCATCGATCGTGACGATGCGATGCGGCTCGACCTCTCGCGTCGAGCGTCGGTCGCTCGCGTCGACGTAGTCGATCTCCACGACCCGCCCCGACGCGATGGCGCGGGCGAGAGTGGCCGTCACGTCCGTCTCCTGGTCGGGCCAATGAACCACCTCGACGGTCCCTTCGCCAAGGGCCGCGGAGATCTTCTCCAGAGCGCTCTCTGCGGCCCGTGGAGCCAACCCAGAGCCCTTGATGGCGCTCAGTGCCGCAACGAGAGCGACGCCCTCTCGCGGGGCGAGCCGCACTTGGGTCGCGCCTTGGGTATTGGTGATGGCCGCAATGCCCTCGTCGAAGGAGTCGGCGTCGAAGTCGATGAGGTCATTCGCGAAACCGCCGGGACGGCCCACGATCCACAACTGGCCGATGTCCTTGGCGATCTGGGATTCGCTGACACCGAAGTGCGCGGCGAGCTCTGCGAACGGCGTGGGGCCGTTGTCTTCGAGGTACGCGACGATGCCGAGCAGCCTCGCGACGCGGGGACGGGTGCGCTCAGACATTGCCGAGTTCCGTTCCTGCGGTGGCGAAGCGAATGACCACGTCCACGAGTTCCGGCGGAGATACGGCCTTCGCCGCGCCGCCGAGCGCGAGAATCTCCGATCGCACGGAGTCGAGGTGGAGGTACTCCACTTCGATGAGGTCCCAGTCGCCTTCCGTGCCCACGAAAGTGCCGTTGCGGCGCAAGCCGTGGCCGGTCTCGGGGCGCACCGCCACTGTCGCCTTGTGCCGCGGCGCGTCGCGCGGGGTGATCCCCTCGAGGCTCACCTGCTCAGGAATCTCGTAGGCCCCGGGCTCCCCCACTGTTAAGACGCTGCCGAGGATGCGGCTCACGCGGAACGTCCGAGACGCATCGCGAGTGTGATCGCGGCCCACGAGGTACTCGGTGCCGCCGGAGATGACGATGCGCCATGGGTCAACGGTGCGCGTCGAGGGAGGAGAGGACGCAGAGGCGTAGTCGAAGCGCACGGTGCGGCGCTCGTGGAGCGCCTCGGCCAGCACGCCCAATGCGGCCCTCGAACCCGTCGCTCGCGCACCAAAAGGCAGTTCCGGCACCGGCTCGTGCTGCACGCGGCTGCTCACCTTGATGAGCGCCTGGCGGGCATCGGTTCCCAATGCGGCGTCCCGCCAGTAATCGGAGGCGAGGCTCAGCACGGCCAGTTCCGCGGGAGTGAGGTCAATGGGCGGCATGGACGCGGCAGAGGCGTCGATGATGTAGCCGATGTCGTCGCCGTGTGCCTGGTCCGTGACCGTCTGGAGCGGCACTCCAAGGCGGCGCAGATCCTCTTTGTCGCGCTCAAACATGCGCTCAAAGGCGGCATCCGCCTTGGGGTCCTCACCCTGCGTGCCCTTGTCGTAGCCGTAGACCGTGGAGCGAATCTGCTGCTTGGTCATGCGCACTCGCGTGGAGCTCAACGCGATGAACAGGTTGAGCAGCCGCTCCTCGGGCGAGACGCGCTGCATGGCTAGACGCGCACCGCGAGCAGCTCGGTTGTGAGGATCGCCCTGGCGCCCACCGCGTAGAGGTCGTCCATCACGTGGTTCATCTCAGAGCGAGGCACCATGACGCGCACCGCGTGCCAGTCGGAGCCGTGCAGCGGCGTGACCGTGGGTGCCTCGAAGCCGGGGCTGATCGCGATCGCGGCCTCCAGCTTGTCGCTTGGAACGTCATAGTCGACGAGCACATACTTGCGGGCCATGAGCACGCCTCGAAGGCGTCCCGTGAGCTTGGCGATCTCCGCCTCAGGCGCATTGGGTGCGGTGATGAGAATCGCTTCGGAGACGAGGATGGGGTCGCCGAACACCTCGAGTCCGGCGGCGCGCAGCGTGCTTCCCGTCTCCACGACGTCAGCAACGACATCGGCAACGCCAAGCTGCACGGACGATTCCACCGCACCATCGAGTCGCACCACGGTGGCGTTGATGCCGAACGACTTGAGGTGATCCTCGACGAGCCGCGGATAGGAGGTCGCGACGCGCTTGCCTTCGATCTGCTCAATGCTCGTTGCGGTGCCAACCGGTGCCGCATAGCGGAACGTGGAACCGGCAAAGCCCAGCTCGAGGTGCTCATTCGCTGACGCCCCGGAGTCGAGCAGCAGGTCGCGGCCGGTGATTCCGGCGTGCACGGTGCCGGCGCCCACATAGACGGCCACGTCACGCGGACGTAGGAAGAAGAACTCGACGTCATTGCGGGGGTCGGCAAGCACCAGTTCGCGGCCATCGCCGCGCTGCTTGTAGCCCGCCTCCTTGAGAAGCTGGCTGGCGGGCTCGGCTAGTGAGCCCTTGTTCGGAACTGCGATGCGGAGCACGTTTCTCCTGGTATTCGAGCGAACTAGAGGTAGCGGCCGACGTCTTCGAGGGTCAGCCCGCGAGCGATCATCATGACCTGCGCGTGGTACAGCAGCTGGGAGATCTCCTCGGCGGCGGCTTCATCGGATTCGTACTCCGCTGCCATCCACGCCTCGGCGGCCTCTTCAACGAGCTTCTTGCCGATCGCATGCACGCCCGCGTCAAGCAGTCGCACGGTTCCCGATCCCTCGGGCCGCTCAATGGCGCGGGCGCTGAGCTCCGCGAACAGCTCGTCGAACGTCTTCACGCGTAGAAGCCTACCGGGCACTTGGGCGGGTTTCGGGAGCCACCCGGCCACGGCGTCGGGCCGACGCTGGGGCGGCTGGCAGCGAACGCTAGAGCGAGCGCAGGGTCAGGGCGGTGGTGAGCGCCGCCTCGACGGCCTCGGCGCCCTTGTCCTCTCGCGATTCGGGAAGGCCGGCGCGGTCGAGAGCCTGCGCGTCGTCATCGCACGTGAGCACGCCGAATCCGACAGGGACGAGATGCTCGCGGGCGACATCGGTGAGGCCCAGGGTCACGGACTGGCACACGTATTCGAAGTGCGGAGTCGCTCCCTTGATGACCACGCCGAGAGCGGCAATCGCGTCGACACCCTTGCGGGCAAGCGCCTCCGCCACGACGGTGAGCTCGACGGCGCCAGCAACGCGGGTGACGCGATAGTTGGCCCCCGCGGCCTCGGCAGCCCTGATGGCGCCAGCAACCAGGCCGTCCATGACCTCGGTGTGCCACTGGGACGCGACGATCTCGATCGTCAGGCCCTTGGCGTCAACCGTGAGCTCGGGTGCACCGGCTCCGCTCATGAGTTCTCCTCCATGATGTGGCCCATGCGCAGGGCCTTCGTCAGGCGATACGCCGCATTCTCCGGGTGCTCGCCCACGTGATGCGGGAGCCGCTCCACGACGTCGATGCCGGAGGCGCGCAGCCCTTCGACCTTAGCGGGGTTGTTCGTGAGCAGCTTGACGCTCATAAAGCCAAGGTCGGCGAGGATCGCGGCGGCAGCACCATACTCGCGGCGGTCGACGGGGAGACCGAGGTCGGTGTTGGCGTCGACGGTGTCGCGGCCCTTGTCCTGCAGTGCGTAGGCCTTGACCTTTGCCACGATGCCGATCCCGCGCCCCTCGTGACCCGTGAGGTAGATGACCGCGCCGCCCTCTTGAGCGACCTTCTCGATTGCGGCATCGAGCTGCGGACCGCAGTCGCAGCGCAGCGAGCCGAACGCGTCGCCCGTGAGGCACTCAGAGTGCACGCGCACCACCGGAGTTCCGCCTTCGGGGACGGGCGCCACGAGCGCGACATGCTCGTCGCCCGTGCGGGCGTCGCGGTAGCCGCGAACGGTGACGATGCCGTGCTTGGTGGGAAGACGCGCTTCGCCTTCGAAGAGCACGCGGTGCGGCTCAGGCTCGGCGGGCGGCGGAACGTCTCCCTTGGCACGGCGGTAGGCGATGAGGTCGGCGATCGTCATGAGGATCAACCCCTCCTTGGCGGCGAGTGCTGAAGCATCGCCCTGGCGCATCATGGTGCCGTCGTCGTTCACGAGCTCCGCGATGACTCCCACGGGCTCGAGGCCGGCAAGCCGGCACAGGTCGACGCACGCCTCCGTATGGCCTGGACGATGCAGGACGCCACCTGCAACAGCGCGAAGGGGCAGAACATGCCCGGGACGGATGAATTCTTCGGGAGCAGCGTCGGCCTTGGCGAGAATCTGCAGGGTGCGGTGCCTGTCGGCAGCGGAGATTCCCGTGGTTACGCCGCTCGCGGCGTCAACGGACACCGTGTACGCCGTGCGGCGCGGGTCCTGCGAGTTGGGCACCATGAGCGGCAGGCCCAGCCTGTCTGCCTTGCTGCCGGGCATGGGTGCGCAGAGGTAGCCGCTTGAGTGGCGGATGCCCCAGGCCACCCACTCGAGTGTGCCGGTCTGCGCGGACATGATGAAGTCCGCCTCGTTCTCGCGATCGTGGGAGTCCGCGACGATCACCGGCTTGCCCATGCGCAGGTCCACGAGGGCGCGCTCTACCAGGGCGATCTGCTCGTCGGTCATGCGCGCTCTCCCAGCATCCGCTCCACGTACTTGCCCACCACGTCCACCTCGACGTTGACGACGTCGCCCACCTGTGCGTCGCCGAACGTGGTCTCGGCAAGGGTCGTGGGAATGAGCGAGACGGTCACGAGATCGTCAACGAGGTCCGCGACGGTCAGGGAGACGCCGTTGAGCGCGATCGAGCCCTTGCGCACCACGTAGCGCGCATACGACGGGTCAATGCGGAAGGTGAGGTCAGTCCAGTCGGGCTGCGAGTCCCGCGCAACCAGCTCCGCGGTGCCATCCACGTGACCCTGCATGATGTGCCCACCCAGGCGAGCGTCGGCCCGCAGCGCGCGCTCAAGGTTGACGCGCGCGCCAGCCTGCACCGCGCCCAAGGTGGTGGTCTCTCGCGTGACGCGCATGACGTCGGCGACCCACTCGTTGCCCGTGTGCTTGGCGACGGTGAGGCACACGCCGTTCACCGCGATCGACTCGCCATACTCGAGGTCGTCACCCCAGCCTGGAGTGGAGATCGTCAGTTGCGAGCGGGCGCCGTCCTCAGCGACTGCGGTGACAGTGCCAACGGCCTCGACTAGCCCCGTGAACATCAGGGTCCCTTCGTGAAAAGTGCGGTGACCAGCGTATCCGCGCCAAGGCGCGTGACAGTCACGTCCGTACCTCTCAACACCTGAGACATGGTCCCGATTCCCAGATCGGCTACGGCTGTGGGTCCATCGCCCAAGAGCGCGGGCGCAATGTAGGCGTGGACCTCGTCAACGAAGCCGGCGCGGAAGAACGCGCTGGTGAGCGCAGCACCGCCCTCGATGAGCACCACTCGGCACTCCGCAGCCCAGGCTTCAGCCAGCCCGAAGCTGGGGTCGCGTGACGCCACACGCTTGGCATTGGCGCCTGTCCAGACCTTCGCCCCCGACGTGTCCCGCTCCCCCATGACGATGCGAAGCGGCTGGTAGTCGCTCTCCACGCCACCAGGGCGGGCGGTCAAGCTGGGGTTGTCCGTGAGCACCGTGCCGGTGCCGACGAAGATGGCGTCCACTTGGGTGCGCATCTGGTGAACGTGCTCTCTGGCCTCTTCGCCGGTGATCCAGAAGCTCGTGCCGTCGGCGGCCGCGGTGCGGCCATCGAGGGTGGCCGCCCATTTGGCGATCACGTAGGGGCGCTGGAGAGCCATGGCGCGCAGCCAGCGGCGATTGAGCTCGCGAGCCGAGTCGTCCGGCACGAACTCGACCTGCACTCCCCTGCTGGCCAGGTATTCGGCACCTCCCGCCGCGGTCGGATTGGGATCCTGGACGGCGTAGATCACTCGCCCGATGCCCGCCTCCGCCAGCGCCACGGCACACGGACCGGTGCGGCCCGTGTGATTGCACGGCTCGAGAGTGACGTACGCGGTGGCGCCCGCCACGTCGACTCCTGCCTGCGTCGCGTTGGCAAGGGCTGCAGCCTCCGCGTGCGGCGTGCCTGCGCCTTGGTGCCACCCTTCGGCGAGGATGGTGCCGTCAGCATCGGTGATGACGCAGCCCACCCGAGGGTTGGGGCCGTGCACAGGGCCGCGCTCGGCAAGCTCGACGGCGCGTTCCATAGGCGTCGTGGCGAGCGAGGGAAACTCAGTCACGGCGAGCCGAATCCTCCGCCAGCGCTTCGCTTGCGAGCTCGCGCAGCGAGCGCACCTCGGCATTGCGGTCGTGGGCACCGTACACCGCGGATCCCGCCACCAGGGTGTCTGCCCCAGCACGCACTACCGTGGCGATCGTGTCCCTCCCGACCCCGCCATCGGCCTGCAGCCATACGTCCGCACCCGCCCTGTCCACGGCGGCGCGCAGGGCCTCGAACTTGGGCATCTGGTCGGCCATGAACTCCTGGCCTCCAAAGCCGGGCTCCACCGTCATCACCAGGACCATGTCGACCTCGTCGAGCAGTTCGATTGCACGCTCGACGGGAGTGCCCGGCTTGATGGCCACGGACGCCCTCACGCCGGCGGCGCGCAGGTCCCTGGCGACCTGGCGGGGGTTCGTGGCCGCTTCAAAGTGGAACGTCACGGAGCCGGCTCCCAGGTCCGCATAGCGCACGGCCCACGTGTCCGGGTCCTCGATCATGAGGTGCACGTCGACGGGAAGCGGCGAGATCTCGCAGATGCGCTTCACCACCGGCACTCCAAGCGTCAGATTGGGCACGAAGTGTCCGTCCATGACGTCCACGTGGAGCCAGTCGGCGTCGCTGACCTCGAGGATGTCGCGCTCGAGGTTCACGAAGTCCGCAGAGAGGATCGAAGGGGCAATGCGCACCATGGCTCGACCCTACTCGGCGGGGCGCTCAAGAAGCGCCAGGTACATCGCGTCGGTGTGGTGCACGTGGGGCCACAGCTGGATGTGAGGTCCACGCCCCCAGGCGGTCGTCTCCGTACCCGTGAGGGCAGCCATCGCGGGCCGGGCGTCGACCATGCGCAGGCCGCGCTGTGCGCGCGCGATGTCGCGGGTCTCGGCGACCACGGGAGAGCACGTCACATACGCCACGACGCCGCCCGGCTTGAGAGCGCTCGCGGCCGCCGCGAGCAGCTCCGTCTGCAGCGCCGCCAAGGTGCGCACATCGGCCAGTTCGCGCCGCCAACGCGCCTCAGGGCGCCTGCGCAGTGCGCCCAGGCCCGTGCACGGCGCGTCGAGCAGAATCCGGTCGTACGTCGCCGCCGGGAGTTCTCGGGAGTCTGCCGTCGTCACCGTGACAACCCCCGCGGGCACGGCACGCACGGCCCTGCGCACCAGTTCCGCTCTGTGCTCGTGGATTTCGTTCGCATCGAGGGAGGCGCCATTCTGTGCCGCCAGCGCGCCGAGCAGCGCGGCCTTGCCGCCTGGGCCCGCACACATGTCGAGCCAGCGTTCGCCCCGTTCGATGGGCTTATGCGAGACGAGCGCACCAGCCACCAGCTGGCTGCCCTCGTCCTGCACTCCCGCAGCGCCCGACGCTACCTGGGCTATCGCTCCCGGGTCACCGCTGTCGAGGGTCACTCCCCATGGTGAGTACTGGGTGGGCACTCCCGGCAGGCTCGAGCGATCCGCGAGACCAGGGCGGGCGACGAGCGTGACGTGCGCCGGGTCGTTATCGGCCGCGAGCAGCGCCTCAATCTCAACGGGCCGGCCATCCGCGATCAGGGCCTGCTGGAGTTCCCCCACAACCCACGACGGGTGCGAATAGCGAATCGCCAGGTGATCTCTGCTCGACGACGGCGCCACGAGCGCGAGCCACGCTGAAAGCTCTCGCTCGACAACCCGGCGCATCACAGCATTCGTGAACGACGCGACTCGTGGCCCCGCATGACGGCGAGCCAGATCCACGGTCTCCGACACCGCCGCATGCGCAGGCACGCGCATGTTGAGCGCTTGATGCGCTCCGAGCCACAATGCCCAGCGCACGGGACCGTCGAGGGACTCGGGATCGCGCTTGGCCGCCTTGGCGATGATCGCGTCGTACAGGCCGCGCATGCGCAGCGTCCCGTAGGCGAGTTCGGTGGCGAAGGCGGCATCGCGCCCCGACAGGTTCAGGGCGCTGAGGAACGACGGCATGGCGAGGTTTGCGTACGCATCCTCCGCATCCGCGGCCCTCACGCATCGGAACGCCGCCTCTCGGGCGCCGTCGATCTTCACGCCTCCCCCAGCTGCGCCGATTCGCCAAGCCGGGCGCCTCGCCACCAGGCGGCAGCGTCCATGGCCTTACGGCCCGCGGGGGCGATCCACGACAGTGCGACGGGAGTGGTGCCCGTCCCCACGAGCACCCTTTCGCCGTCGAGTCGCAGCTGACCAGGCACGCTTGCCGGAGCGTCTACCGGGGTGACGGGACCGAGTTTGGCGACCGAAGCGTCGGGCAGCGTTGTCCAGGCTCCGGGCGCGGGGGTGACGCCACGAATCTGGCGGTCGACGATGTGTGCAGGGCGATCCCACACCACGTAGGCGTCCTCTCGCGTGATCTTGGGCGCATGGCTCACGCCGTCCGTGCTCTGAGGGATGGGGGCCGCGTAGCCGGCCACGAGCGCTTCGAGCGAATTGACCATGAGCGGTGCGCCAAGGCCCGCCAGTCGCTCAAGGAGTTCGCCCGCGGTGTCCGTCGCGCGGATGGGCTCGGTGAGCGTGCCGATGACCGGTCCGGTGTCGACACCCTCGTCGAGGAGGAACGTGCTGGCCCCCGTGAGGTCATCTCCCGCCATGATCGCGCGCTGCACCGGGGCGGCGCCGCGCCACGCGGGCAGAACGGAGAAGTGCAGGTTCACCCAGCCGTGGCGGGTGGCGGCCAGCAGGTCGGGACGAAGGATCTGGCCATACGCGACCACCGCAGCGACGTCGGCGTCGAGGGCCTTGATCTGCTCCACGACCTCGGGGCTCGACGCGCGCTCAGGCGTCAGGACGGTGAGCCCCAGCTCTTCTGCTGCGACCTTGATGGGACTGGGGATCAATTGGCGTCCGCGACGTCCTGGCGCATCGGGCTGGGTGAGGACGGCTGTGACTTCATGGCCGGCGTCGACGATCGCCTGGAGCGTCGGAACGGCTACGTGCGGGGTGCCCGCGAACACGACGCGCATGACGTCAATCCTAGGGACGTTTCGGGTGAGCGCGGTCGCTACAGGGTGAGAGGGCCGTCCACGCGCATGCGGAAGCCGAGTTCGCCGTCCTTGGACAGCTGCTGCTGGCGCTCGCGGAGGGCGTCGATGACCGCCTGGGCGGAGCGCCTCGTCACGAGCAGCAGCGCCCCATCCTTGGTGGGGCTCACCGTGACATCGTGGTGACGCTCGATGCGGGCTCCCTCAACGGACACGGACAGCGCAAGCGTGATCGCGGGCGGCTCGCCAACCAGCTGGATCGAGCGCCTGGCAGGCGGCAATCCCAGTTCCTTACGCTCGGCGAGTGCTTCTTGAGACGCGGTCACCGGATCCCAGGTCTCGAGCGCGCGGCGGGCGACGTCAGGGAGCGCGCCAACGAGGTACACCCGGCCACCGTCGCCGCGAGAGCGCACCAGGGCCGCGACGGACAGCCACCAGCGCACCGCCTTGACCTCCGCGCCCAGGCCGCCGCTCGCGGGAGCCTCGGCACCGATGACCACGGCGGCCGCATACCCGCCGGGAACGGCCGGAACGGCTCCGGGCGTGGCGACCACGAAGCCCTCGGTGATTTCGCCGTCAGGGATGGGTCCCGTGGGGCCGGAACTGATGGTGACCGCGACGTCCTTGGCCATGGCGCGCACCTGCTCGGCGATGCGCTCCACACCCTGTCGCACCTGCTTGATGCGCTGACCCTGGCAGTTGGCGCAGTGCCAATGCGGCTGCGGGTGCTCGTTGTCGCGGCAGATCAGCGGCGCCTGGACGTGATCCTGGCGCAGTGCGGAGCCGCACTCGAGGCACTCGGCCCACGCTCCGCAGTCCGCGCACGCCACGGCACGCACATAGCCGGTGCGCGGAACGACGATCGCCACGGGCCCCTTCGCCACAGCGTCGCGAGCGGCTCGCCACACACTCCCCGGCATCCAGTGCCAGCCCGACGCTCCCTCGGCAGTGCGCTTCTCGTCAGTGATGGCCTCGATAGCTGGAGCGGTCGAGCGCACCTTGGTGCGCTCCTGTGCCGCGAGTTCCGCCCAGCCGTAGTCGACGAGGGCGAGCGACTCGACCGTTGGCGCGTAGGAGGCCATGAGCATCCCGGCGCCTTCGAGGTCGGCACGCCAGCCGGCGACGGATCGTGCGTTCCAGTACGGCGCGTGAGGATCGTCGTACGTGGGAGAGCCGTCGTCCCAGATGGCGACGAAGCCGAGTGACGGCACGGGCTGCAGCGCCACGGGCCGGGTGCCCAGCACGATCTTCGCAAGCCCATGCATGGCGGCGAGGTACGAGCCGTAGCGGGCATTCGCGCCGTCATCGGAGTCGAGCACAGCGAACTCTCCGCCGGAGCGAACGGTCCATGGACGCAGGCCGAGCCGCTCAAGTTCGACCTTGACGGCCCTCAGCGAACGGGCGTCGGGAACCGCGATGATCGCCGACTGATCGTGGACGGCGGCGGCCACCGCCGCCGCGGCGAGCGCGTGCACCGGCGTCGCCGACTCGCGATCCGGCTCCGGAAGCGCCTGCCATACGACTCGCGCTCCCCTGCCGAGTTCGTGAATATCGAGGCCGGGGGCGTCGTCGGGACGGAAGTTCTCCGCGGCGGCTTGGTATCTCGCGACCTCCGCCACCGGCTCCGACCAGTCGCGATCCTCAAGGCTCGCGACGCGAGGGGGCGCCATGAGGCGCAGAACGTCCCACAGGGAGCCGCCATAGCGTCGCGCAACCGCCTGGGCCAGCTCCAGCGCCCTGGCCGTGTACGACGGCGTCTTGGCCGCAGAGTGGATAGGCGTGAGCTTGCCCTTGAACTCGCTGGCGTCCGCGAGTCGCACCACGACGGCATTGACGAGGCGTCCCGCAAAGCGGACGCGTACTCGCGTGCCGATGGTGACGTCGTCAGCCAGGGAACCCGGAATCAGATAGTCGAAGGGGCGGTCGAGGTGTGGAAGGGCGCTGTCGACGCACACTCGCGCGACAGTCCGGGACGGCGACCCTTCGATGCTGTCTGACCCCCTCAGTTTCTCTTCGCCTGTATGCGCTGTGCTCCTCACAACACCTCGCAACCCTCCGCAGTGACTCCTAGACCGCGCCCTTCAGGGCGTCGGCACGGTCCGTGCGCTCCCACGTGAAGTCGGCAAGCTCGCGGCCGAAGTGCCCATAGGCGGCGGTCTGCTTGTAGATAGGACGGCGCAGGTCCAGCGCGTCGATGATCGCGGTGGGACGCAGGTCGAAGACCTCGGTGATCGCTCCCGCAATGCGAGCGGGGTCGACGGTCTCGGTGCCGAAGGTCTCGACATAGAGGCCAACAGGACTTGCGGTGCCGATCGCGTAGGCGACCTGCACCTCGCATCGCTCGGCAAGCCCGGCGGCGACCACATTCTTGGCGACCCAGCGCATGGCGTACGCACCAGAGCGGTCGACCTTGGACGGGTCCTTGCCGCTGAACGCACCGCCACCGTGGCGGGCCATGCCTCCATAGGTGTCGACGATGATCTTGCGGCCCGTGAGGCCCGCATCACCCTGGGGTCCGCCGATGACGAACCAGCCGGTGGGGTTGATGAGCGAACGGTGCCCCGTCGAGTCGAGGTCGTACTGGCCGAGGACCGGCGCGATCACGGTCTCCTCGATCGCCTCGCGCAGCTCATTGAGCTTGAGTGACGGCGCGTGCTGCGTCGAGACCACCACGGTGTCGACGGTGCGAGGGGTGTCACCGTCATAGCCGATGGTGACCTGCGCCTTGCCGTCTGGACGCAGTCCCTCGACGAGGCCCTCCTTGCGCACGTGCGCGAGTCGCTGGGTGAGGCTGTGAGCGATCGAGATGGGCAGCGGCATGAGCTGCGGCGTGTCATTGCACGCGTAGCCGAACATGAGTCCCTGGTCACCAGCACCGAGCTCGTGAACCTCGGAATCTGTCGCATTTCCCACGCCGAGCCAGATGTCGGCGCTCTGCTCGCCAATCGACACGGTCACTCCGCACGAGGCGGCGTCGAAGCCGATGTCGCTCGAGACGTAGCCGATGTCGCGCACCACGCCGCGGACGGTGTTTGCCACGTCCACGTATGCCTCGGTGTGCACCTCGCCGGCGACGTGCACAAGGCCGTTGGTCACAAGCGTCTCGACGGCCACGCGGCTGGTGGGGTCCTGCGCGAGCATCGCGTCGAGCACCGCATCCGAGACTTGGTCGCAGATCTTGTCTGGGTGGCCCTCGGTCACGGATTCAGACGTGAAAAGCCTCAGATTGGTCATATGGGCGAGTCTAGTGGGCGGTCCTGACACGGTCCGAGACTGCGTCGAGCACGGCGTGGGCCACCTCGAGTTTGCTGCCCGATGCTGCGGCCACTTGAGCGCCTGTCGCATCCAGGATGCGCACTTCGTTGGGCACGTCGCCGAAGCCCTTGGACTGCCCCACTTCGTTGAAGACGAGCAGCGCGGCGCCCTTGCGGCGAGCCTTCTCAGCGGCATGCTCGGCCGCGCTCGCGGTGTCGTCGCCCGTCTCGGCGGCGAACCCCACCACAAGCGGGACGTTGCCGCGCTGCACCAGGCCCGCAAGGAGGTCTGGAGTGGGCACCAGATCAAGCGTGACGGAGCCGTCACCCGTCTTCTTGATCTTCACGTCCGAGCGCACCTTGGGGGCGAAGTCGGCGACCGCAGCGGCCATGATGATCACGTCGCAGTCGTTCTCCACGTCTTCGATGGCATGAGCGAGCTCGGCCCCCGTCGCGACGTCGATGCGGTTGATGCCCTCAGACACGGGCAGCATCACGTTCGCCGCGATGACCGTCACCTCAGCTCCGCGCTCTCGCGCCGCCTCAGCAAGCGCGAAACCCTGGTGCCCTGACGAGCGGTTTCCCAAGTACCGCACAGGGTCGATGGGCTCTCGCGTGCCTCCAGTGGACACCACGATGCGGACGCCTGCGAGGTCTCCCCACGGCGCGTCCGTCGAGCCGAGCGAGAGCGAGGAGCCCGCGACCATGGCGTACAGAGCCTCGACAATCACCTCGGGGTCAGGGAGGCGTCCCGGCCCGGAATCGGGACCGGTGAGGCGACCAACGGCCGGCTCGAGCACGTGAACCCCGCGCGACTTAAGCGTCTCGATATTCGCCTGCGTCGCGGGGTGCTCCCACATCTCGGTGTGCATCGCGGGTGCGACAAGCACGGGAGCGTGGGTGGCAAGCAGCGCGTTGCCCAACAGATCGCGCGCCTCCCCCGCCGCGTACGCCGCGAGAAAGTCGGCGGTTGCGGGAGCGACGAGCACAGCGTCGGCCTGTTGCCCAAGCCTCACGTGCTGAACTGAAGGGACGTCGCTGAAGACATCCGTTGGGGCTGGGTGCCCGGAAAGCGCCTCCCACGTGGCGCGGCCCACGAACTGCAGGGACGCCTCGGTAGGGATGACGCGGACGGAGTGACCGTCCTCGGTGAGTCGGCGCAGGACAAGCGCCGTCTTATACGCGGCAATGCCGCCGGTGACACCCAGCAGCACGCGCATGATCAGTCCTCGGTGCGCCCCAGCTCGAGAAGCCCGCCCTGGTTGATCTCGCGCAGCGCGACTGAGAGCGGCTTGTCGGTGGAGTCGGCCTCGACGAGCGGGCCAACGTTCTCGAAGTGACCCTCAGACAGCGCCTCGTAGTAGGCATTGATCTGGCGGGCGCGCTTGGCGCTGTAAGCGACGAGGGCGTACTTGGAGTCCACCTTCGCGAGCAGCTCGTCGATAGGGGGATTGGTGATGCCCTCAGGGTTGGCAACGGTTCCGGCCACAATTACTCCTCGTTCTAGAACTGCATAAGTCTACCGTGTCGCTCTGCGAAGGCGCCGCACCCCTCCCTCAAGCGGCGGCAGGTGCGCCTCAGCGCTGCGCTTCGATCAATGCGGCAAGCTCGCCGACCGCGCGATCCAGGTCGTCATTGACGATGGTGACATCGAACTCGCTTTCGGCAGCGAGCTCCTCTCGCGCCGTGGCAAGCCGACGCTCGCGCTCCTCTTCGCCTTCCGTCCCCCGCCCCACGAGGCGAGCGACGAGCTCTTCCCATGACGGCGGCGCGAGGAACACGAACAGCGCCTCCGGCATGGTCTCACGCACCTGGCGCGCTCCCTGGAGATCAATCTCGAGAATCACGGGAGTGCCCGCAGCGAGGTGCTCCTCGACGGCGGCGCGCGGCGTTCCATAGCGGTGCACGCCGTGCACCACGGCCCACTCCAGCAGCTCACCGCGCTCGATCATCTCGTCGAAGCGCTCGGGGGTCACGAAAAAGTAGTGCACCCCATCGACCTCGCCGGGCCGTGGTTCTCTCGTGGTCGCGGAAATGGAGATCCATACTCCGGTTCCACGGGCGCTGAGGGCGCGAACCACCGTGCCCTTGCCCACCGCTGTCGGTCCGGCAAGGACGATGAGTCTGCTCATCGGGTTTCGATCACCTGCGCTCACGTTCTACGAGAGCGGCGACCTGGTGCTGACCAAGGCCGCGGACGCGGCGAGCGTGAGAGATGCCGATCTCATCCATGATCGCCGTTGCGCGCTTGGGCCCAACGCCCGGGAGGCACTGCACCAGATCGTGCACACGGATGCCTGCAAGCGCCTCGTCAGCCTTCGCTCGGGAGATGGCCTCCTTGAGCGAAAACTCGCCTGCTGCGAGCTGTTCCTTGAATACACGACGTGCCGAACGCACGGCCGTGGCCTTCACCAATGCAGCGGCTCGCTGCTCATCCGATAGCTCGGGTGTCCCCATCGTGGTTCCCTTCCCCTTATTCCTGAACCTGTGGGCCCAGAATGAATGAGGCCGCGCCAGCTGCGGCCTGAATTGCTCCGCGGAGCTTCTCGACAAAGGGTCCTGCCTGCAGAACCCCTCGCGACTGGCTGACGAGCACATTGCCTGTCGCGTTCCCGAAGACTGCCGCCACATCGGCAGGGCTTGCACCCTGGGCTCCGACTCCTGGAGACAGCAGCGGACCGTTCACGGCCTCGAGATCGATGCCGAGAGCGGATACCGCCTCGCCAACTGTGGCACCAACTACCAGCCCGACGCTACCCATAGGCTGCGCGCCGCGGTTCAGTTCTGCGGCGGCCTCGGCAATGGCCTTGGCTACGGGGCCATCCTCACCTACCGCGTGCTGCACCGAGGCACCCTCACGGTTGGAGGTCAGGGCGAGCACGAACAGCCCTTTGCCGTTCTGCTCCGCGAGCTCCAGTGCCGGCGCAAGCGAGCCGAAGCCGAGGTACGGGGAGACGGTGATGGCGTCGGCCTCAAGCGGAGCGCCCTTGCGCAGGAAGGCGTCCGCATAGGCCGCCATCGTGGAGCCGATGTCGCCGCGCTTGGCGTCGAGGATCGTGAGGATGTTGTTGTCGCGAGCGGTGCCCAGGATGCGCTCAAGCGCCGCGATGCCGCGCGCACCGTGGCGCTCGAAGAATGCGGCGTTGGGCTTCACCGCGGCGCACGAGCGCATTGAAGCCTCGAGGACGGTCTCTCCGAAAGCGAGAAGCGACTCTGCCGTGTCCGGCATTCCCCACTGCGCGAGCAGCTGAGGATGCGGGTCGATGCCGACGCAGAGGGGACCCCAGTCCCGCATTGCGCCAGCAAGCCGCTCGCCGAAAGTCATGGTCATTCCCCCACGTCTTGGTTACCCGTCATGTTACCCACTTGTAAGCGGATACGAGCGGCATCATGCAGGCTCAACACATCGAAGTCTCGGTGTTGAATGACCTCGATGGCGAGAACTGCGGCGGCGAGTTGCTGAGTCGTCGTGACGATGGCCGTGTCCGCGGCGGTGGCAGCCGCGCGGATCTCATAGCCGTCCGCGCGAGCTCCCTGGCCCGACGGAGTGTTGATGACGAGGCTCACCTCGCCGTCGTTGATGAGGTCCACGATGGTGGGCTCGCCATTGGGTCCGCGCCCCTGCGAGTTCTTGCGCACCACGGTCGAAGGGATGCCGTTGCGAGCGAGCACGAGCGCTGTGCCCTCGGTGGCGAGAATCTCGAACCCCAGCTGACGCAGTCGCGCCACGGGGAAGGTGATGGAGCGCTTGTCACGATCCGCCATGGACACGAACGCCTTGCCGCCCTTTGGCAGGCCGCCGAAGGCCGCTGCCTGGGACTTGGCGAATGCGAGCGGGAAGGTTGTGTCGAAGCCCATGACCTCGCCCGTGGAGCGCATCTCCGGGCCGAGCACGGTGTCCACGACGGTGCCCGCGTGGGTGCGGAAGCGCTTGAACGGCAGCACCGCCTCCTTCACCGCGATGCGCTGCTGCGGGTCGATGACCGTGGCGTCGTGCTGCGGCAGGATGCCACGCTCTCGCAGCGAGGCGATCGATTCCCCTGCCATGACGAGCGAGGCGGCGGTAGCGAGCGGCACTCCCGTGGCCTTCGCGACGAAGGGCACGGTGCGCGATGCTCGCGGGTTCGCCTCGAGGACGTGCAGCACATCGCTCACGAGCGCGTACTGGACATTCATGAGTCCCCGCACGCCGATGCCCCGGGCCAGCGCCTCCGTGGACTCGCGGATGCGCTCGAGCTCCTTCTTGGACAGCGTGACGGGCGGCAGCACGCAAGCAGAGTCGCCCGAGTGGATGCCCGCCTCCTCGATGTGCTCCATGACGCCGCCAAGGAACAGCTCCTCGCCGTCGAACAGCGCGTCAACATCGATCTCGATCGCGTCGTCGAGGAAGCGGTCCACGAGCAGCGGCGCGTCGGTGGCGTGGTCGCCAACTGTCGCCATGCGCGTGCCGTAGTCGAGCAGCTGGGCGCGGTCGTACACGATCTCCATGCCGCGGCCACCCAGCACGTACGAGGGACGAACGAGCACCGGGTAGCCGATCCGCTCAGCGATCTCGACGGCCTCATCGATGCCGTGAGCTGTGCCGTACGCGGGCGCCGGAAGGCCCGCCTCGGCCAGGACGCGGCCAAACGCTGCCCTGTCCTCTGCGTTGTCGATCGCCTCAGGCGAGGTGCCGAGGATGGGCACCCCAGCGTCGGCCAGGCGCTGCGCGAGGCTCAGCGGGGTCTGCCCACCGAGCTGCACGAACATGCCGCGCACCGGGCCGGCGGCGAGTTCCGCGTCATAGACGGCCATGACGTCCTCGAACGTGAGCGGCTCGAAGTACAGGCGGTTCGCGGTGTCGTAGTCGGTCGAGACGGTCTCCGGGTTGCAGTTGACCATGACGGTCTCGAACTCGTCCTTGAGGCTCAGCGCCGCGTGGACGCACGAGTAGTCGAACTCGATGCCCTGGCCGATGCGGTTGGGTCCCGAACCGAGGATGATGATCGCCTCGCGCTCGCGGGGCGCCACTTCGTTTTCGGCGTCGTAGGAGCTGTAGTGGTACGGCGTCGTCGCTTCGAATTCGGCCGCGCACGTGTCGACCGTCTTGAAGACGGGGGTCACACCCAAGGCCCGACGCTGTTCAAACACCGCGCTTTCGTCAAGACCGCGCAGGGCAGCGATCTGGGAGTCGGCGAGGCCGTGGGACTTCGCCTCCTCGAGCAGCTCCGCGGTGAGCTCCGCGGCGTGGGCCACCTCATGTGCGACCTCGTTCATGAGCAGAATCTGGTCGAGGAACCACGGGTCGATGCCGGTGGCCTCGTAGACCGCCTCGAGATCGGCGTGACCCGCTCGCACGGCGCGCAGCACCTGCTGCACCTGCACCAGTCGCTGCTCGGTGGGGATCTTGATCGCCTCGAACAGGTCCTCAAGGACCGTGCCCGTGGGATAGTCGCCGTCCCAGTGGAAGTTCGCCTGGCGCTTGTCGATCGAGCGCAGCGCCTTTCCGAGCGCCTCGGTGAAGTTGCGGCCGATCGCCATGGCCTCGCCAACGCTCTTCATCGTGGTGGTGAGCACGGGGTCCGCAGCTGGGAACTTCTCGAACGCGAAGCGAGGCACCTTGACCACGATGTAGTCGAGAGTGGGCTCGAAGCTCGCTGGCGTGGAGCCGGTGATGTCGTTGGGAATCTCGTCAAGCGTGTAGCCGATCGCGAGGCGAGCGGCGATCTTCGCGATCGGGAAGCCCGTCGCCTTCGAGGCGAGGGCCGAGGAGCGCGAGACGCGCGGATTCATCTCGATGACGATGATGCGTCCCGTCTGCGGGTGGATCGCGAACTGCACGTTGCAGCCGCCGGTGTCCACGCCCACCTCGCGAATGATCGCGATGCCGATGTCGCGCATGCGCTGGTACTCGCGGTCCGTGAGGGTCAGCGCTGGCGCCACCGTGACGGAGTCGCCGGTGTGCACGCCGACGGGGTCGACGTTCTCGATCGAGCACACGACGACGACGTTGTCCGCCTTGTCGCGCATGAGCTCGAGCTCGAACTCCTTCCAGCCCAGAATGGACTCCTCAAGGAGCACTTCAGTGGTCGGCGAGTAGTGAAGGCCGGCACCCGCGATGCGGCGCAGGTCCTCCTCGTTGTACGCGAAGCCGGAGCCGAGACCGCCCATCGTGAACGAGGGGCGCACCACCACGGGGTACTTGAGGTCCTCTGCGGCAGCGAGGCACTCCTCCATGGTGTGGCAGATGAACGAGCGGGCGCTGTCGGCGCCGCACCGCTCGACGACGCCCTTGAACAGCTCGCGGTTCTCGCCAAGATTGATGGCCTCGAGGTTGGCGCCGATGAGCTCCACGCCGTACTTGTCGAGGATGCCCGCCTCGGCCACCGCGATCGCCGCGTTAAGGGCCGTCTGGCCGCCGAGGGTGGCGAGCATCGCGTCGGGTCGCTCCTTGGCGATGATCGCCTCGATGACCTCGGTGGTGATGGGCTCGACATAGGTGGCGTCGGCGAACTCGGGGTCCGTCATGATCGTCGCGGGGTTCGAGTTGAGCAGCACCACGCGAATGCCCTCGGAGCGCAGCACTCGGCACGCCTGGGTGCCCGAGTAGTCGAACTCGCAGGCCTGGCCGATGACGATCGGGCCGGAGCCGATGACGAGGACGGAGTTGATGTCCTGGCGGCGGGGCATTAGTTCTTGGCCTCCATGAGGGCGTCGAAGCGGTCGAAGAGGTAGCCGGCATCGTGCGGCCCTGCGGCCGCCTCCGGGTGGTACTGCACCGAGAACGCAGGGATGTCGAGGCATTCGAGGCCCTCGACCACGTTGTCGTTGAGGTTGACGTGGCTCACGCGCACCTTGCCGAACCCCGCGGGACTGTCCGACGCTCCCTCAAGGGGTGCGTCGACGGCGAAGCCGTGGTTGTGGGCGGTGATCTCCACCTTGCCGGTGGAGCGATCGACGACCGGCTGGTTGATGCCACGGTGGCCGAACTGGAGCTTGTAGGTGCCGTAGCCGAGCGCGCGGCCAAGAATCTGGTTGCCGTAGCAGATGCCAAAGAACGGCACGCCGGCGCTCAGCACCTTGCGCAGCGTCTCGACGGAGGCGTCATCGGCGCCCGGGTCGCCAGGGCCGTTCGAGAAGAAGACGCCGTCGGGCTTCTTCGCCAGGATCTCCTCTGCCGTCGTGGTCGCGGGCACGACAGTGACGCGCATGCCGCGCTGAGCCATCAGCTCGGGCGTCATCGCCTTGATGCCAAGGTCCACCGCCACAACATGACGGCGCACCGGGGTGCCCTCCGGCGGCTCGACCGTGTACTCGGCCGGCACCGAGACCTCGCGAGCGAGGCTGGAGCCTTCCATAGCGTCGGCCGAACGCACCCGCTCGAGCAGCTCCTCAACGGGGGCGAGCGCGCTGCCGGAGAAGATGCCAGCGCGCATGACGCCGGAGCTGCGCAGGATGCGCGTGAGCTGGCGAGTGTCGATGCCGCTGAGCCCCACGATCCCTTCGCGCTCGAGGACCTCGTCGAGCGAGCGGCGAGAGCGCCAGTTGCTGGGGCGACGCGCAGGGTCGCGCACCACATAGCCGGCAACCCAGATCTGACGGGATTCCGGGTCCTCATCGTTCATGCCCGTGTTGCCGATGTGCGGCGCCGTCATGACGACGATCTGCTTGTGATAGCTCGGGTCGGTGAGAGTCTCCTGGTACCCGGTCATGCCGGTGTTGAAGACGATCTCGCCGAGCGTCTGTCCCTTGGCGCCGTACGCGCGGCCCTCGAAGGTCTGGCCGTCCTCGAGTACCAGGATGGCGGTGTCGGTGCTCACGCAAAGGCTCCTTCGAATCGTGCGGCGAGGTGCGTCGGCACTCCTCGCAGGAAAGTCGCGACTGCCCTGCCTGGCAGCTCCACCCCGCCGAAGGGCGAGTTATTGCTGCGACTGGCCGTCGCTGACGGGTCAACAGTCCAATTGTCCTGCGGATCGACGAGGACGATGTTCGCGGGCTCTCCCTTGGCGAGCGGACGGCCGTGGACGTCGTCGACGCGGCCGATCTGGGCGGGGACGGTGGACAGCGCCTGGGCGACCTGCGCCCAGGTCAACAGCCCGGAGTCCACCATCGTCTTCTGGACGATTCCCAGGGCCGTTTCCAGGCCGATCATGCCCATAGCTGCGGCACCCCACTCGCAGTCCTTGTCCTCATCAGGGTGCGGGGCGTGATCCGTCGCGACGATGTCGATAGTGCCGTCGGCGAGCCCCGCGCGCACCGCGTCGACGTCCTCCTGGGTGCGCAGCGGCGGATTGACCTTGAAGCGAGGGTCGTAGCCGCGCACGGACTCGTCAGTGAGGAGGAGGTGGTGCGGCATGACCTCTGCCGTGACCTTGATGCCTCGCGACTTGGCCCAGCGGATGATCTCGACGGAACCCGCGGTGGACACGTGGCACACGTGCAGGCGGGATCCCACGTGGCCCGCGAGCAGCACGTCGCGAGCGATGATCGACTCTTCGGCTACCGCTGGCCATCCAGCGAGACCCAGTTCTGCGCTCACGATGCCTTCGTGCATCTGCGCGCCCTCGGTGAGGCGCGGGTCCTGGGCGTGCTGGGCGATGACCGCGTCAAAGGTCTTCGCGTACTCGAGCGCGCGGCGCATGATGACGGGATCGTGCACGCACTTGCCGTCATCGCTGAAGACGCGCACTCGCGCTCGCGAGTTGGCCATGGCACCCATCTCGCTCAGTTGTGTGCCGCCAAGGCCAACGGTCACCGCTCCCACAGGGAACACGTCGACGAGTCCCACTTCCCTGCCGCGGCTCCACACCTGCTCCACGACTCCGGCGGTGTCGGCGACGGGAGTGGTGTTCGCCATCGCATGAACGGCGGTGAACCCGCCCCGCGCTGCGGAGCGAGAGCCGGACTCGATCGTCTCGGCGTCCTCGCGGCCGGGCTCGCGCAGGTGAGTGTGCAGATCGACGAGGCCGGGCAGGGCGATCAAGCCCTCAGCGTTGATCACAATGGCACCCGCAGGGGTGTTGACGTGACCATCGGTGACAATCTCGTCGATCTCGCCGCCATCGATGACGAGATGGGCTTGCTGCTCTCCCAGGATCGAGACGTTCTCAAAGACGATGGGCCGGCTCACGCTGCGGCCTCCTCTCCTGCCAGCAGCAGATACAGGGCCGCCATGCGCACGGCGACGCCATTCGACACCTGCTCGACGATCACCGAGCGGGGCGAATCGGCCGCCTCGGCGCTGATCTCGAGGCCGCGGTTCATAGGTCCGGGATGCATGACGATCGCATGCTGGGGAAGTCGCGCCATGCGGGCAGCGTCGAGGCCGTACATGCGGCTGTACTCCTCGGGGCTCGGGAAGAACGCCGCACCGCCACCGGTCATGCGCTCGCGCTGCACGCGCAGCATCATGATCGCGTCGTATTCGTTGGCGTCGAGCGCGTCGTCGAGCGTGTAGAAGACCTCAAGCTCAGGGCGAGCCGTGATGCCAACTGGCAGCAGCGTCGGGGGCGCCACGAGGCTCACCTTGGCGCCAAGGGTGTTCAGCAGGTAGCCGTTAGATCCGGCCACGCGGGAGTGGAGGATGTCTCCAACGATCGCCACGCGCAGGCCGTCCAGGCCGGCGGCCCCAGGAGACTCCACGAGGTGGCGACGCATCGTGTAGGCGTCGAGCAGCGCCTGCGTGGGGTGCTGGTGGGTGCCGTCACCTGCGTTGAGCACGGAGCCGTGGATCCACCCCGAGGTCGCGAGGCGCTCGGCGGCACCGGACGCCCAGTGACGCACCACCACAGCGTCGGCGCCCATCGCCTGGAGCGTGAGGGCGGTGTCCTTGAGCGACTCGCCCTTGGACACCGAGGAGCCCTTGGCGGAGAAGTTGATGACATCGGCACTGAGGCGCTTGGCTGCCGCCTCGAAACTGATGCGTGTGCGGGTGGAGTCCTCGAAGAACAGATTCACGACAGTCTTGCCGCGCAGCGTGGGGAGCTTGCGAATCTCGCGCTCTTGCGTCGCGGCCATCTGACCGGCGGTGTCAAGGATGCGGATGGCGTCCTCTCGGGACAAGTCCTTGGTGGTCAGCAGGTGCTTCACGCGTCCTCACCCCTCCTCAGAATGACGGCGTCCTCGCCGTCGATCTCGGCGAGGTGCACGTCGACGCGCTCGCTGCGCGAGGTGGGGATGTTCTTGCCCACGAAGTCCGCGCGGATGGGAAGTTCGCGGTGACCGCGGTCCACGAGCACCGCGAGCTGCACCGCGCTGGGGCGGCCAAGGTCGCTGATCGCGTCGAGCGCCGCGCGGATCGTCCGGCCCGTGTGGAACACATCATCTACCAGCACCACCACGGAGTCGTCGATTCCCTCGGCGGGAAGAGTCGTGGTGCCGATGCTGCGCGTGGGCTGCTTGTGCAGGTCGTCGCGGTACATCGTGATGTCGAGTGCCCCGGTGCGCTCAGCGGGACTGAACGCTGGCTCGATGGCCGCCAGAGCGTCGGCCAGACGATGCGCCAAAGGCAGTCCACGCGTGGGGATACCGAGGAGAATGACCGACGCTGCGCCGTCGTTGCGCTCGACGATCTCGTGAGCGATGCGCTTGAGCGCCCGGGAGATGTCGGGCGCGCCAAGAATGGTGCCAGTCACCTGGCTACCTCCTTCCCCGCCTCACTGGACGGACTTAAAGGAGTGGATGTTGCGGCAACTCTACCGGACTCAGTCCGCGTCCGGGTCGTTCTGTGGCAGCGCCGGAGCGTCGCGAGCGATGGTGCCGAGGATGCCGTTGATGAAGGCGGGCGAATCGGCGGTGGACAGGTCACGGGCGAGCTCGACGGCCTCATCGATGGCCACGGCGGTGGCGACGTCAGGATTGTCGAGGATCTCCCAAGCGCCGATGCGCAGGATCGCGCGGTCCACGGCAGGCATGCGGGAAAGCGTCCAGTTGGGCGACGCTTGCTCGATCAGCGTGTTGAGCTCGAGCCAGCGGCGCGCCACTCCCCTGACGAGTTGCTCGGAGTACTCAGGAAGCGGGGTTTCGCGGCCCGAATCATTGAGGCGGTCGTCGAGGACAGCGACGATGTTCTCGCCGCGCTGGTCCGCTTCAAAGAGGATGTCGAGCGCGCGCTTGCGTGCTTTGGTGCGTGCTGCCACCTAGTCGTTCACGCGCCCCAGGTACTCGCCGGTCTCGGTGTTGACCTTGACCTTGACGCCGGCCTCGAGGAACAGCGGCACCTGAATCTGCTTACCCGTCTCGAGGGTTGCAGGCTTGGTGCCACCGGACGAACGGTCACCCTGCAGGCCCGGTTCGGTGTACGTCACCTCAAGGACCACGGAGGCGGGAAGCTCAAGGAAGATCGGGTTGCCATTGTGCGAGCCGATGACAGCGGTCTCGTTTTCGAGCAGCCAGTCCGTCGCGTCGCCCATGACCGCGGCAGACACGTTGACCTGGTCAAAGGTGTCCGGGTCCATGAAGACGTACGACGTGCCGTCGAAGTACAGGTACTGCATCGAGCGACGATCAACGGTCTCGAAATCGACCTTGATGCCGGCATTGAAGGTCTTGTCGACGACCTTTCCGGTGAGCACGTTCTTGAGCTTGGTGCGCACGAACGCACCGCCCTTGCCGGGCTTGACGTGCTGGAACTCAATGACGGTCCACAGGTTGCCGTCGAGGTTCAGTACGGAGCCGTTCTTGATGTCGTTCGAGGTAGCCACGGCTGGCTAGTCTAGCCGACGCGCAGCGACCGCCTCGATCGCGAGGCGGTAGGAGTCCACGCCGAAGCCCGCGATGGTTCCCGTAGCAACCCCCGAGATGACCGAGGTGTGGCGGAACTCCTCGCGCGCGGCCGGGTTCGTCAAATGCACCTCTACCAGGGACAGTCCTGCCTCAGGCACCAGCGCACACGCGTCGCGCAAGGCGTATGAGTAGTGGGTGAATGCCGCAGGGTTGAGCACCACGTGCCACGTGTTGTCGACGGCCTCGTGGATCCAGTGAACCAGGTCCGTTTCGCTGTCACTTTGCCGCACCACGGCCTCCAGGCCGACACTCGCTCCCCATTCGGCGATGAGCGCCACCAGCTCGTCGTGAGTGGTGGTGCCGTACTTTTGGGGCTCTCGAGTGCCGAGTCGGCCAAGGTTGGGGCCGTTGAGGACGAGGACGGTGCTCATGGCGACACAGTAGCGTTCAACACGGCGTTCGTCTTAGTGCGCAGTCGGCGATGCGGACTTGTGGAGCCTTGTCGTCAACGGCGAGCGCTTCCCACGCGCTCGCGCGTTCGCTCGGTACTCTCGGCCCATGCGAACCGCCGTGAAGCCACGATCCTCGGTCACGCGCGTCCTTGCCACGCTCGCAGTGGTCTCTGCGGTTGCGGCTGTGTTCGTTTGGCCACCTGCTGCCGTCATGCTGCTCGGCGCGGGCGCGATTGCGACAGTCGCGGCCAAACGATACGGCCTGCCCCTCGCGATTGCCACTGGTTTCATCGCGTGGCAACTGTCAACGTTCGCGGCGCTAGTCGGCGCACGCGTGATGGGTGTCAACCCCGGATATGGCGTAACCGTCGCGGGTCTTGCTGTCGCGGCCGTGGCAATCACGCTCGAACGACGGATCCACCCATCGACCCAGATCACGGTCATTCCCATCGCTGCGATCTATGCGAGTCTTGCAGGCGGCGCGATATGGCTCGTGAGCCTGCTGCTTGGCTTCCTCAGTCCCAGAGGCGCGGGCCTCACGTGGGCCACATACAAAGATTCGGCTTTCGACATCTTCGGGATGCGCATGATCATCTGGTCGGGTGGGCAGACTCCGG
>CALALQ010000409.1 GCA_937925595.1 uncultured Demequina sp. | reverse complement strand
TTCCCGATCATCCGGCTGTCTCTCCCCTCGCGCCGTACCTCGGAGACCCCGAGGACTCGCCACTTCCCATTGACCTCGCCGAAGCGCCCGCCCTACACAGAGGCGTGCACGGCGGGCGCCCGGTCAGGTCAGGCCGCGGCGGCGGTTGCCCCGCCGGCCCCGACGTTTAGCCGGAGGTAGTAAGACACAGATCCGATGATGGGCAATTGCGCGGAGACTCGGTGTTCAGCCCTAGCCGCACCACTCGCGTTCTCGACCTTCTTCAGGATGCCGAAGTACGTCTGCGAGGCCGAGGTAGCCCCGAACACCGCATATGTCGGACTGTAGACAGAGTCGATGCGGTCATACCCGGGGGTCACGTATGTGAAGTCAGCGTGGAACCCCTGGGAGATGATCCCGTCCCAACGCGAAACGAGGCAGTTCGTTCTGTACGAGTAGGAGCCTGAGGTCGACGATGAGCAGCCTGCGATGCCGGCCATCGGCGAGATCCCGCCAGGGGCAGGCGGCGTCACGGGGGTTTCGACTTTCAGCTCTCGCACGGAGCCGTCGGCGAACGTCTCAACGGTGGTGCCACCGAACGTCTGAGTGGAGACAGGGTCGGAGCCATCCATCGAGTTGAGAAGTATCCCGGAGTGGAGCTTCGCGATCAGTGCCGCCCGCGTGGGCTCGGAAACGCCGTGAGAGGACAGGAACACAGAGAGGCCGTCTGCCATCTCCTGGAACGCTTGCTCCTCGCTGGACGTGGGCGTCGCGCTCGCGGCGGTCGGCAAAGTGAAGGCGATCAGGGTCGCGGCGAGAATGGCGGAAAGTGCAGCTCGGAAGGGAAGTTTTCGCTTCACGGGTCATCTCCTTCGGGTGTGGCACGCCCACCGCGGGCGGCTCTTGCATTGCAAGGTAGCGAAGGGATAGCGTGCGAGCCATGCAATCTATTGCCGATTTGTCGGGGCACGCTTGCTGCGCCGATCCGCACAGCTCTCATGGATTCGCGGTGCGCGAGCACGGGGGTTTGACATGAGGAATTCGCTTGTGCGGAGCACATCAGATCGTTACGTCGCAGGCGTGTGTGCGGCAGTGGCGAACAGCCTTGGCCTGAGCCCGTTCAGCGTTCGGTTGGCGACGGCACTTGCGGGGGTCTTCTCGCTTGGAGTAGCGGTCGCCATCTACATCTTGCTGTGGATCGCATTGCCGAGCGATGCCACACCGGCTGGCACCCGGTAGCGCACGCGGCTGGGCTTGTCGCAGGAAGAAGTCGCGCTGGAAGCCGGTATCACGGTAGGGACGTACGGCAGCATCGAACGAGGGTCGCCATTCTGGTGGCGAGATCGCCAACCCCACCTTGGGGACACTGTTCCGCGTCCTCGACGCGCTCGGAGCGGACCCGCTCAACTTCTCCAGTGACGTACTGAACTCTTCCGTCGGCTCAGTGGCGGGTGAGAGCGCGCACGAGCAGCCAAGTGCCCGCGATCGCGTTGCTGACCGCGACGGTGACCGCCGCGTTTGATAGCGCCACGTGCCCGGCCGCGAGAAGTGAGTAGGTTTCCCACGACCCTGCCCGCGCAAAGTCCATTGCAGCGAAGGTGAGTGCCACAAGCGCGCTCGCGCCGACAGGTGCCGCGATGGCCAGCACCTTCTCCCACCGTCTCCACAGGGGAGAAAGCAGCACGAGAACGTAGCCGAAAGCCCAGCCCACCATTGGCACCGCGAATGCACCGAACGCGACAACGATCGCGCTGGCGGCAGCGTAGATCCGTGAACTGACGATCTCTGGGGGTCTTGTCGGCGTGACCTCCGTCTCTAGACCGTCTAGGGCCTGCGCGGCAACGAACCGTGGGTCTCCGAGCTCGCGGATCCGTTCACGCGCCACCTCGGCCGGTAGGCCGCCGAGTTCCTCCGCGATACCGTCGTGAATCTCGCTGGCGATCGTCGGCGGAACGTTCGAGAGCGCGGCGTCCAGTTCGCGCAGATATGCGGACACCTCCGCCGACACATCACTGCGTCCCACTTGGACTCTCCTCAATCAACTGCGAAACCGTGGACGTGAACGCCGGCCACTGAGATCGAAATGCAGCCAGGTGCGCCAATCCCGAATCTGAGGGCTGGTAGTACTTGCGAGGCGGGCCGGAGTCGGAAGCCATCTCGAACGCGACAATGAAACCCCTGTCGCGCAGGCGACCCAAGAGTGGGTACAACGTCCCGATCCCTGCGATGACGCCGGCTCCCGCGAGGATTTCCGCCAACTGCCACCCGTACATGGGTTGCCGCGCTAAGACGCCGAGGATGCAGTACTCGACCACCCCTTTTCGGAGCTGCGCACCACCCTCAGAACTCATAGGCAAACAGTACTGGTGTGCCACGGGATAGGCCCGCGTGCCACCGCCCGCGGGCTGAACAGCGGCCGCCCCAGCTACGCGACTCCGATCAACTCAAGGTTCCTCGACGACGGCATCGGCTGGGGCTTCGGTCAGGGGATCGCCGACGGACACCGATCGTCGCTCAGGGCAGCCTGATCGAACCCGAGACCGCGTCGGGGTAGCGTGCCGTTTCGATGACAACGATGCGCCTGAGGAGCGAGGGAACGCACGCGCCGCCGGGGTCGTGACGAAGCTCGTCGGGGGAGCGGCCCCCAAGGATGCCGCCCCTCTCCATTTCCGGCGGGATGCCTCTCCGGAGCGTG
>CALALQ010000408.1 GCA_937925595.1 uncultured Demequina sp. | reverse complement strand
ACGCCCGTGACGACGCGGCCGCCATCGAACGCGTGGAGGCAGAAGACCAGCGCGCCGAGCGCGGGAGCGGCGAAGCGTGCTCCGTAGAAGATCAGCATGTTGAGCGTTGCGCCCGCCATGCCATCGACAGGATTGATGCCCCAGGTCTTGAACTGTGCGACTCGCACCACGACGTCGCCAGGCGGGGGAGTGATGGTGCCAGCAAGGTTGGCGCTGAGGTCGCTCATAACGGCGCGGCGAACGCCCAGTCCGGGGGTGAACAGATGAATCGGCGCCGAGTTGAGCACTTGGCGCAGCAGCAGCAGGCCGAGCAGCGCCAGCAGCTCTGCGATGGAGATAGAGGTGACGGCCTCACCGACGTCTGACCAGGAGATCTTGCCGATGAACCGAAGGATGAACCATCCAACGACAAGGCTCACCACCAGGACGAGCAGTGGCTTGACCCACGAATGGCTCAAGACCACGCGCCAGCCGCGCTGCTCCGAAGTGGTCACGCGCCCATGCTATTGGCGGAGCGCCCGGAGGCGCCCCTCAGCGGCGGCGGACTCCGAGCGCCCGCGTGCCGATGCCTCCTGCGAGCAGCAGGCTCGCGACACGCGCGAGCAGGGTGGCGTCCTCAACCTCCGTAGCCGCCTGCGGCGAGAATGATCGCGTCGATGGTTGCGATGGAGACGTCTCCTCCATCGGTGCCGCCATAGACGCTGTGGCTCGCATAGCTGACGGTAGTGCTCGCCTTGCCACCACCAGTCGCCTGGCCACCTTGCCCGGCCCACGGTCGCTCGGATCGCCGCGCTCGCCACTCGTGTACGTAAGCGTCCGTCCCGCGACCTCGTCGCTCAGGACCTAGTAGCCCATTCCCCCGTAGCCGGGCCTTCCCGTTCCGCCGAGGTAGGTCACCGGCTCAGCGGCACCGGCGCCGGCCAAGATGAGCTTGATGTTCGTGGCGTCAGCCGGAATCTCCCAATTGCCGTCGCCGGTGAGCGTCACGGACTGACTCCCACTTTGGGGTTCCGCCATTGCCGGAGCCACTGCGACGCCCACACGGCGACGGCGGTGAGAGTGGATATGGCAGCAAAACGTTGCACGGCGTGCATGAGGGCTCCTCAGCGATGTGACCAAGTCAACGCGGTGTCGGGATATGGCGCTTGTACGCACTTGCGGCGAAAACCCGACACAATAGGCGCGGGCCCTTAGCTCAGTTGGTTAGAGCACTGCGTTTACACCGCAGGTGTCATCGGTTCGAGTCCGGTAGGGCCCACGAGATTCGCTATCCACGCCTCGCGCGCGGATCCAGGGGAGGAAGAATGCCCGACGCTGTGGTTGACGTAGATTCCCTCCTCGCCCCTCCCACACCAACAGCCGGGCTCGCTCGCGAGGTGGCGCGCGAGTGGGAAACCGACGCGCTGTTCAACCATTCGCTGCGGTCGTGGGTGTGGGCCAGCGCTCTTGGTGATTCGCTGGGCCTCGACTACGACGCGGAGCTGCTCTACGTCTCCTCGCTGCTCCACGACATCGGCGTGGCGGACCACTTCGACTCCCACCGCATCGCCTTCGAGGTCGCGGGCGGCGCAGCGGGGTGGACCTTCGCCGCCGGCGCAGGCTGGGATGTGGCTCGCCGCGTTCGCGTCGCCGAGGTCATCGAGCGCCACATGTGGGCAGAGGTGGATCCGGAGTTCGACGTCGAGGGGCATCTGCTCGAGGTCGCCACGAGCCTCGATGTGGGCGGCGCCGAGTTCGACAAGTGGGACCCGCAGGTGCTGCTCGCTGTGGTGGACGAGGTTCCTCGCCTCGACTTCGCGGATTCCTTTGCCGCGTCCATCCACGATCAGGCGGTGCGCAAGCCCCACTCCAACGCCGTGCGCGTCGACACCAATGCGCGGGCGCGCGTGGGGGGCGAGAAGTGGGCGGCCTTCCTCAAGGAGCACGGCCGCGCATGACCACCGTCGCTGAGATCCTCGACCTGCTCGACCGGCTGTACCCACCGCACCTCGCGGAGGACTGGGACGTCAACGGCCTCACGGTCGGCGATCCCGCCGCGGAGGTGACCCGAGTTCACCTCGCCGTGGACCCCACGTTCGCTGTGGCGAAGGAGGCCATCGAGGTGGGCGCGCAGCTGCTCATCACGCACCACCCGCTCATGCTGCGCGGCGTGACATCCGTCGCGGCCGACACCATCAAAGGCGCCGTCGTGCACGCTCTCGCGACGAGTGGCGTGGCGCTCGCGAACGCCCATACGACGGCGGACAGCGCCCAGCACGGCGTATCGGACGCCCTGGCGACCGCGCTGGGAGTGAGCGTGACGGGACCACTTGTGGAAGCGTCGGGCACGGGGCGCGTGGGAACCGTCGCTAAGACCACGCTTGCCGAATTCGCCGCCGCCGTCGCCGCGGCCCTCCCAGCCACCGCGGGCGGCGTGCTCTACGCGGGACCGGCCGACGCTGTGGTCGAGCGAGTGGGACTTGTTGGGGGAGCGGGGGACAGCTTCCTGAACGACGCGGTCGCGGCCGACGTCGACGTCTACGTCACCGCCGACCTGCGCCACCACCCTGCCCTCGACGCTCGAGAGGCAGCAAACCTGCGCGACGGGCGCCCGTACCTCGTGAATGTCTCGCATGCGGCGTCCGAATCGCTGTGGCTCGCAGACCTCGCGCGCGAGTTCGAGGGTCTGGGGCTCACCGCCACAGTCAGTAGGCTGAACACCGATCCCTGGACCGGCAGAGCCTAAGGAGACCAATTGTGGCCACCGCCCCCGCAGCAGACCAGCGCAGGCTTCTCGACGTGCAGGATGCGGACCTTCGTGCGCAGCAGGCTCGCCACCGTCGCGCGACCCTTCCCGTGCTTGTGCAGCTTGAGGAGCTCACCGCGCGTGCGGCCGACCTCGGCGACGAGCGCGCGACCCGCAGCGCAGCCGTGGGAGACCTGCGCCGCGAGGTGATCAAGGTCGAGGATGACGTCTCCGCCGTCCGTGCCCGTGCCGAGCGCGACAACGCCCGGCTGAACTCGGGCCAGGGCACACCCAAGGACCTGCAGGCGTTGCAGTCGGAGCTTGAGGTGCTGGCTCGCCGCAAGAGCGAACTCGAGGACCTCGAGCTCGAGGCGATGGAGCGGCTCGAGACGGCCGAGGCCGAGCTTGCCGATGCGGAGCGTCAGTACGAAGAGATCTCCGCGCACATCGAGACGCTCAAGGTCGAGCGCGACGCGGCGCTCGCCGAGATCGACGCGGAGCTCGAGGCGATCGCTGCCGAGCGCGCCGCCGCGGTCGAGGGCCTGGATCCGGCGCTGCTGGCGCTTTACGAGAAGCTGCGCGACCAGCACGGGGGAATCGGTGCCGCGCGACTGCTGCGCGGACAGTGCCAGGGCTGCCAGCTGTCGCTCAACGCGGGAGACCTCGCGGCCATCGAATCCGCAGCGCCCGACCAGGTGGTGCGCTGCGAAGAGTGCGGCAGGATCCTCGTTCGCGAGGATGGCACGTGAGCCACTCGCGACTCATCGTCGAGGCTGACGGGGGATCGCGCGGGAACCCCGGCCACGCCGGCTACGGCGCGGTGGTGCGTGCGGAAGACGGCGCAGTGCTTGCCGAGCGTGCAGGCTACTTGGGACTAGCGACCAACAACGTCGCCGAATACAACGGACTCATCGCCGGCCTCGAGGCCGCCGTCTCCATCGATCCCGATGCCGCAATCAGTGTGCGCATGGATTCCAAGCTCGTCATCGAGCAGATGACGGGTCGGTGGCAGATCAAGCACCCCGACATGAAGCCGCTCGCGGCTCGCGCCCGCGAACTTATCGAGGGCCGCGAGGTCGACTTCGAGTGGATTCCGCGCGAGCGCAACAAGGCCGCGGACACGCTCGCGAATGAAGCGATGGATACCAAGGACCGGGAGATTGTGCGAGGTCACGGCTCCACTGGACCCAGCGTCGGGCCGGAATATGACGACCCGGACCCGGCGCCCGCCGCGAAGCCCAAGTCCCTGCGTGAGCTGAGTTCGCGTGAGCTGGTCTCGACACTGTCGCTGGTGCTGGTGCGACACGGCGTCACCGACATGACGGTGAACCACATGCTCTCCGGTGGCTCGGTCGTGGGTCCGCCGCTCAATGCCAGCGGTCGCGTCCAAGCCGCGAAGGCGGCCGACGCCGTGTATCGGATCGGCCGCGACGCCTGGCCGCCGCTCGAGCCTGTGACGCGCATTCTCGCCTCGCCGATGCAGCGCACGCAAGACACCGCCGGCGCGCTGGGCCGTCGCCTGGGACTGCACGTCGAGGTCGACGAGCGCGCTCGCGAAGTGGACTTTGGCGAATGGGAGGGCCTCACGGCTCCTGAGGCCTACGAGCGCTACGGCGAGGGATTCCGCGCGTGGGACGAAGGCATTGTCCGTGCGCCGGGCGGTGAGTCGCTCACTGATGTGGTGACGCGCATGCGCAGCTTTGTCGAGGATCTTGCCGCCGAGCAGGCGAGACTGTGCGCGGAGGAGGACGTGCCGCGCACGATCGCGATCGTGTCGCACTCCGTCGCGATCAAGTCGATCGTGGCCGCCGCGATGGACATGCCGCCATCGACAGTGGCGCACGTGTGGCCCATCCCCGCATCGCTTACGCTGCTGCAGCTGCGCGTGGCACCCGACGGCGAACTGGTGGAGGGCCACCTGCTCGCGCTGGGCGTTCCCACCTCGTAAGCGGATAGGCTCGACAGCATGTCAATGGCGTGGAAGGGCTCAATCGTCCTGCTTGAAGAGCCAGCAGGGGCGTTCTGGGGCCGGCTTGGCTATCGCGCAGTGATGGCGCTCGTGCTGACGGTCGCCGCGGCCAACATCTCGATCGTGTGGCTCGCCGTTCCCGTGTGGATCTTCGCGGGCATCGCGGTGCTGTTCGTCGCGTTCTCGGTGATCAACCGCATCAAGAACCGCGGCGCCATCCTGGTTCACACCGGCGCGGGCTCGATCGAGTGGCCGCGCTCCATCCAGGAGGTGCTGCTGCGCCGTCCCGTCGAGTTCGTGGCCGCGCGCGAGATCGACGTGACCTACCCGCCCATCGCGGCGATGCCGGGGCGTGCGGACCCGCGCGTGGTGCTGTCTGACGGCGAGCGCTCTATTCCTCGCGTCCCTCTGCACGGCGTTGACCCGCAGGACTTCGTCGACGGGGCAAATGAGCGCCTCAAGGGTCGCGGTGTGGTGCTGCGCTACGTCGAGCGCGAGTCTCAGTCCGTTGAGGGTGACGCGGGCGCCGCAGGCGAGGTCGAGGGCGCTTAGCCCGCCACGACCAGGGTGATGGTGCCGGGCGTCAGTTCCACGCTCGTCACCCCATCAATGCCCCACGCTGCACTTGCCAGCTCTTCAGGGGTCGCCGGATCCTTGGGCTGCGTCATGAGCTCGCGAACGAGCAGTCCCCGCCAGTGCTTGGCGAAATGGCTCACGACAGAGCGCTTGCCGTTCAGTTCACGCTCCACGCGAACGGCCATGGTGCGGTCTTTGGGTGCGCTCCACATTGCCGCGTAGCCGCCGCTGCGGCAGTCCACGATGAGGGGCGATTCTGTGGTGAGGGCCGTGCCCAGGCGAGGACGCCAGAAGGTGGTGACGTTGCCAAGCCGACCCAGCGTCGTCCCGGCGGATAGGCGATAGGCGGGGATGCGGTCCGCTGGCGTCACCGCTCCCCACAGGGCTGAGCTGATGAGAATGCGGTCCGCGGCGCGAGCGACGGCTGCCTCATCCCAGGTGGCCATTCCGGCGGCCTCGAACAGCACCCCGGTGTAGACCTGCGCGGCGGGGGCGGTGGGATTGGTGAGCACGGTCGTGTTGCGAGCGACCTCCTCTGCAAGCGAGGCACCAGCGCCGAGCACAGTGAGCGCGTTGCGCTGACCCGAGACCGTGGCGAGAGCCTTGGCGACGCGCAGTCGCGCGTCCGCCAGCTCGGGGTGTGAGAGCGATGCGACGTCCACGGGGTCGCCGTGGGAGGGGGCCGACTTGCCTTCCGAAGGGGGCAGGAGAATCAGCACGGCACACACCCTATGGCGCGCCAGCATCGTGTCGGTACATGGGCGTCGTTTCCGACCGCGGAAGCGACCTCCACGTACCGACCGGATGGGGGGAGGCGGAGGTGGAAAGAGTTGACGGCGAGCATGACGCGATATATCGTGAGTGTGTCACAACAGAAGGGGGAAACCCATGACACACAACAACGAGATGCCGCGCCACCCGCGCGAGCGCCGTCACCACGACCACACTGGTCGCTTCGAAGACTTTGGCCCCATGAGGGGTCCCAAGGGCGGCCGACGCCGTCGCGGCTTTGGCCCTCCGCCCGGCTTTGGCCCATTCGGCGGCCCTGGCTTTGGTCCGCCTCCGGGCTTTGGCCCTGGCTTTGGGCCGCGAGGACGCCGCGGAGGACGCGGTCGCGGTCGCGGAGATGTCCGTACCGCCGTGCTTGTGCTGCTCGCGGAGCAGCCGCGACACGGCTACGACCTCATGCGCGCTATCGAGGAGCGCACCAACGGCGCGTGGTCGCCGAGTCCCGGCTCGATCTATCCCACGCTGCAGTCCCTTGAGGACGAGGGTCTCATCACCTTTGAGACCGTGGATGGCCGCAAGACCGCCACGCTCACGTCAGCGGGTCAGGCGTGGGTCAACGACAACGGGGAGGCTGTTGAGGCGATCTTCGCCAAGGCGGGCGACCGACCCAAGGAAGCGGACGACCTCCGCAACGAGATTCACGGCATCCACGAGGTGCTGATGCTCATAGGTCGCCGCGAAGATCCCGAGCTCGCCCAACACGCGACTGAGGTGCTCGCCACTGCTCGCAAGGACCTCTACAAGCTGCTCGCCGAGTAGCGTGACAGACCGCCTGGCTACACTTGATCCGCGGATGAGTTGGCCAGGCGGTCGCGTCACCGGTTCACCGGTGCCGAGGAACGTCCGGGCTCCATAGGGCAGGGTGGTGGCTAACGGCCACCCGGGGTGACCCGCGGGACAGTGCCACAGAAAGCAGACCGCCGCCGGGCAACCGGCGGTAAGGGTGAAAGGGTGAGGTAAGAGCTCACCGCGTTCCTGGTGACAGGGACGGCACGGTAAACCCCACCTGGAGCAAGACCAGACAGGAAGCGCTTGAGGGCTGCCCGCCCGAGCTTCCGGGTAGGTTGCTTGAGCCGTGCGGCAACGCACGGCCTAGATGGATGGCCGCCCGGCCGGGCCCCGTAAGGAGCCCGGCCAGACAGAACCCGGCGTACAGGCCAACTCATCCGTCCTCAGGCTTGAGGGGCTGCGCGAGCGCCACGATGATCCCCGACGGACCCCGCAGGTAACACAGCCGATAGGCGTCGCCATAGTCGACGATTTGGCGCAGCACGCTGGCGCCATGTCGCTCCAAGCGCGCGACCGTGTCGTCGATGTCCGTCACCGTGAACATCATGCGGGTCATGCCGAGCGTGTTCGGTTGGGGCGCAGCGGAAGCCACGGCCTCCGGCGATTCGTACCACGTCAGCTCGACGCGCCCCGGCCCACCAGGGACCGCCATCATCGCGATGTGCGTGATGACTCCGTCGAGGCCCACAACTCCCTCGACCCACGGGCCATCTACTGTGGCGCGGCCCTCAAGTTCGAGGCCCAAGTCCTCGAAGAAGGCGACAGCCGCTTCAAGGTCGTCCACCACCACGGCGACGTTGTCCAAGCGCAGAACCGACATCCGTCGAGCATAGGCACGTGCTGGCGCGGCGCGCTTGTCATCGGCGTGCAGGCGTTTAGGCTCGCCCCGTGAGCACCGGAGGGAACGACGGGGGACCCCCCGCATCGCGGCGGCCCATGCCGCCCTCGATTCCTCCGCGCCAGCGCCCGGCAGCACCGGATCCAGGTTCAAGCCGTTCCGCGCGCCAGGTGGCTCCGGCGCGGCAGTCCACGCGTCAGCCGCAGCAACGCCCATCCGCCCAGCGACCAAGCCAAGGCCAACAGGCGCGGCCAGCCGCAGCGTCGGGCAGCCAGAAGCCCTCCAAGCGCACTCACTGGAAGCGCCGCTGCGGCGTTCTCACCATCGCCGCGCTGCTGATTCTCGCGATCCTCGCCGTGAGCATGTGGCTGTGGGTGAGTCACCGCATCCAGCACGTCGACGCCCTCAGCGGCGCGGAGAACACCGCAGGCGAGACGTACCTCATCGTGGGCTCGGACTCGCGTAAGGGCTGGAAGCACGCGGATTCCACCAAGGGCGCTCGCACGGACACGATCATGGTGCTGCACAAGGCGCCCAATGGCGTGGTGTCGCTCATCTCGCTGCCTCGCGACTCCTACGTGGAGATTCCCGGTCACAAGAAGAACAAGATCAACGCGGCCTTCGCCTTTGGCGGACCGGAGCTGCTCGTCGAGACAGTCGAAGGGCTTTCCGGCCTCACCGTCGACGCGTACATGGAGATTGGCCTCACGGGCGTCGGCGACCTCGTCGACGCGCTGGGCGGGGTGGAGCTCTGCTATGACCGCGACGTCGATGACTGGCGCTCCAAGATGAAGTGGAAGGCCGGCTGCCACGTCGCTGACGGCGACACCGCGCTCGCCTTCGCTCGCATGCGCTACAGCGATCCGCTGGGCGACATCGGTCGCGCCGATCGTCAGCGACAACTCGTCAAGGCGGTCGTGGACGGCGTCTTCACGAAGGATGTGATGGGCAGTCCTGGCAAGGCGATGGACGTCGCCGATGCCGGCCTTGGCGCGTTCCGCGTGAGCGAAGGCGCGGGTCCGCTCGATCTCGCGCGCATCGCGATGACCTTCAAAGCCGCCCAGGGCGATCAGGCCGTCACCGGCACCCCGCCCATCAAGGACTGGGGCTACCGCGTCAAAGGCGTGGGCTCCACCGTGCTGCTTGATCCTGACAAGATCGACACGTTCTGGCAGGACGTTGCCGAGGGCAACTTCGAGCCCGGCAGCGAGGTGGGCGGGCTCGGTCAGTGACCGGCGAAGCCCTTGATGCGGCGCTCTTCGGCATTGCCCATGCCCCAGCGCACCCCAAGGGTCGCGATCTTGCCGGCAAGCGGCCCGACGCTGCGGTTGACCGGTCCCGAAACCTGCAGTTCGTCTTGGGCCCAGCGGGGCAGCAGCGCCACCGCGCCGGAGGCGAGCAGCTTGTAGGCCGGGCGCGCGACCCAGGGAAGCGGCGGCTCCTTGAGCAGGAATCGAGCCGTGTCGAGCGCGGCATCCGTCGCTTCGAGCTCCGGACGATACCGGTCCATGAACTGAGCGAGCTCCGCGACCGTCTGCGGCACCTCGACGGCGCCCAGCGCCGTGGCGACCCGTCCAGACTGCGCCACATACTCGTCAGCGCAAGCGGCATCGAGAGGGTGCTCGCCGTAGCGCTGGTGCGCGGTGAGGAATGAGTCGGCCTCCGCGATGTGGATCCACGTCAGCAGGTGAGGGTCTGACGCGCGGTACGGACGCCCGTCAGGCGCCTTGCCGCGCACGCGCTGATGTACAGCGCGAACCCGGTCCACCATTGCCTGAGCGTCGTCAGCTGCTCCGAACGTCGTGAACGCGAGGAACGTCGAGGTGCGCGCGAGCCGTCCCCACGGATCCCCGCGATAACCCGAATGGCCTGCTACTCCCGCCATGGCGAGAGGGTGAAGCGACTGGAGCAGGAGCGCTCGGAGCCCGCCGACGAACGTCGAAGCGTCGCCATGCACGCGCCGGATGGCGCTCCCGCGCGGAAACCACCGCTCGCCGGGAGTGTTGTGGACTCGCGAGCGTGCCTCGTAGCCGCCGGGGCCGGCGATGCGCGTGAACAGCGCGTCGCCAACGCGCTGTCTAGCGCGTTCAATCGGCCCAAGGCGGGGAGGGTAGTCGGTTGCCGTCACCCCTTCAGTATGTGCGAGCCAGCTCCGCGAGCAGTCTCGCCCCAAATCCGGTGGCTCCCGCAGACCGCCAGGAATCATCGGATTCCGCCTGCATCGTGCCTGCAATATCGATGTGCGCCCAGGGTGTGTCGCCAACGAACTCGCTGAGGAACAGCGCCGCGGTGGTCGCGCCAGCGAACTGTCCTCCCAGGTTCGCGATATCCGCGATCTCCGAGTCGAGCTGCTTGCGGTACTTCTTCTCGAGCGGCGGACGTCACTCTTCGGATTTCCTGGCACGATGGTGCTGTCCCAGGAGGCTGCCCGCGCCGCGGCAGACACTGAGGACGAACGCAAGGCAATCGAAGGCGCGATCCTGCCAAAGATGATCGTCGCCGGATTCGCGACCGTCACCATCACCTCGGTGATCGTGACGGGCATCATCGCTTCTGGGATTGGGACGTGACCGAAAGCTCAACAGCAAGACAGGGCCGCGCGGGGTGGCTCACCACACTCACCACCGTCCGCTCGCGCGAACTCATCACCATCTGGACGGTGCTGTTCCTCGTCTCCGGACAGGGCTTCCGCTACCTGCTGGGCCTGTACGTCTATGGACTGCTCGCTGCGCTCACGGTCGCTGCCGTGGCCGTCGCGTTCCGGCCCACATGGCGCACCATCCGCCCTCCGCTGCTCATCGGCAGCTTCATCGCGCTCGCGGTGGCGTCATGGGCGTGGTCGGGCGCGCGAGCGGTGACGGCGCTCGCCATTGTGGTGCTGCTCGCGACCACCTTCATCACCTTCGTGACCGTTCGCGGTCATGCCTCGTGGCGGTTCATGGTGCTGCTGTACCGGGGACTGCAGGCCAGCCTGTTCCTTGGCCTTGCGTTTGAGCTGGCGATCTCGCTCTTTGCTCGCAGGCCCGTACATCCCCTCGTCAGCGACATTCACAAACTCGTCGAATCGAAGGGAAAGGTCGCCGAAGTCTGGTGGTCACAGAATCTCCTCTTCGAGGGCGGCCCCATTCAAGGCTTCGTCGGCAACCGCAATCCCTTCGGGGCCATCGCGCTGCTCGCGGGAATCCTCGCCTTCGTCCTGCTGCTTGAGCGCAGGCTCAGCCGGGCCGACGCTGTGGTCACCCTGGTCGCCGCGATCGCCGTGCACCTGCTCACCAGGTCGGCGACCGTCACGGTCGCGCTGCTCTACGTGCTGGTGCTGACCGGTGCTGCTGTCCTGATTCGCAGGGCGCGACCGCGGCTCAAGCGGCCGATCTCCTTCGCGACGCTTGCGCTCACCGCTATCGCCGGCGTGCTGACCATCAAGCTGCGCCAGGAGATCTTCGACCTGCTCGACCGCTCCCCGGACGCGACGCACAGGGCGGACATCTGGAATGCCGTCGCGGACGCGGCCTGGCTGCGACCGGAAGGCTGGGGCTATGTGGGCTACTGGCCCGTATGGAGCGAGCCGTATTCGACGATCGTCGACGACGCAGGGATCATCGTCAGCCACGCGCACAACGCGTACCTCGATGCGTGGCTCCAGCTGGGCCTCATCGGCATGGTGCTGTTCCTCGTGATCATGGTGCTGATCTTCGGAGGAACGTGGCGACTCGTCGAGCGCGCCTCGAGAGGCGACAGCTTCATCCCGCTGTCATGGGCGCTGCTCGCCGCGGCCATGGCGATTCAGGGACTCACCGAGTCGCGACCGCTCGTGGAAGGCGGGTGGTACCTCGTGGTCGCACTGTTCTGTCTGGGACCACAGCTGTTCACGCTGACGATCATCGACGAGGATCGCGTGCACTTCGGCACTCGCGAGGACGAGGCTCCGCCCGAAGGGCAGTCGGCTCAGACTTCCCAGTCCTGAGGGGAGGAGCGCAGCTTCCTCTTCTGCGCTTCCTTGGTGGCGCGCTTGTCCGCCTTCACGCGCACCGCAGCGTACGCGGCGGCCCCGATGATGCCTGCCGAATTGAACAGCTCGGCCGGGATGATGGGCGTGCGCAGCTTGAGTTTGGGCAGGAAGGACTCATGCTCCTTGGACACGCCGCCGCCCACGATGATGAGATCCGGCCACAGCAGGTTCTCCATCTCGCTGTAGTAGCGCTGCAAGTGCGCGATCCACTCGTCGTCGCTGAGGCCGTGGCGCTCGCGAGCTGACTCCGCCGCGAACTCCTCGGCATCGTGGCCGTCGATCTGCAGGTGGCCAAGCTCGGTGTTCGGCACCAGCACGCCGTCCACGATGAGCGCGGTGCCGATTCCGGTGCCAAGAGTGGTCATGAGCACCACGCCGCCGCGCTTATGCGCCCCTCCGTAGAGGAACTCGGCGTAGCCCGCTGCGTCGGCATCGTTGAGAACGTGCACGTCGCGGCCCACGTACTCGCGGACGATCGCGGCCAAATCGGTGCCGATCCACGCGTCATCGACGTTTGCCGCGGTCTTGACGATGCCGTCGTGCACCACGCCGGGGAAGGTGACGCCGATCGGCACCTCGGCAGTGGGCTGGAAGTAATTGATGACCTCCGCGACCACCTGTGCCACAGCGTCGGGCGTTGCCGGCTGCGGAGTGGGGATGCGGAACCTGTCCTTGCTGAAGCGGCCCTTCTTGAGGTTCACGGGGGCGGCTTTGATGCCGGAGCCGCCGATGTCCACGCCTAGTGCCCGATGCTTGCTCATGGCAGGGTCAACACCTCCGGGCCGTCTTCGGTGATGTAAATCGTGTGCTCGAACTGGGCCACCCACGAACCGTCATCGGTCACGACCGTCCAGCCGTCATCCCACTCGTGATTGCGCTGCGAGCCGATGCACAGCATGGGCTCCACGGTGAACACCATTCCGGGCTCGATGACTTCCGCGTGATACGGAGCGGCGTCGTAGTGGGGGATGACGAGGCCCGTGTGGAAGGCGGGTCCCACACCGTGGCCGGTGTAGTCGCGGACGCTCTCGTAACCGTGGCGCGACGCGTACTTCTCGATCACCCGGCCGATCACATTGACCTCGCGACCGGGGCGCGCCGCGTTGATGCCGCGCATCGTCGCCTCTCGAGCGACCTCGACGAGCTTGCGGCTGTCCTCCGTGCCCTCGCCCGCGATGAACGTGCCGCAGTTGTCGCCGTGCATCCCGTCCTTGTAGGCGGTGATGTCGATCTTCACGATGTCGCCCTCTTCGATCACCGTCGAATCGGGGATGCCGTGGCAGATGACCTCATTGAGGGAGCTGCACATCGCCTTGGGGAACGGCGGGCGGCCGGCGGCACCCGGGTAGCCGAGCGTCGACGGGTAGGCGCCGTTGTCGAGAATGAACTCATGGGCGATCGCGTCGAGCTCATCGGTCGTGATACCTGGCCTGATGTGCTCGCCAACGAGCGCAAGTGCCTGCGCGGCGATCTTGCCAGCGGCTCGAATCTTCTCAACGTCTTCCGGGGTGTGAACGTCACCGCCCTGCCAGCGATCGGCGCGCTTCCTGCCCACGTAAGGCGGGCGCGCGATGGAGGCTGGAACCGGGCGCATGGGTGTGACGACACCCTTGGCGATGGGTGCGCGCGCGGGGGTCATACCTGGCAGTCTATTGGTGGAGGCGATGACGATGTCAGACGAGCACGGCAAGGTCGAGTACTTCTACAACACTCGCACCAAGATGGTCGAGAAGGGGCGCCAAAGTTCCTGGGAGCACCTCATGGGTCCTTACGACTCGGCTGAGGAGGCAGCAAACGCCCTGGAAATCGCCCGCAAGCGCTCGGAAGCGTGGGATGACGACGACCGTCGCTGGAGCGAGGGCGACGAGGACTGACGCCCGACGCCGGGGCTGGCTATTCGTCGAAGGTGTGCTCAGCGGCGGGGAATGAGCCGCCCTTGACCTCTGCGACGTAGCCGGCGGCAGCGTCGGTCATTGCCTGGCCCACCTGGCCGAACTGCTTCGAGAACGACGGGTGCCAATCGCCAACGCCGGCGGCGTCGAGCCAGACGAGCACCTGGCCGTCGGTGTGCGGGCCGGCGCCGATGCCGATCGTGGGGATGTCGAGTGCCGCGCTGAGCTTCTCGGCGACGGGGGAGATCACCATCTCCAGCACGATCGCGAAGGCGCCGGCTTCCTGCAGCGCGAGGGCGTCGGCAAGCATCTCGTCATACGCGCCGTCGCCGCGGCCCTGGATGCGCCGGCCGCCAAGAGCGTTCTCGCTCTGGGGCGTGAAGCCAAGGTGGCCCATGAACGGGATGCCTGCGTCGGTCACGGCCTTGACCTGGCGCGCGATGCGGCGGCCGCCCTCAAACTTCACCGCGCTGGGACCCGCAAGCTTCACCATGCGCACCGCGGACTCGACCGCCTGCTCAGGGGAGGCCTCATAGCTGCCGAAGGGAAGATCCGCGACCACGAACGCGCGCTGTGAGGCGCGAGAGACGGCGCGCACGAACGGGATCATCTCGTCGAGCGTGAGCGGAACCGTCGAGTCGAAGCCAAGCATGTTGTCGGCGAGAGAGTCGCCCACGAGCAGAATGTCCACGCCCGCCGCGTCAAACGCCTTCGCGGTGGGGTAGTCGTACGCCGTGAGCATGGTGATCTTCTCACCGCGCTGCTTCATCTCGCGGAAGTGGTGAATGCGGACCTTGGCCATTGCTCTACCTTACGGCTTGCGGCTAGAGCTCTCGCCAGCGACTCGTCACAGGCAGGCGGCGGTCGCGGCCGAATGCCAGGGCAGTCACCTTGGGGCCAAGGGGGTACTGACGGCGCTTCCACTCGGCCCGGTCCACGAGCTGCAGCACGCGGTCCACGACCGCCTCGTCGTAGCCGCGGGCCAGCAGCTCCTCGCGGCCCTCGGCGTGCTCAACGTACGCGTCGAGCACCTCATCGAGCAACTCGTAGGGCGGCAGCGAATCCTGGTCCGTCTGGCCGGGACGCAGCTCTGCCGACGGCGGCTTCGTGATCGAGTTCTCGGGGATCGGAGGGGTCTCGCCCCGGGCCGCGGCGTCGGCATTGCGCCAGCGGGCCAGCTCCCACACTCGCGACTTGTCGACGTCTTTGAGCGGAGCGAAGCCCCCGATCGAGCCGGCGTCGTAGATGGTCGCGTAGCCGGTCGCAAGCTCCGACTTGTTGCCAGGGGCGATGACCAGGTGCCCCTCGGCGTTGGAGATGCCCATGAGGATCACTCCTCGCAGCCTCGCCTGCAGGTTCTCCTCGGCAACTCCGGTGAGCCCCAGCTGAGCCTGGAACGCCTCGACGACCGATGCGATTGGCTCGACGCGGTACGTCGCGCCGATGCGCTGGCACAGATCCGCGGCATCGTCCTGCGAGTGCTGCGACGAGTATGTGGAAGGCATCGCCACGCCCACGACGTTGTCGCCGCCGATCGCGTCTGCTGCCATCGCGGCAGTGAGGGCGGAATCGATGCCCCCGGAGACTCCGAGCACGATCGACCTGAAGCCGTTCTTCACCACGTAGTCACGCAGGCCCGTGACGCAAGCGCGATAGACCTGCTCCTCGTCGGAGGCGAAGTCCTTGACCGGTCCCTGCTCCGTAGATCCTTCGGTGTCGAGATCCCACACGATCAGCGCATCCTCGAACCCGCCAGCGTTCGCCATCCACTCGCCGTCCTCGGCGACGATGAAGGAGTGGCCGTCGAACACGAGGTCGTCCTGGCCGCCCCAGAGATTGACGTACGCCACGGCGGCACCGGTTTCCGCCGCCCGACGCCGCACCAAGTCGGTGCGAATGCGCCCCTTTCCCTCTTCGAAGGGGGAGCCATTGAGCACGGCGAGCAGGTCGATGTCGTGATCCGCCATCGTGGCGACGGGCCCGCCGTCTTGCCAGATGTCCTCGCAGATGACGACGCCCACGCGGACGCCGTTGACCTCGATGACACACGGCTGCGAGCCGGGAGCGAAGATGCGGCGCTCGTCGAACACTCCGTAGTTGGGAAGGTGGTGCTTGTCATACGTCGCGGTGATGACACCGCCAGTGGTGACGATGGCGCGATTGGTGGGCCTCGCGTCGGGCTGATTGGGCGCAGCGGTGGTTCCCAGCGAGCCGAAGACGACCGTGAGATGTCCCAATCCCTGTTCGGCGAGCGACGCCACCACGGTGTCCACTGCCTTGGCCGCGGCGCGCTGAAAGCTCGCTCGCAAGGCGAGATCCTCGATGGGATAACCCGTGATCACCATCTCCGGAAGCAGCACGAGGTCGGCTCCGGCATCAGCGGCGGCGCGGCATGCACTGAGCACAATCGCGCTGTTACCAGCGATGTCGCCAACGCATGGATTGACCTGGGCAAGCGCGATTCGCAGTCCTGGCATGGCCAAAGCCTACGCGGCGCGCGAGCGCTGGGCACGACACGCGGATGACACATCCGTACGGCAAGATAGGCACATGGACAAGCAGCAGGAATACGTGCTTCGCAGCGTCGAGGAGCGCGACATTCGATTCATCCGTCTGTGGTTCACGGACGTGCTCGGCATCCTCAAGTCGGTTGCCATCGCGCCCGCAGAGCTCGAGAACGCGTTCAGTGAGGGAATCGGCTTCGACGGGTCAGCCGTCGAGGGCCTCACGCGTGTGTACGAAGCGGACATGATCGCCAAGCCGGACCCTGCGACGTTCCAGATCCTGCCGTGGCGCGGCGACCGTCAGGGTGCCGCCCGCATGTTCTGCGACATCTTCACGCCGGACGGCGAACCCGCGCTGTCCGATCCCCGCCAGGTGCTCAAGCGCACGCTCGACAAGGCCTCGCAGCTGGGCTTCACCTTCTACACGCACCCAGAGATCGAGTTCTACCTGTTCGAGCCGCCGGTTGCAGGCGAGATCCCCAAGCCTGTGGACCAGGCTGGCTACTTCGACAATGTGCCGCGCGGCACCGCGCACGAGTTCCGCCGCACCGCGATCACGATGCTCGAGTCGATGGGCATCTCCGTCGAGTTCAGCCACCACGAGGCGGGCCCGGGCCAGAACGAGATCGACCTGCGCTACGCGGATGCGCTCACCATGGCGGACAACATCATGACGTTTCGCACGGTCATCAAGGAGGTAGCGCTCGAGCAGGGTGTGTTCGCCTCGTTCATGCCCAAGCCGCTCGCGGGCAGCCCCGGCAGCGGAATGCACACGCACATGAGCCTGTTCGAAGGCGACCGCAATGCGTTCTACGAATCCGGCGCGGATCACCAGCTGTCGAAGGTTGCGCGCCACTTTGTAGCTGGCCTGCTCAAGCACGCTCCGGAGATCACCGCGATCACCAACCAGTACGTCAACTCGTATAAGCGACTGTGGGGCGGTGCCGAGGCACCGTCGTACGTGTGCTGGGGTTCCAACAACCGCTCCGCGCTCGTGCGCGTGCCGATCCACAAGCCCGGCAAGGGTCAGTCGACTCGCGTCGAGTACCGCGCGATGGACCCCGCAGTGAACCCCTACCTGGGCTTTGCGGTGCTGCTCGCAGCCGGCCTCAAGGGCATCGAGGGTGAGTACGAGCTTCCCGAAGGCGCAGAGGACGACGTCTGGGAGCTGTCCGACGCGGAGCGCAAGGCCATGGGCTACGAGCCGCTGCCTGCCTCTCTCGCTGACGCCGTGCTTGTCATGGAGAAGTCCGAACTGGTCGCGGAGACTCTCGGTGAGCGCGTCTTCGACTTCGTGCTGCGGAACAAGCGAGCGGAGTGGGAGGCGTACCGCGCTCAGGTCACTCCCTACGAGCTCGAGCAGTACCTCTCGGTTCTCTGACCCGCGACCGGTGCCGTCGCGTGCCCCTTAGGCTGGACAAGTGAGCACGAGGGAAGTGTCGCTGGCGACGCGCCTGCGCCGATCCGGCGTCGCCGACCCCGAGCGTGCACAGAAGCTCCTCGCCGAGGTGGTCGAGGTTGCCGGCGTCACCATCGAGGATCCTGCCCACGCGCTGTCGTACCTGGCAGATCCCGACACTGGCCTGCTCCAGCTGCTCCGTCTTGCGGAAGCGGCTCAGCGCTCCGGTCACCTTGAGCAGCTCACTGCACTGAGGGAGTCGATAGGCGGCGGAAAGCTTGGCGTGCTGCTTGGCGGCTCGATCGCGCTTGGCGACTTCCTCATCCACCACCCGGAGTTCATCGCCGACCTGAGCGCGTGGCCCGCCGATGAGTCATTTGCGGAGGTTGACGTGAGGGTGGCACTGCTCACGGCAGTGGGGGCCGATCCTGACGCTGACACTCCCGTCGCCTCCATGACGGGCCCCGACGCTGTCGCGGCGATGCGTGTCGCCTACCGCAGGGCGCTGCTCAGGATCGCGGCGGACGATCTGTATTCGCATGAGCCGACGCAGCTGTTCCCAGCGGTTGCCATGGCGCTGTCCGATGTGGCGGGAGCCGCGCTCGAGGCTGGCCTCGCGATCGCGAGGGCGAGCGAGCCGGAGCACGCGAAGACCCGGTTGGCGATCATCGGCATGGGCAAGTGCGGCGCACAGGAGCTCAACTACGTCTCCGACGTCGACGTCATCTTCGTGGCCGAGCCGGGGGAGGGGGCGACGGATGATGAGTCCCTGCGCGTTGCCACTCGGCTTGCGACGGCGGCCGCGCGAGCGTGTGACTCCTCTGGCGTCGAGCCGCCCCTGTGGCAGGTCGACGCGGCGCTGCGTCCCGAGGGCAAGGACGGCCCGCTCGTGCGCAACATCGCGTCCCACAAGGCGTACTACGAGCGCTGGGCGGAGACGTGGGAGTTCCAGGCCCTCCTCAAGGCCCGCCCGGTAGCAGGCGATCCCGATGTGGGCCAGCTGTATCTCGATGCCGTGTGGCCCATGGTGTGGACCGCCGTCGAGCGCGAAGGGTTCGTGGAGTCCGCGCAGGCCATGCGTAGGCGTGTGGAAGAGCACGTGCCTCGTGACCAGGCCGACCGCCAGATCAAGCTTGGCCCTGGGGGCCTGCGCGACGTCGAGTTCACGATTCAGCTCCTGCAGCTGGTTCATGGTCGCGCCGACCCCACCCTTCATGTGCGCGGCACCCTCGACGCGCTGCGCGCCCTCCGAGCCGGCGGCTACGTGGGTCGACCTCAGGCCGCGGCGATGGATAGGGCATACCGTCAGCTGCGCGTGTGGGAGCACCGCCTCCAACTGCGCAAGCTCCAGCGCACCCACCTGCTCCCCGCGGATGAGGACGGCATGCGCATCCTGGCCCGAGCGTCGGGCTTCGCCACCGTCGAGTACATGACCGAGGTCTGGGCGGATACCAGGCGCGACGTCCGCGCCATGCACCTCGAGATGTTCTACCGGCCCATCCTGCCGGCGATTGCCCGCCTCAGCGCCGACGAGGCGGCTCTTGACGACGAGGCGGCGCGCGCACGACTCGCCGCAGTGGGCTTCCGCGATCCGATCGACGCGCAGCGGCACCTGGTGGCGCTCACCGACGGCGTCTCTCGCCGGGCGCTCATTCAGCGCCAGCTGCTGCCGGCGATGATCGGCTGGTTCGCGCAGGGAGCCGAC
>CALALQ010000407.1 GCA_937925595.1 uncultured Demequina sp. | reverse complement strand
CGATCGCGACGGCGAGATTCTGCTCGTGACGCCGCCCACGTGGGGCCCGGACCTCGAGTCGCCCATCAACCTGGTGGAAGAGGTTGGGCGCCTGCACGGCTACGAGAACCTGCCGTCGGTGCTGCCCGTGGCGCCTCCTGGCCGCGGCTACACGCACGATCAGGCCGTGCGGTCAACGGTCGCGCGCACGCTTGCGGAGGCCGGCCTCACCGAGGTGCTGACGTATCCGTTCATGTCGCCGGCACGCCTCGACGAGTTACAGATCCCGTCAGAGGACATCCGCCGCGACGTGGTGCGCCTCGCGAACCCGCTGAGCGCGGACCTGCCGCTGCTGCGCACGTCGCTCATGGCCACGCTGGTGGATGCGGTGCGCGTCAACCTCTCGCGAGGAGCTCAGGATGTGGCGGTTTACGAGGTGGGACGCGTCTACCGCGCCTCTCGCATGGGCGAGGTTCCTGCGCACGTTGAGGGCGAGTTCATCTCGCCGGACGAGGTGGCGCGGCTCGATGAGGCGCTCGGCGACCAGCCCCGACGCGTGGCCGCGATCATGACGGGCGCTCGCGAGGTTGCCGACTGGTCCGGCCCTGCGGTGCCCTACACGTGGGCCGACGCTGTGGCGGCTGCCCAGCGCGTCGCCAGTGTGGTTGGCGTTGAGTTGGAGGTGCGTGCTGAGCAGTACGCGCCTTTCCACCCTGGCCGTTGCGCGGCGCTGTTCGTTGGCGACAAGCTCATTGGCGTGGCGGGGGAGATGCATCCGCGCGTGCTCGAGACTCTGGGCCTGCCGGCCCGGACTGTGGCGTTCGAGCTGGTGCTGGACCCGCTGGTGCGCATGACCGCTGGCGCGATTGCTTCCGCGACGCCGGTTGCCGGGCATCCGCTCGCGAAGGAGGACTTCGCGTTTGTGGTGTCCGCCGATGTTGCGGCCGGCGACTTGGTGGCGGCGCTTCGAGCGGGCCACGAGTTCGTGGAGGACGTGCGCGTGTTCGACGTCTACGAAGGGCCGCAGGTGGGCGAGGGGCGGAAGTCTGTTGCTGTAAATGTGGTGATGAGGGCGCCGGACCGGACGCTGACCGCTGACGACGTGCTCGGCGTCAGGACGGCGTTGATCCGTGTTGCTGAGAGCGCGTTTGGAGCCATACTGCGGTAGGCGTCTTGGCAGGATCCAGCGCAGCGTGGCAAGCGCATATTGGCGCGGATCCTCAAGTGATAGGGGCGGTGGCGAGGGCAACACTGTATGCTCAGCCCTCGCCACCTTGACTCTCCTCGACGATTAGCGCTGGGCGCCGACTCAAAGTCGATCGTGCGATGCGGGCCACCGTGCGCTCAACAAACCACAGTGCGGGGCCAATGCTGCCAAGTATGCCGCGCAGAGTCTCCGACGCAACGGGGTCTATAAGCGCATCGGCGAACCGAGGCATTGATGTGTGCCACGCCGCGCGACTCGCGACCGGGACACCATTGTCCCCTTTCTCGAAGAAGACCTCGTGGCACTCCTTCAAAGCCGCGTCGACCTGCTCGTCCGCACCGCGAAGGTAACCCGCGCCAGCAAGATGAGGTTGCAGGATGTCTGCGAGCGAGATCCGCTCCCAGTCGTCGTCCCAGTCATCATCAAAGGCTGTTCTTTCGTCTGACCTCTCGCCAAGTATCTCATCAAGCGTTGAAGCGGCGGCGCGCGCCCTTGGTGTCCCCTCCCGTGCGTCGCGGAGCGCGTTGCTGACAACGACGGCGGCGCGCGGAGTGGACTCTACGGCCCTGAGTCCGGCTCCGATTGCGCCAAGTTCTACTGGTAAGGGGCCTGTCAGCGCTCGCAATGCGACATCCAGGAGCCGACTTTGCCACTTCGGTGCGGAATGGGACATCCCATCTGCGAGAAGTTCGCCGGCCAACTCTGGTCCCGATGGGCATAGCCAGCCTGGCCAGTCGCCGACGGCATCGGCACGCTCGACGACGCGCACGACGAGTTCTCTCCGTTCATGTGAACCTTCCGCAAACGCCTTGCCCGCAGTAAACACCCACGTGTTTCGCCAGTGCGGGCTGTGTGCTGTCGCGCTCAAATTCCTCTCAAGGGTGTCGTCAGGGTGGCGGAACAACGCGTTGGCCGCCATCAATTCCTGCAAACTTCGCACCTCGAAACTCAGGCAGTCATCTTCGCTCGGGACCAGCAGGACAAGGCGCTCGGTCGCCGCTTGTACGATCTGGTCAGCGATGCGAGGGAGACCGTCCTCGCGGTCGAAACCGATGCTTGCCAACGTTTTCAGGGCCAGTTCTCGTAGGCGCTCTTGGGTGAGCAGGGCACGAGCGTGGGAAGTGGTCTCCGACTCCCTCTGGAGTTCAAGACCCGCGAGCTCGTGGACCTCGACGACCGCGCGCTTGTGCTCGGTCAACAACCGTTGGAGTGTGGTCGACTTTGCGCTTTCGCGGTCAAACACAGTGTCGAAATACCGTGCGAAGAGCTGGTACCGGTCAGGCGGGAGGACGCCGAACCGCTCGAGAATGAGGGTCATAATTAGGACTTGAAGCGGTGTGCCCATCAGGCGCCCTTGAGCAGAGTTCGGCGGGAGCGCTTTGAGTTTGGTGATGACTTGGTCGCGCCGGTCGGGTTCTTCAGCCAGACGACGCTCGGTCACGAGCCTCCCGTATGCCAGGGCCTCTGTGCTGCTCAAGAGAGAAAGGTCCACCTGAACGAACTGCTCCGGCAGGATCTTCTCGGTGTATCCGGTCGGGCGCGTGGTAATAACTACCAGCGAGTCTGCATCTGCACGGTCGAGTTGCTCAACAAGCGAACGGATCTCATCGAGAACACGTATACGAACCTCCGGGGACGTGACCTCGTCAAGTCCATCGAGCAGTAACGCGGTTGGCCAAGCATTGAGCCAGCTCCTGAGTTCAAAGGGTTTAATGTCCGCTTCCGCCCGTTGCGAGACTAGTTCCGCGATCCAGCGGACGAGATCCTTATCTCCCGAGGGTCCACGGGCGTCGGCGTACGCAGGGAGGTCCACGCGGATCGGCCATCGCCGGTTCTTGGGCCACGGTGCCTCCATGCGGTCCATGGCCGCCCGGGTCTTTGTGCTTAACTCGGCGGCCGAGGCGGTTAGGCGTTCATCCGCTAGAAAGTGGCATCGAAGAACCTGGGCGAGAAACTTCATAGATGTCGACTTGCCACTGCCCGCACGTCCGGTAACCACCACGTGCCTTGGCTGTGTGTATTGCCAATGAGAGTCCTTAAGTACGGAATCACTTCGGCGGACCAGTGCCGAGATGATGCGGCGATCCCTGGAGCCCCTTGTCTCGTATCTCAGGTCGACGGCTACGTCTTCCAAGGATGCGCGCGAGACGCCCCCCGCCTCGCTGAAGTTCACCCAACGTTCAGCGAGCAGCCCCGACTCCGCATGGCGTAGAAGGACAGACTGGAGCTTCGCGGGATCGGCTAGATTCGGGACGCTACCCATGCGCTCGACAAGGTCGCCTGCGGTGAGCATCCCAGGGAAGGCTGCCCGGACCCCTGCGTACGCGTTGAGGTATGCGATCAACTGGTCTCGATGCCAGACCTTCCAGGACCGAACTCTTCTGGCGCGGGCCCGCGCTTCGCCTTTGCCCCGAAGTGCTTCGTCGATCTTCTGCCTGATTACCCTGTCGATCGTGTCGATCCCGCCGCCTGTGCGACTCGAGAGTCGTACATTCGTGACGAAAATGAAGTAGTCGGGAACGGGATTACGCGGTGACCCCGTAGTGAACCAGTCGTCGAGCTCGGCGGCGACTTGCTTCGATAGCCAGGCAAGGTTGTCCGAAGGACTTCCGACCCGCTCTTTCTGCTTAGCTTGGATGACTGTATATCCATCCCAGGCGCCCGGGTCGTTCTTCACCGTAGCGGACCACTCGATACGGCCGTTGTAGGTAGCTTCGCGCCCGCCATCGGGACCTGAACCAAAAGCCGCGATGCCTGATCCGATTACTTGGGTGGCAAGTGCGACGATCAACTGCTCAAACGCTCTCGGTCCGAGCTCCTCGAGTGGGTAGTCTTGCACGGCTTCGTTCCTCCGGTCTGATCGAGAACAACTCTGGCATAGGTCGCTACTCTCGGCATGTATCTGATGGTTCGTTTGAGCAGCGGACCGGCGCCTGATCGCGCGAGGCCGTCCACCCTTGCTTACATTCCGGTGTTGGCGCATTTCTCGCATGTCCAGCCGGTCACTATCCCGGGTACGGGTTCACGTGGAACTATTTGTCCATGGAGGACATGGCTAGTACCGAGGAATCTGGTGCGGAGGACTTCGACTTCGAGAGTCATCGCGAGCAAGCGTTAGCCGACTATTCCAAACTACGGGCGCTATATGAGGACTACTCTCGTGTTGTTCGAGATCTTGTGGAAGCGGCGTTGGCCGATGCGTCTGTCCGTCCGCACTCGATCGAGCATCGTGCAAAGGATCCTGAGAGTTTCGGCGAAAAGGCCTCTCGCCGCTCAGACGCCGACCCGCAGCACCCGAAGTATCGCGAACCCCTCAAGGACATTCACGATCTCGCCGGATGCCGAGTGATCACCTACTTCCTCAATGACGTGGACAAGGTCCGCGATGTGATTGAGAAGGAGTTCACGGTGATCGAAAAGATCAACCGTTCGTCGTACTTGCGCGGTAGCGGTGCGCCGGGGTACGAGAGTTACCACTTTATTGTGGATCTCGGTCCAAAGCGGTATGGATTGACCGAGTACTCGAGATACTCCGGTCGCGTCGTAGAGATTCAGGTTCGTACGATTCTGCAACATGCTTGGGCCGAGATAGAGCACGACATCCAGTACAAGTCAGTCGAAGAGTTGCCGCGTGATATCGCGAGAAGGTTCTCTGAACTTGCTGGCTTGATTGCTATCGGCGACCGCGAATTTCAGGCGATAGCGGATGCCCATGCAGAGGTCTTGGAGCGTGCCCAGCAGTCGATTGCGGAGGGGCGACTAGACGACGTCGAGATCACTCCAGAGACTCTCAAGATCCACCTCGACCGGCGCCTCGGACCTGATGGTCGCATGAGCGACTGGAGCTATGCGTGGACGACACGCCTGCTCAAACGCCTTGGCTTCTCGAGCCTCGGCCAGGTCGATCGATGTCTAGATGAGTACGACCACGATTCGCTGAGTCGACGCGTCTACGGGTCGAGACAGGGCCAACTCACGCGTTTCGAGCTTGTCATCGCGGCTGCCGTGGGTCCCGCGCTATGGAGTGCCAGACATCCGTGGTCGGAGGACCCAGACTTCGACTGGTTTGAAGAGTGGTCGGAACGGAAGTACAAGAGGATCGCCGAGGCTGGCTTCGAGGTAGGCAAGTGCGCGAGCGAGCTCTCGCGAGGAGCACCCCCCCACGTTGGGAGGAGTTAAGGCCGTGCCGTGCCGACGGGCACGATCAGGTCGCTCTGGTCGGTGATAATGCAAATCTCTCCTGCCACGGGCGCCACCTCACGCCGAATACACGGGCCGTTAAGAACCGATCGTGGCGCTCGACTGCAGGGTGCGTTAGAGAGTGGCGGCACCACTCGGTGCGCAGTAACGAAACGGTCTGCGCGGAGCCATAGCGTGCGGCGCGGACGCTCAAAAAGCTCCTTGCGTGTGCTGGAACGCCGCATGTGTCGCTCAGACTGGAGAAGTGCCGCACTGAGTCCGGAGTTCCTGATCCGCAGGCAGGGACGGGTGGTGCCCCCGATGTACTCCGCGGGGAACGGCACCTCGACTGGCGAGGTGAGCCCTGGGCTGGTGACGTTGACCGTGACTGGCGGCCACCGGCTGGTCTCGAGTGGCGGCACCGTCACCATGCTCACGCCAACGCAGCCGGGCAAAGCCCCAACAGCGTCGGCCCTACTAGAGGGCCTCAACCGCCCCCAAGGCCTCGCCTTCACCCCAGACGGAACCACCCTCGTGGTAGGGGAGAGCCACCGCATCGTCGCCTAGGTCTACGCAACCGGCGGTCGCTTGAGCACTGGCGAGAGAGTGCAGTTTGGCGAGCCACCCGGGCGAAGCACTCCCAGGCTTACTGGCAACGGGGGGACGGCCCGGGCTCAGTATGGAAGTCTTGGCGCGTGAGACCAACGGTCCTGTGTGCTGTCGCGGTTGCGGCTTCGCTTGTCCTTGCTGGCTGCACGTCACCGTCGCCGTCACCGACACCGCCCGCTGAGTCGCCATCAGCCTCGGCGTCGCCCGTCGCCCAGCAGTCAGAAACTCCGCTCGAGTCGATCTTGCGGCTGGCGAAGGAGAGCGGCGCCCAGCAGTCCCAGCTGGAACGGCTCGAACGAGCGGCCGCGCAGGGATACGTCGAGTTCCGCGACGTGCGTGCGGCCGTGGACGAGACGTTTGCGTGCCTCGATGCCGCCGGCATCGGCTACGTGGAGCAAGCGCGCGACCCCGACCGCCAGTACGCCCCCATCGAGTTCTCCGTCGCGCTCGCGGATCCCGCGCTCGAACCTGTGGCGGACGCATGCGTTGAGGGGTACAGCTTCTGGATTCAGTCGGCCTTCGAGCAGCAGCCTGCGGGGCTGGAGGAGGCCGATACTGAGTTTGAGCGCGCGCGGCCCATCATCATCGCGTGCCTCACCGATCACGGCGTTACCGCAGACGAGTCAATGACCAACGCCGAACTCAAGGAACTGCTCATCTACTCGGAGATCGGGTTGGACCGCTCCAGCGGCGAGCCGCCGCCAGAGAACTGGGAGTCCATGGGCTGCTTGGACGCCGCCGGGATCAACGGCTTCTAGGTGTATCCCGTACCTCGCGGCACGATCCATTGCGTGGGTTGGCCCGTGACCTTCGCGATGATGTCGAAGTCCTTGTCGTAGTGCAGCACCGTGGCGCCGTGAACTTGTGCCGTGGCGGCGATGAGCAAGTCCGGGATGGGGCGTCGATGATGGCCCTGAGCTGCAAGGCGCTCCTGTGTCGCGAGTGCAATCTCGCCCACGCGCGTGGTCGTGGGCAGCCAAGGCAGCGAACGCAAAGCCTCCTTGCGGACGGCGTAGTCCTCTGGGCCGCGCGTCGAATACAGCAACTCGAGTGCCACCACATCACACATCGCAAGCTGCCCATCGCGCGCTAGCGCCACCAGAGCCTCGTTCGCGAGAGGGCTGTGGCGTTGCTGTTCGTACGCAGATTTGTCAGCGAGGTACATGGTCAGCGCCAGGCGTTGCGCATGATCTCCGTGTCAGCGAGGTCGTCCTGGGCAACGCGCATGTGCTCCACAAACGCAAGGCGCGCGCGGCGACCAGCAATCTCCGCCAAAGCCCTGTTCACCGTCTCTACCTTGGTCTTGGTGCCAAGTTCCTTGGCCGCGGCCGCGAGCGCCGCATCGTCGATGTCAATCAAGGTCTTGGTCACGATGAGGCTCCTGTATATATCGGCGGCGGGTGATCTATATATATCACGAGCGTATCCGCGGACGGGCGTTGTCCACAGGCAACGAAGTAGCCTCAGAACATGAACCTCCGGCTCGCCGCTGTACTCGCCGCAGCCACCCTCGCGCTCGCGGCGTGCTCGCCCGAGCCGCCCGCGCCCTCGCCAACGCTTACCTCCGCGCCACCCACCCCCACGCCCACCGCGACTGCCACACCTAAACCCAACCCCAGCGTCGGCCCACTAGCCCCCGTTGAACTCACCGTTGCCGACGGCACCGACCCCGGCCCCGCCCGCGGCCAATCCCTCAACCTGCCCGCAGGCTGGACCGCCGAAGTCTGGGCCAACGTCCCCGGCGCTCGCCTCGCCGCGTGGACCCCTGACGGCCGCCTCCTGGTCTCCAACGGAGGTGGGGGCACCGTCACCATGCTCACGCCAACGCAGCCAGGCAAAGCCCCAACAGCGTCGGCCCTGCTAGAGGGCCTCAACCGCCCTCAAGGCCTCGCCTTCACCCCAGACGGAAGCACCCTCGTAGTAGGGGAGAGCGACCGCATCGTCGCCTACGACTACAGCGGCGGCAAGGCCTCCAACCCGCGCGTGCTCGTGGACAATCTGCCCACGAGCGGCCACGGCGCCAAAGGCGTCGCGATCAGCGGGGACACGGTGTTCTACAGCCTGGGCTCGGGCAGCAATCGCGACGCGAGCGAACGCAGCCAGAATCCGGAGCGCGCGAGCATCTGGCGCGTGAACCTTGACGGCAGCGGCAACGAGATGGTCGCCCGCGGCGTGCGCAACGGCATGGCGCTCGCGATCGCCCCAGACGGCACCCTGTTCAGCGCCGTCAATCAGATGGACAACCAGCCGTACCCGTACCGCGACGACTCCGGCAACTACGGCAAAGAGATCCCCGAGTTCATCAACGAGAACCCCGTGGAGCAGGTCACTCGCATCACCGACGGCATTGACCTTGGCTGGCCGCTGTGTGTTCCCGACATCCGCGAGACGCCAGACCTGCTCGACATCCCGTTCGTCAACGACCCCGTCAACAACCCCGAGGGCGACCGCCTCGACTGCTCCACCCTCCCCAACACCATGCTCGGCCTGCCCGCCCACAGCGCGCCCCTGGGCCTGAGCTTCACCGCCGGCACCCCGCTCGAGAGCGCCATCGGGAGCGGCGCACTCATCGCCGTCCACGGCTCCTGGAACCGCACCGAGCCCCGCGAACCCGGCGTCTACTTCAGCCCCTGGACCGACGCCACGGCCACCCTTGGCGCCACGGTCCCCTTGGTCACGGGCTTCCAGTCCGACGCTGGCTCCCGTTGGGGCCGCAGCGTCACCGCGGTGCCGGGCGGGGATGGCTCGCTCTACGTGACCGACGATGCGGCGGGGTTGGTCTATCGCATTGCGCCGGGTTGAGCGCGGGGCCTCGCCTGCCGATTGCTATCGAAGGGAGGGAGGTGCGCATGGACGTAGGTGTGCTGACGTTCGTGACCGCAGTGCTGCTGCTCTTGGCGCTGCGCGCCACCGTGCGCGCCATCAATCAGCGAAACCTCTACGCGAGCAGAGGCAGGGCCATCTGGGCGACCATCCTCGTGGTGCTGACCCTGGTCGCCGGATGGTTCGAGGTGGGCCACCACCGCCAGGTCTCGCTCGTCTCCCAGGGCATGAGCGCGCTGACCAGCAACCCCGAGGCACGCGCTGACTGCCAGCGGTTCTCCGAAGCGTTCTTCAACCTGGGCACGTATGACGGCTTCGTCTACTGGGACGACCCCTACACCGCCATCTTCGCGAACGGCTCGTGCCGCGACGTGCTGCGGTATGCGACAAGCAACAAGTCGAATCCCACGCTCGAGCAGATCATGGCTGTGCACTTGATCGCTCACGAGACCATGCACGTCGAGGGTCATCGGACAGAGGCCGACGCTGAATGCCGGGCCGTGCAGCTCAACCACTTGGTCGCGATGAAGCTTGGGGCGAACGAGGGCCAGGCTCGGTACCTGCAGAAGCGGTACTTCGACGAGGTGTACCCGCGGATGCGGTCCGACTACACCTCAGACCAGTGCCGCGAAGGCGGGGAGTACGACATCTTCCCCGAGCGGACGACGTTCCCCTAGGAGCACTCCCGCAGGCGCGTTTGGCTGTTCGACGAGCGCTTTGGCCTGGTAGGTGCCAGGGTGGTGGTGAGCGTCGGGGAGCCTGGGGGCGCGACCGCCGCGCGATGCGTGTTCACGCAAAACCCGAAAAGGTTACACGCTGTCACTCTTCTCACTTTGTGCACCATCTGAGGGTTTCGGGGCAAACGATTGCCCTAGTTTGAGAGCCAATCCCCGTTTGGCGGAACAGCTGAGAGGAACCCTATGACGGCCAAGAAAGATACGTCTGTCCACGTGAGGAGGGGCGCCGCGGTGCTCGCCCTCATGGGCACCTTCGCCATTGCCTACGCCGGTGGTGCCGCTGCGGCCACTGCGAGCAGCGCGATCGGCATCACCTCCGTGATCAACGGCCAGAAGTTCGAGAACCGGGCCGTGGTCAACGTGACTACCTCGACCGACACCGGGTACGCCACAGCAAAGGTCCGTGGCCGCTCCTCTGTGCCGTCCGGCAACATGGGCGCACGCTCCCGCCTCTACACCAGTGCTGGATCCCTGGTGTCCCAGAGTGCGGTGAAGTACACGACCTCCGCGTACTCAGCAAACGCGTGGTTCTCCGTGAACACCGGCACGGCAAACCTGAAGAACGGCACCGCCTACTACTCGCAGGGCACCACCTACCACTGGAACGGCTCGAGCTACGTCACCTATTCGACGCTCCAGAGCCCCAGCGTGACGTCGTGAGGAGCGGAACAATGACGAACTCTCGAAAGACCTTCCGCGTCGCTGCCGCTGGAGCGGCCTTCGTTGGCGTCGCTATCGCAGGTGTCCTGGCCGGTGCCGGTGCCGCAACGGGTACGACGGCTCCCGAAGCGGTGCCCAGCCCCGCCGCCGGCGCGCCCGCTCTCAAGGTCACGACTCCCAAGTTCATGGAGAACGCGCGCGGCGAGACCTACGGGTCAGCGATGGCCGTCGTGGATCCCGCTGACGAGCCCGACCTGATCCTCGCCGAGGCGACCAACGGCAAGACCGGCTACGTTCGCGCTTCCGAGCTCGACGCGGCATCGGGCGCAGACATCAGCGCCCCGGCGGAGGCCCGTGCTTGGACCTCCAAGCTCAAAGCCACGCAGTCCGAGCGCGTGACCACCATCCCTGTCTATCTCTCTGACGGCCGCACTGTGATCGGTGTCTTCGAGATCACCAATCCTGAGGCTCCAGCAGAGGCAGTCGAGGCTAGGTGACACACGGGGGGCGCGCGGGGCGGTCGCACGACCGCACCCGCGCGTTTCCGCGTAACTTCCAGCCCCTAGCCGGACATTTACTAGTGTGACAGTCGACGTGGTGAGCGAACTCGACCTATGGGCCTCCGCCAGGGCCGGGGACGAGCGCGCTCTGGGGGAGATCTTCGACCGTCATCACGAGCGCGTGTACACACGTGCTCTGTGGTTGCTCGCAGACCCGCATGACGCCCAAGACGCGACCGCCATCGCGTTCTTGGAACTATGGCGGCGTCGCGCATCGGTCCGCGTTGTCGGTGGGAGCGTGCTGCCTTGGCTGCTCGTGACCACCGGCAACGCGTCCCGCAACATCAAGCGATCATCCAGCCGATACCAGTCACTGCTGGCGAACCTGCCCCGCGGCCCTGCCGCGCAGTCCGCAGAGAGCAGCGCGTTCGCTCGCGCCGACCTACTCAATGCGATCGATCCGGAGATTGCGGCAGCCATGCGCAAGCTCCGCCCAGACACCTTTTCACTTCTCATTCTGACCGCGGTCGACGGCCTGCCTATCGCCGACGCTGCGGAGGCTGTGGGCCTGACAGTGGGGGCGGCGAAGACTCGCCTCTCAAGGGCCAGAGCATTCATCAGAGACTTTGCGCCAGGGTTCGCGGCATTGCCACCCGAGGGGGAGGACACACTATGAACAGCCACATGGATCCGGAGTTTGCGGCCGCACTGCGGCGCACGCTCCTGGAGCAGGCGAAGCCGGGGCGCTCGCGCGCTCGCAGCAACTATCGCCGCACAGTGTTCATTGGGGTCGGAACCGTAGCCGGTCTGGGCTTCATGGGTGCGGCAGCTGCCGCCTTCCTGGGCCTCCCTGGCGCGCAGGTTGAGACTTCGCTCTCTGCACCGGTCGAACTGGGCACCACGGGACGCGCTGTAGCGGTTCTTGGAGACGCTCCCAAGGGTGCCAACGCCCTCCACTTCGAGTTCACGTGCACCAGCCCCGGCACCTACATCATCGACAACGCGGGGGTCGTGCTGAGTTGCGACAAAGCCGATGTCGGCACCACCATTAGCGGTCTCACCACTGTAAATGCCGTTACCGATGGCTCGCTGGCGGTTTCTGCCGACGCCAAGGGCAAGTGGGAACTGCGTGCTTGGTACGTCCAGACCAAGGCGACACCTCTGGCCAAGAACGCTAACGGCGAGACATACGGCGTGAACGACGGCGTCAACCTTCCGGATCTGGTTCACGTGAGCCTGGACGACGGCACGCAGGGCTACATCCGTCAAAAGGAAGTCGACGCGGTGGAGGCCCAAGGCGACTCGCGCAAGTTCGAGGTCCCCGTCTACCAAAGTGACGGCAAGACCGTCATTGGAACCTTTACCTGGGCGAACTAGCCGCAACACCCGCGCGTAACCGGCCACAGCGTCGGGCCGTATCTTTTGACAGCGCCCAGACCACCCGGTACGCATTCCCCATGGCCGTTACCCAGCCGGGGCGGCGGCGCGTCCTGGGGAGGGCTCATGAGGCGCCTTGCTGTTTTCGTCACATCTATTGCACTGTTCGCAGGAGGCGTGGCGCTTGCGCCAGCCGCCTCAGCGGGGAGCGCGTCAACACCTGATCGGGGCCAGCCCACGCTGGCGATGGCCGACCGCACCACGTGCGCCATTCGCGAGAGCGGCCGGGTGTACTGCTGGGGCAGCAACGGCCAGGGCAATCTTGGGCGGGGCACGAACAGCTTCGACGTGGGGTGGCCAGGCCAGGTATCTGCCCTGCCTGACGCCATTGGGATTTACGGCAACATCGCCGCGGCGAGCGGCGGCACCTTGTGCGCACTCAAGGTGGACCGCACCGTGGCCTGTTGGGGCCGCGGGGCCAGTTACCTGACTGGCAACGGGACCACGAACCACCAATTCTCGCCCTTCGTGGTTCCGGGACTCACCAAAGTGGCGACCTTGGCGCTCGGCGTGGCCAACGGATGCGCCGTCAAGCAGGACGGCACCGTGCACTGCTGGGGTGGCGCGACCAACATTGTTGGAAACGTGGACCGTCCCACGCCCTACAAGATCCCAGGGCTTTCCAACGTGATTGGTGTGGCGCTAGGCGACTCCCACGCATGCGCCCTGAAACTCGACAAGACAGTGTGGTGCTGGGGCAGCAACGGCAATGGCCAATTGGGCAACTCTGCCGCGGGTCTCGTGAGCGTGACGCCTGTGAAGGTCGCCGGGCTGCCTGCTGCGACGTCCATTGCATCGGGCACGACCCACATGTGTGCCATCACCACGAGCAAGACTGCGTGGTGCTGGGGAAGCAACGCTTACGGCGAGCTGGGGCGTGGGACCACGGTCGCTTCGGCGAAGGCCGCGCAGGTCAAGAACCTCTCGGGCGTCACGGCACTGAGCCTGGGTGACCTCGTGAGCTGTGCCATTGCCAAGGCGGAGGCCCGATGCTGGGGCCGCGGGGAAGGCGGCCTGTTGGGTGACGCGCAGTTCAGCCCGCAGTTCCAGCCGGTCTACGTTGAGGCGCAGAAAGCGAGCGGCACGCAGATCGCGGTGGGGTCTGCGACTGCATGCGAGGTGGCGTCAAAGGGCCAGGTCTGGTGCTGGGGAACCAACTCATCGGGCGAAACTGGCAACGGACTCGCCACTCCGGCATACGCGGGTGCGGGTCCCGGCACCTACTTCGGTCGAGCTCAGGTGCCCTACTCCGTGCGCATCCTGAACACCGCACCCGGCAAGCCCAAGGGTTCATCGAAGGCAACCAAGAAGGTCACCATCTCGTGGAAGGCGCCGTCCACATCGAATGGCACCAGCAAGCCCAAGGACTACATCATTCAGTACCGGCTCAAGGGCACGTCGACGTGGAAGACCTTCAAAGACTCGGTGTCCTCGAAGACCTCGGTGACGGTGACCGGCCTTACCAAGGGCAAGCAGTATCAGTTCCGGGTTCAACCGAAGAACTGGGCCGGCAAGGGCAAGGTGAGCGCAGCGTCGGCGTACATCAAGGTCAAGTAGCCGCCTCAACGGGGTTACCGTGGACGGGTGACTGATCAGTCTTTCGATCCTGGCCAAGAATTCGCCGTCCACGGCGGCCACCGTCGCAGCCTCAACACCTGGCTGCTCGTGACCGCGTTCATCATCGTGGCTTCGCTCATCGCGCTGGTTCGCGCGCTTGATGCCGACTCGCGCGCAGGTGCCGGGGGAGTCGGCACCATCTTCCTGCCGTTCGCTGGCGTCACCCTTGGGCTGGTGGTGCTCGCCGTGCTGTGCGGTCAGTGGTGGGAAGACTCGACGTACTTCCGCGCGGATGAGCGCGGCCTTGGCGTGCGGCACGGCACCGCCAAGCTGAGGGGCCGCACCGCCTGGCTCGATCGCCGTGAGCCCATCACCGTCCATGGTGAGGTGGGGCGCGGCACCTTTATTCTGTTTGTTGAACAGGCCGACGCTCGGGTCAGGTTGGGCGATTCCACCGCTTTGTCGCCGCTTCAGACCTCTCGACTTGCCGCGTGGCTGCGCGCCCAGGGGGCACGGGTGGAGCACGTCTGGGACGGCGCCCGCTAAGGGGCCTGGTACCCTTGTACCTGTGTCTTTCGCGAAAGTGCGAGGCATGCGTCGCAGATTGCTTCTCCTTCTCGCCAGCGCAGCAGTGCTTGGCTCGTAGAAACCCTCTCTTCGGCGAACGAACGCGGACACCTTCGCGATTCGCCACCACTGCCGGTTAATGAACTTCTGCGTGTTCGCGCCCCCGGCACTTTGCCCTGAAAGGCATCCATCGTGACCAGCTTCGCCGAACTCGGCGTGCCCACCGCTCTGACTGACGTTCTCGAGCGCGACGGCAAGACCAACGCATTTCCCATCCAGGTGGACACCCTGCCTGACACGCTCGCGGGCCGCGACGTCCTTGGCCGCGGCAAGACCGGATCCGGCAAGACGCTGGCGTTCTCGCTGCCCCTCGTCGCTCGCCTTGGCAACACGAAGGATCGCGCCCACCCGGGCCACCCCCGTGCGCTGATCCTTGCTCCCACGCGTGAGCTCGCAACCCAGATCAACACGGTGGTGCGCGACCTCGCCACCGCCTACGGACTCACCACCACCACGATCTACGGCGGCGTCAGCCAGCACCGTCAGGAGCAGGCGATGCGCCGCGGCGTGGACATCGTCGTGGCCTGCCCTGGCCGCCTTGAAGACCTCATGCGCCAGAACCTCATCTCGCTCGATTCCGTGCAGATCACCGTCTTGGACGAGGCCGACCACATGGCCGACCTGGGCTTTCTCCCAGGCGTCACGCGCATCATGGCCGCGACGCCCCGCGGCGGGCAGCGGCTGCTGTTCTCCGCGACGCTCGACAACGGCGTGAAGAAGCTCGTCGACCGCTTCCTCACCAACCCCGTTGAGCATTCCGTCGACAGCGCGGACAGCCACGTTGACGCCATGACCCACCATGTCTTCCACGTGTCCGACGCTGGGGCCAAGAAGGACCTGGTGCGCGCCCTGGCCTCTGGTACCGGTCGCCGCGTGCTGTTCACTCGCACCAAGCACCAGGCGAAGAAGCTCGCTGCGACGCTCACTGCCGACGGCATCCCCGCCGTCGACCTTCACGGCAATCTGTCGCAGGCGGCGCGTGACCGCAATCTTGCTGCGTTCGCGGGGGAGGGCGTGCGCGTTCTGGTCGCGACGGATGTCGCGGCGCGCGGCGTGCATGTCGACGGCATTGAACTCGTGGTGCACGTAGACCCGCCGGCCGAGCACAAGGCGTACCTGCACCGTTCGGGTCGCACGGCCCGCGCGGGCACCTCTGGCGACGTGGTGACTGTGGTGCTGCCCGAGCAGCGTCGCGAGACCGACCACCTGCTCCGCAAGGCCAATATCAAGGTGCGGGCGCAGGCTGTCTCAGCAGCGTCGGGCCAGGTCAAGGAGCTCGTAGGTGAGGTGGCCGCATACGTGAAGCCGCAGCCCAAGCCCGCCGTGCAGCAGCACCAGGGCTCGGGTCGCCGTCGCAGTGGACACGGCCGCCCCGGCGAGGCTCGCTCTGGCGCTCGCCGCTCCGGTGCTCCGCGCTCAGGTGCACACCGCGGTGCGGGCTCCAGGAGCCGTACTTCTCGCTGAGCGCGCGCCGTCCTCCCCACGCGAAGTTTGTGCCGCATCCGGGTTCGATGTAAGGGGAGGACGGACCGTGCGGGATCCTGAGCGTTGTGCCATAGTTGTCGCTCTCATAGGCGGGATGCTCGCTTTGGCGCCCCCAGCGTCGGCCGATCAGGGGAGCGCGGACGGCACTCAGCCGCTTGTAGCGACCGGCACCTTCACCACGTGCGCGGTTCGTGCGCCAACGGCCAGTTGGGCGGGTCCAGCAACAGCTCGTACCGGGTCCCCCTACCGGGCCTGACGCGAGTCGCGTCGTTGAGCGTTGGTCAGACTAACGTGTGTGCCGTTCGCCAGGACGGGTCTGTGTGGTGCTGGGGTGCTGGGGCAGCCGGCATACCTTCCACGACTGGTGCTGACGACGTGACCGCGCCGGTGCGAAAGAGCGGCATCGCCTCAGCGGTCGCTGTCGCAGTCGGAGTTCAGCACGCTTGCGCACTCAAGGTCGATCGAACGGTCTGGTGTTGGGGAGACGACCTCGCGGGCCAACTGGGCAACGGTTCGCCGCGCATGGCATCGGCGGCAGTCCCTGGTATCAGCCACCGATGCCACAGCGCGTGACAAGTTCGCGCAAGACCGCCTCGAGTCCGGTCGCTCCGGCCGTCGCGCTCGCGATCACGTCGCCGCCCGTCACCAGTTCTGCCGCCGCGAGTGAGTACTGCTCAATGCTCGCCGACGATGCGGCAATCTCGGCGTCCGGGATGGTGAACGTGTTAAGCATCGCCAAGTAGGCGTCGAAATCACCCGCGATGGCCTCGCCGTCCTCCGCGGCCTTGTCCCGCGCGCGAGTCCAGTGCTCTGCGACCTCAGCGGCCGCCTCGAGCATGATGGCTCCCTGCTCGTTCATGGTCGCGACGCTTCCACCACCGTCCGCACCGGTCTGCGCGCTCTTGGCGTCCGAGGCATCGAACAGCGCGATGAGCGCCTCGTAGCCGGCCCTGCCTTCTTCACAGAACAGGTCATCGGCAGGCGCAGCGCTCGCGGTGGGTTCTGGAGAGGCGACGGACGACGCTGCGGCCGGCTGGGATTCGGCTGCGGGAGCCCCGCTCACACAGCCATTGAGAACAAGCATCGCGAGCGCGCACAGCGCCCCACCCCGCACACTTCGCATGCGGGCCAGCATGCCACACGGCCTCACATGGCGGCAGTGGCGGCGAACTGAACGACCGATCGCGGCGGCCGGCCAAGCACCTGCGCCACGCCATCAGACAGCCTCGCGTCCTTTCCCTCGCGGATGAGGTCCATGAGCGCCACCAGTTCCGCAGCGTCTTCACCAAAGAATTGCTTCGAGAAGTCCGCGTAGTCCTCGGAGGAGAGACCCCGCGCCGCGATGCGTTGTCCACTCGCCGCACCCAGCGCCGCGACAACCTCCGCGGCGGTCACCGCCTCCGGTCCCGAGAGCTCGTAGATCTGCCCCGCGTGCCCATCATCGGTGAGCGCCGTCGCCGCAACGGCTGCGATGTCCTCCGCATCAATGAACGGGTGGCGACCCGCGCCAAAGCCGTGCGTCACCTCCCCGGCTGCCAGGCCGTCGGCCAGATGCGGCTCCTCCGTGAAGTTCTGGAAAAACCACACGGGCCTGAGGATCACCCAGGGCACGGAACCGGCGCGGACGATGGTCTCGCGAGTGAGATACCGCTCCCATAGCGGGTGGGGAAACTCGTTCCACTGCCGTGCGGACAGCAGCACGAGCCGCCCGACGCCGTGGTCGCCAGCGAGCGCAACGAACCGCTCGAGCCTGTCCAGTTGGTGTTCCGACTCATCCGCAACGACGTAGACGGCATCGGCGCGCGCAAGTGCGCTGGGCCACGTGGAGTCGTCACCCCAGTCGAATCGGGAGGCCGACGACCGCGACGCCGCGCGGACCTCGTGACCTGCCTGAGTCAGCGCTCGCACCACCCGGCGTCCAGTCTTGCCGGTCGCCGCGAGCACGGTGACAGTGCTCACGCAGCGGTCCCGATCACCCGAGCGGGGTTTCCGGCGACGATCGCGCCAGCCGGCACATCCTTCGTCACAACGGAGCCCGCTCCCACCACGGCACCGTCGCCAATGGTCACGCCCGGGCACACGACGACGGAACCGCCCAGCCACACGCCGTTGCCCACGCGGATGGGCAGCCCGATCTCCCACCCTTCGGCCCGCAGCTGCGGGTCCACCGGGTGGTTGGGCGTATAGAACCGGGCATGCGGGCCAATGAGCACGTTGTCGCCAATCCACACGTCACCGGAGCCGATCGCCTCGAAGTCCGCGTTGATGAACGTCCCCGCACCGATGTGCACGTGCTCGCGGTACTCGAAGGTGATGGGCGGCCGAAAGACGAAGTCGTCCTCGCCGCCGATCAGCTCCTTCACGGCCTGCGCCGCGGCATCCGGGTCATCCCAGTAGGTCTCGTTGATGCGACGCAGCGGTGCCATCGTCTCTTCCTGGAGTTTCAACAGGTCCGGCTCCTCGAGGAACTTGAACCAGTCTTTGTCCCGCATGCGCTGGATGTGGCTTCGCCCGTCGGGCACCGGCCGTTCGGTCTTGCGTTCGCTCCACGTCATGGCACCAAGCATGCCCGACGCTGTGGCTGGCTTTCGCGGGACCTTCGGTAGCCTCGGCTCATGGCACCGACGCTGTACATCCTCACCGGAGTGCCTGGAGCGGGGAAGTCGACGCATGCGCGTCGGCTGGTTGAGGAGACGGGGGCAACTCACGTCGCCATGGACGACGCTGTGGTCGCCGCGGGCCTGAGCCTCGTCGACTACGAGGCTCGCTTCGCGCTGCAGCCTTCGGTTGAGGCGCGCATCCCGCAGCTGCTGGCCGAAGGGACGTCGGTCGTTGCCGAGTTCGGCTCGTGGACGCGAGGGGAGCGCGATCACCTGCGCTCGCTTGCCGACGGCACGGGCGCGCGCACGGAGCTGCACTTCGTTGACGCCCCGCTCGAGGTGTGCCGCGAGCGGATCCTCGCGCGCGGCGGTCTAGGTGCGGAAGGTCTGGCGGGTGCCGTCCTCGACAGCTCTATCGATCTGTACGAGCGCCCCACGGAAGCCGAAGGCGCAGCCTACGACGCGTTCGTGGTGCTGCAGAACTGAACGATGCGCTCGATGCGAGCAGCTCTCGTGGCCTCTTTCACGGCCGTGGTGACGCCGAAGACTGCGGAGAACTGCTGAGATTTTGGCAGAGCCTCGAATCGCTCCTTGGCACCGGGAACAGCAGCCAGCGCGGAGGCAAGGTCCTCGGGAACCTGCATGTCCGCCAGACCCCCATACGCGCGATCCCAGCGGCCGTCTGCCTTGGCCTTCGCGACCTCGTCGCGGCCACGGGGGCGCATTCGGCCCTCGGCTTCGAGGCGATCGATGATGCCCACATTGCGCTGCGACCAGATTGATCGCGATCGCCGCGGAGTGAAGCGCTGCTGGAAAGTGGCTTCATCGCGACTGCGCTTCTGCCCGTCGATCCAGCCGCTGCACAGCGCCTCGTCGAGCGCTTGGGCGTAGGTGAGCGATGTGGGATCGGTGACGCCCTTCTTGGCGAGCACAAGCCACACGCCATCCGAGACGTCCTCGTTGCCGTCAAGCCACGCCCGCCATGCGGCGACGTCGCGCACGATCAGCACGTTGCTCGGGTCAGCTGCCATGCCCAGAGCCTGGCACAGACCTCCCACATGGCTCAGAGGTACATCGGCGTGAGCGCCTCGTACTCCTCCACCGAACCGTCCCGCAGGCACACCTCGATGATCTGGCGACCCAGCGGGTCGAGGTCGTCGGTGAGGAACTGCTCGAGCTCGGAACGGAAGAAGCCGCTGAGAATCTTGCAGCCTTCGTCGTATGCCTCTTCGCCCACCCACGACTGCATCTCGGGACGCAGCAGCGTGCGGCGCACCGGCTGGCCATCGAGCGTGATCTGCTTGGGCGTGTAGCCGAACAGTGCACAGCGTGCCGGCTCCAGTTGATCCGCGCGCATGCGGCCACCGCCCTTGCGCGCGAGCCACTCACGGGTGAGCCACTCGGCGCTGAAGCCCACGTGGTAAGCGCCAATGTGCTGATTGGGCGTCAGCACGTAGCGCGTGCGGGGGAACGCGAGGATCTGCTTGAGGAGCAGGTTGGCCGCCGCGACCTTGGTGCCGGTGGAGAACGGCCAATACGAACCCACGCCCTCCGCAACCATGCCGCCGTGCTCAAGCTTGGCCACAGCGTCGGCCGATTCCCCAATGGACGGGTTCTTGTCGCCGCGAGGCGCGATGAGGCGCCACAGCCAAGCGATCGACGGCGGCACAAAGTGTGTGAGGCCCATGATTCCGTAGGTGGGTGCGCCCTTGGTGCATGGGGGCATGCGCACGCCGAAGGTGCGCACATCGACCGGTTCGGGCTCGCGGAGCACGCCCGGCAGCTCCGTGCGAGGGATGATCACGCGCGGATTCGGGCATGGCTCGCCGTTGGAGTCCAAGGTGTGCTCCCACGGCAGTGCGGTTGCATCCGGAACGCCCTCGATGGAGAAGAACACGAGCTTGCGGCTGGGGTGGATGACCGCGCGCTCAAAGTCGACGTTCTCGCCATAGCGGGTGAGGTTGTCGACGCGGACGAACCAGCCGTCCTCGGCGTCGGCAACGACCATGCGACCATCGCCGGTCTGGATTGCGGGGTGGCACAGCGTCATGTCGTCCGTGACGGGGGAGAGCGAACTGGTCTCCGACAGGGTGATGAAGTAGGGCTCCTCGGTGACGACGTTCGTGCCCAGCAGAATGCGGCCGTCGTCCTCGCGGCGCATCTCTTGGCACATCTCGGACTTGCCGCCTCCGCTCGCGCCCTCGTGCATGATGACCGTCTCGTTGTCATACGGCGTGGTGACGCGCACCGACGAGGCGTGAGCGGTGATCCAGTCCTCCTGCTCGCCGATGTCGAGCAGCACGGAGAACACGCCCTTCTTGGCCGACGGACCCGGGTAGAGGTTGTACGCGAAGACCTCGTGCAGCGTCTCGGATCGATCGTGAACCACCACCTGCTTGCCGTCGAAGTGGGTGTGACGGAACGGCGGAGCGGCGTACAGGATCGCGCGCGGAGTGAACTGTCCGAGCTCCTCGAAGGTAATCCAGCCCTGGAGGTCCACGAGTGCCAGGGCGAAGAACGCTGCGTTCGCGGGGATGATCGCGATGGACGGGGAGCCGTAGACGGGGCCCCCGGCCTTGAACGGCACCACCACGAGCGGCTGGGTGGAGAGCCACTCGATGGTCTGCTCGCGGACGGGAGCAAAGGTGCCCTCGAAGCGATCGGCCCAGCGGGTCTTATCCGTGGGGCGGTCATCGGCGATGATCATGCACTTGGGATCGCGCCGGCGCATGTAGTCCTCGAGGTAGTTCACGGCGATGCCATTGCGGCAGCGCGTGACGGTGGCTTCCTCGATGCTCGTGTCGTTGACGTCATACGCGACCGTGAAAATGGGGTCGTCTCCGCCGCCAAGGGCGAGCGCGTACAGCTCGTCTCGCGTTGCAGGGATCGTGACGCTTGGCGCGGCGTCCAGAGCCGCCCTCACTGCCGGGTCGAGATGCACGTTGTCGAGCGCGCTCATCGAGGCCCCCTTCTACTCCGTTACGTGGCGATTATGGTGCCTTGACTGTCATTTTGCTTGGCGAGGAGGTGCTGGGTCAGGGACGTTAGTCCAGGGGCCGTCTCTGCATGCAATTCCGCGCGCCCGCTTGACCGGCGTTCGAACACATGTTCGAATGACGGGGTGAGGTGGGAGGCGCAAACCCTTGAGGCGCCCGCGGCTGGAACGTTGCCGGGGCTCGCGAAGCTCCACGGCCTTGTGCGCTCCGTGCAGACCCCGGAGTTCGCTGGTGTGACCTTCCACGAAGTGATGTCGAAGAGCGCCCTCAACAAGGTGCCGGCGGGCGGACCCATGCCCTTCGCGTGGACCATCAACCCTTACCGAGGATGCTCCCACGCATGCGTGTACTGCTTCGCGCGGCCGTCACACCAGTACCTTGAGCTCGACGCCGGCCGCGACTTCGACACTCAGGTGATCGTCAAGATCAATGTCGCGGAGCAGCTGCGGCGAGAACTCGCGCGCCCCTCCTGGACGCGAGAGCCGGTGGCACTGGGCACCAACACGGACCCCTACCAGCGCGCCGAGGGCCGCTACCGGCTCATGCCCGGCATCATCTCCGCACTCGCGGAATCCGGCACCCCATTCAGCATCCTCACCAAAGGCACCTTGCTGCGGCGCGACCTCCCCCTCCTCGCCGACGCTGCCAAGGCGGTTCCCGTGACGCTCGCCCTATCGATCGCCGTGTTCGACGACGAGCTTCAGCAAGCCGTCGAACCCGGCACGCCGACCACGGCCGCGCGGCTCGCCACCGTCAGCGCCGCCGCCGAGGCTGGATTCGATGTCGCCGTGTTCATGATGCCGGTGCTGCCGTTCCTCACGGACCGCGAGGAGCAGCTCGATGCGGCTCTCACTCGCATCAAGGACGCGGGCGCCTCGTCAGTGACGTACAGCGCGCTGCACCTGCGCCCTGGGGTGAAGGAGTGGTACGCCCAGTTCCTGCACCGATATCACCCGGAACTGATTGGCCGCTACAAAGCGCTGTACGGCGAGGGAGTCTACGCGCCCAAGTCCTATCGCCGCTCGCTCTCGGGCCGCATCAAGCCGCTCATCGAGGCCCACGGGCTCGGCCGCACCGTCGTGATGGAGGGAACGGGCACCCCCGCTGTCGATCGCGTGACCTCGCGCGATGCCAACGGCGAGTGGCGCACCGCCGCTATGGAGCAGAACTCAGCCGCAGCGTCGGCCGATCGAGGAATGGCTCAGCCGACGACGCTGTTCTAGGCCGCCGCCCAGACACTGCAGCGCGACGTGCCGCTGCGCGGGCTGATGTACCGCTTGCGTAGGGGGTCTGCTTGCGTCGTTTACGGGACGTTCGCGCCGCCGTTGACGTTGATGACCTCTCCCACCACGAAGCTGGACTCGGGCGAGGCGAGGAACACGTAGGCAGGTGCCTGCTCCACGGGCTGCGAGGTGCGACCAAGCCACGACGACGAGCCGAAGCCCTCGAGCTTCTCCGGCGGCTGACCGTCGGTCACCTGCAGCGGGGTCCACACGGGGCCGGGCGCGACAGCGTTGACGCGAATGCCGCGGGGCGCGAGGTCGTGAGCGAGCGCCTTGGTGAAGCCGTTGATGCCGAACTTGGTGGTCGCGTAGTTGATGATCATCGGCGACGGGTTGTAGCCCTGCACCGACGTGGAGTTGATGATGGTCGAGCCGGGGCCAAGGTGGGGGAGTGCCTCGCGAGTGATCCAGAACATCGCGTAGAGATTGGTCTTGAACGTCTGGTCGAGGTTGGCCTCATCGAGCTCGTCAAAGGTGTTGTGATACACCTGGTACGCGGCGTTGTTGACGAGGATGTCGAGACCGCCGAGCCCTTCGACCGCACCCGCCACGAGTTCGCGGCAGAAGTCGCGATCCTGGATGTCGCCGGGCAGCTGAACCACCGTCCGGCCCTCGGCGCGGATGACCTCAGCAATAGCGTCGGCGTCTCGCTGCTCAGCCGGCAGATAGCTCATGGCGACGTCCGCGCCCTCGCGAGCGAAAGCAATAGCGACCGCCGCGCCCACGCCCGAGTCAGCACCGGTGATGAGCGCCTTGCGGCCGATGAGGCGGCCGGTGCCGCGATAGGTGGTCTCACCGTGGTCGGCCTTGGGGTCGAGCTCCGCGTCGAGGCCCGGGAAGGGCTGCCATGAGGCGTGAGGCACGATGTGCGAGTGGCGCGTCACGGGGTTGTCGAACGTGAGCTGGTCGGGGGACATTCACAAACTCCTTGAAGGGGCGGTGCTGCCTGCACCGCGGTCGGCCTCTTTGACGAGAATGCGGTCTGGGCCGCACGTTCGATAACGATATCGAAACTGTGCCATAAAGGCACTACCTGGTCAGAAAGTAAACGAATACATGGGTGAATCAGCGGTGCGCGGGCCGGCTGCAGGCGGGTGAGCGCCGTAATGGGACATGAGGTCCGGGTTTTGCAGATTGCTGCTTCGTAATGGGACATCAGGTCCGGGTTTCGCGGATTGCTGCTTCGCAATGGGACATGAGGTCCGGTTTGTCCCGGCTCTGGTTTCAGCGGTTCACCCTGACTCGCCGCCACGGCTGAGGGTCCGGTCGTCGGCCGCGGACCTCATGTCCCATTAGGGAGCCTGGATTGCTCAAACCCGGACCTCATGTCCCATTAGCGCGCCACTGCATGAGGAGGCCGCGCCGGCACCATGCCCACGCCGGCATCATGCCCGCGCCAGTTCCGCACCCGCGCCAGCTCCACGCCCGTGCCCCAGTGACCTCCGTGGCGTAGCGTCGAGGAATGGCGCATGAGACTCCCAACGCTCAACTCCTGCTCGCAAACGAGCGCACCTTCCTTGCGTGGATACGCACCTCGCTCGCCCTGCTCGTCACAGGCGTGGCGCTTGAGGCGTTCGAGGTCCCCATTCCGGAAGGATGGCGCACGGTGTCAGCCGGCCTGTTCGTGCTGCTGGGCATCGCCGCTGCTGTTCAGGCATGGATTGGCTGGCGCGCCACCGACGCGGCGGCGCGGAGTGGCGAGCCCGTGCCTGCTCCCGTCACGCGCACCCTGCTGGTTGCGGGCGTCATCGCTGCAACCGTCGTGATCGCCATTGGTCTGTACCTCGGATGAGCACAGAACTCGACAGCGCCCGCGAGCTCACCGTGCTCGCATGGAGGCGCACACTGCTCCGGGCGGTGCTGATCATGGTGATCGCCGCCAGGCTCTTCACTGACGAGGTGGGTCCCGTCCTCTTGGGCGTCACTGGCGTCGTGATCGGGGGAGCCGCCTTACTGAATCTCTCCGCTTCCAGGCACTACTCGAGTATCCGGACCGGCAGCGGACTTCCCGCGCCTGACGTGCCCTCCGTGCTGCGCAGGCCGACGCTGCGCATGGCCATCACGACGGCCGGAACCTTGGTCTTTGGCTGCGTCGCGCTGCTTTGGGTGGCGACACGGTAACAATTGCGAAAAATGTCCTTGGCCTCGCGCCTGGGGGCTGGTAAGTTTCCTGACTGTTCGCAACAAGGCGGACCACTAGGCACGAAAGGAGGCGCTCGAATCATGGTTAACGATCTGCTGACCGGAGGGCGTCTCGTTGCGCCCTCGCGCCGTGCCTGGCGTCTGGCATAACTGCCAGCAGCCCCGCACTCGCGGACCAGTTTCACAGTCCACTCTTTGACTGAACTTTCTCCGCGCACCGGCGCCAAGCCGCATCCCGTCAGGCATTAGCTGCCTTCAGCGCACCCGCGTGCGCATTCATCCCATTTGTCAGACCCGGGACATAGCGTCCCTCTATGCCCTCGCGCCGTTGTGAGGGGAGGTGAAAGACACCATGCACACCCACGACCCCGTGTCGCTGCTCTCGCTGCACCACCGTGAGCACTCGACCCTCGTCTCGGAGGCGACCACTGCGTCGGGCCAGAGCCTGCACACTCTGCGCGACCGGATCGCCGACGTCTACTACGCGGCCGTGCGACGCGCCTACCTGCGCGCCCGCGCCGCCCGCGTGACCGCGAGTCGCGCCGCCCTTTAGGGGTGGCGCGACTTGCGCCCCGCGCTACCTCAGCGCGTACTCGAGCAAGCTGTCGCGAGTGCGACGCAGGTGGGCGATGTGGCCCTCAACCCAGTCGCCGGTGAAGTTCCGCGGCACAACCTCAATCTGCTGAATCGTCGTCGTGTAGAGGCGGTACAGCGTGACGCGCGCATCTGCCGTGGGCGTGAGTCCCGACAGCGTCCCGGCATTGGGATCACGTGGCAGCGTCTTTCCGGCCGCGAGATAGCCCTCATACAGATCCGGGTTGGTCGCCCCAAAGATCGTGGATTCGGCCCCCACGAAGTCAATGAGCGGATCGGCGTAAGCCGCCCGCTCCCAGTCGACGATCGCGACGATGTCTCGCGACTCATCAAGCAGCACGTTCCCAGCCCACAAGTCCACATGGACCAGCGCGGGAACGTCCACCTCAGCCAGCGCTGGCATGGTGGCGTCGAGAACCCGCCGGACCTCATCCGCCCGCACATCCACGCCCCAGGTAACCGAGTCCTCAAGCACGGACGAGAGCATGGTGTGGAAGGCCTCCGGCCACGTGGCAGCGCCCAGCGCGAACCCGTCGGCGGGGTAACCGAAGGACGGTGATGACCTGTCGTGGAGTGCGGCGAAGATGCGCCCCACGCCCTGACCGATGCGCGAGTTCAGGTCAGTGGGCAGGGTCTCGCTGAGATCGGCCCACGGCGTGCACTCAATGAACTCGGTGGCGATGACATCGACGTCGACGTGCTCTCGAGTGAAGTCTTCAAGAAGGAGCTCCGGCACGGGGACCACGGCATCGTCACGAAGTGCCGCAAGCAGATCGCGCTCCGTCCTCAGCAGATCCCGCTCGTAGGTGAGCAGGGGAGGCTGCGCGCCCTGGTCCGGAACGGAGGTCTTGACCGCAAGCCGTCGACCGTCCTCGAGGGTCGCGAGCTGCACGGCGCTGAATGTCCCACCACCGAGCGGCTCCACCTTCACGGGCACGCCAACGGGGGCGATCACCTTGGCGAGTTCTTCAAGGGTCAAGGGGCGCTGCGTTGCGAACACCGCGCCAGGCTACTGGCCACGGTCAGTCGGCGGCTAGAGGTGATTCATCCGCATCGAGTGGCCCAGCTTTGGGTAAATTGTTCGGCATGCCGAACATTGCCCTCGACGCGCCGCCGCGCGCCCGCCCTGAGCGCGGTCTGTGGCGGCTCTTCGGCCCCGCGTTTGTGGCGGCCGTCGCCTACGTCGACCCTGGCAATGTCGCGGCCAACCTCACTGCCGGCGCTGCCTACGGGTACCTGCTCCTGTGGGTCCTTGTCGCTGCCAACGTCATGGCGGTCCTCATCCAGTATCTGAGCGCCAAACTCGGCCTTGTCACCGGCAAGACGCTTCCGCAGCTCATTGGCGAGCGCATGGGCAGGCCCGGCCGCCTGGCGTTCTGGGGCCAGGCAGAGATCGTCGCCGCGGCCACCGACGTCGCCGAGGTGATCGGCGGCGCGCTGGCCCTCAACCTGCTGTTCGGCATCCCACTGCCGCTCGGTGGTCTCATCGTCGGCGTGGTCTCGATGGCGATCCTCGCGGTCCACTCGCGCCGCGGCCAGCGCCCGTTCGAGTTCGTCATCATCTCGATGCTTGCGATCATCGCAGTCGGCTTCACGGCAGGCCTTTTCGTCGCTCCCGTCAGCTGGTCCGACGCTGTGGCCGGCTTGGTCCCTCAGTTCGGCGGCAGTGAGACGGTGCTGCTCGCCGCGAGCATGCTGGGCGCGACCGTCATGCCGCACGCGATCTATCTGCACTCTGCCTTGGCGCGAGACCGCCACCGCGCCACCGCAGACACCCGGGCGACTCCACGACTTCTGCGTGCTACCAGGCACGATGTGGCGTGGTCGATGCTTGCTGCCGGTTCGGTGAACATCGCGATGCTGCTGCTTGCGGCGGCAAGCCTGCGCGGCGTTGAGGGCACGGAATCGATCGAAGGCGCCTATGCCGCACTCGAGAAGGGACTGGGTCCCACGATCGCGATCATCTTCGGCGTGGGACTGCTCTTCTCAGGCCTTGCCGCGACGTCGGTGGGTGCCCACGCAGGAGCGGTCATCATGGAGGGCCTGCTGCTCAAGCGCATCCCGCTGCTGGCGCGGCGGGCCGTCACCCTGATCCCTGCGCTCATCATTCTCACGGTCGGCATGGATCCCACCTGGGCGCTGGTGCTGTCTCAGGTAGTGCTCAGCCTGGGCATCCCGTTTGCGCTCGTTCCGCTCGTGAAGCTCACGGCGTCGAAGGGGCTGCTCGGCGTTTACGCGAACCGGCCCATCACCAACGGCATCGCGTGGGTGGTGGCCGCCCTCATCGCGACGCTCAACCTGGTGCTGATCGTCATCACGCTCACTGGGGGATGACCCAGATCGCCGCCGCGTCCTCGTCATCCAAGGTGAGGGGAGAGGTGGTGGTGACCACGGCGTCGGGCACGATGCCTGCGGCAGCGAACTTCTGCAGGCGCTCCGGTGAGGAGTCGGACACTCGCACCACGATGCCCACCTGTCCCACGGGAAAGTCGGACAGTCGCACCGCGTAAGGAGGCACTGACGCAGGCGGGATGGGGTCGCCGTGGGGATCGCGCGTGGGGTGTCCAAGGCGCGCGTCGATGCGGTCGATGAAGTCATCTGAGACCGCATGCTCAAGCGATTCGGCCTCCTCGTGCACCTCGTCCCATCCATAGCCGAGCTCGACGGCGAGGTAGGTCTCGAGCAGTCGATGCCTGCGCACCATGCCCACCGCATGCGCCACGCCCGTCTCCGTGAGCGTGATGGCGCCATACGGAGCGTGCTTCACAAAGCCCTGTTCGACGAGCTTGCGCACGCCATCAGAGGCCGTGGAGGTGCGCACCTGGAGACGAGCGGCGAGTGCCGTCATCGTCACCGCTGTGGGATCCCACTCGCCGAGCGACCAGATGGCCTTGAGATAGTCCTGGGTGGCGGGGGACAGCTGACCCAGATCCATGCTGCCTATCCCGTGATGCCGCAGCGCTCGCCGATGTACGTGGCCACGCTCTGCGCAGCGGCGGGAGCTTTCGCTGTGATCTGCTGGATGTCCGGGTTGGCGAACGTCTCCGACACCTTGGTCACAAAGTCGTCGGGAGACGTGGCCTCGGCCGCGGCGGTGGCGAGACCCATGGTGTAGTCCTTCACGAAGCCGGACAGCGTGACGAAGTCGGCGTTGACGTCCTCTCCCGAGGTCTCGGAGACACCGAGGTCGTAGAACGCGATCGATGATTCGTTCATCTCAAGCATGAGTTCGCCCCACTCGTTGAGGGTCTTGGGGTCGTCCGAGGTGAGGAACGCGGGGTCCTGCAGCAGCGCCTGGAGTTCCTTGGTCGTGTCCTGAAGGGCCTCCGCGTCGTCGCGAGACAGCTGGGCGGCGGCGCACAGGGGATCGTCCTGGTTGCCGATCGCAATGCCGGGCGTCGCGGTGGCGGTGGGCTCTTCGGTGATGTCTGGTGTGCCCGCCGGCGTGGAGGGTTCCGGCTCAGGCGATCCCGAGCATCCGGCAAGCAGCAGCGCCCCCGCTGCGAGTCCAGCGAATGTGGTGGTGAACTTGGCCATGGCAAACCCTCCGTACGTGTGCGTTCAGCCTAGTCGCGACGATTACAGCGCACAGAGGTCGCCGTTCGGCCCGCCACTGCTCAGGCCCTCACCCCACGAGATCTCCGTGACCGTTCCTGCGTTGATATCGAAGTTGTAGGTGGTCGTGGCGCTTGTGGGCACGATGATCTGCGTGCGCGTGCCGCGAGCGATGTCCTCGAACGTCACTTCGGTCGCGTCCGGGTAGGCGGCGAGCACGTCCTCGACGCGGGACCCAATCGTGATTCCCTCTGGGGTGGTGGGCATCTCATACGACGCCGCGTCCTCAGGGTTGGCGTACCAGTACAGGATGAAGAAGTTGATGCGCTCGCCGGGGCTGGCGGGATCGCTGAGTGCCGAAACGTACAGTCCGGGCTCCTCCATCTGCACGATCTGGCCGTACCACGGGCACTGCTCTGGCGTCTCGACCGGCGCGGTGGTCGCCCGCGCCTCGTCGAAGCTCTGTCCCACGCACACGCCCGCGAAACTGATGGGTCCGATCGCCGTGACCTCCTCGTCGAGATCATCAGTCCAGATGGGGCAGTCAAGGGCCGACGCTGTCTCACTGGGCGCAGGGCTCGCCTCTGTGGGGGTCGGGGAGGGGCTCGGCGACTCGCTCACGACGGGCGTGGCGCTGTCACTTGGCTCATTGGGGGACGACGAGCAGCCGGTGAGGACAAGGGCGGCTGCCGCAAGCGATGCCAGAGCGATTCTCATGCGCTCACGCTAGCGAGCGCACGTGCCCTGCGTCGATAGGCATTTACCCAGCGTCGGCCGCGGTTTCCGACAGTGCGCGACGGTAGCGGGCGGCCAGCGCATCGAACATCCGATTGGTGCGCTCGTCGATGGTCTGTCGGGAGGGATCTGCCTCGAACCACTCGATGGCGCTCGCGATGCCGTCCTCGAAGGAGATGGCGGCTTCCCAGCCTGGTACCAGGGTGCGGAGCTTGGTGGTGTCGTACCCGGCCGGCCACATCTTGTCGCCGCGAATGGAGCCCTCTTGATCGGGAGCCGCCGCGATGAGCGCGTCAGACGGGACGCACACGTACTGCTCGCTGAGGTCTTCGATTCCTGCTGCGCGGCCGATGGTGTCGTGGATGGTTCGCCATGTCAGCGGAACCGAGCTCGTGACGTGGACCGCTTCGCCGATCGCACCGGGGCTCCACGCGAGTCCGCGAATGCCCGCCGCGACGTCGCGAGCGTGCGTGACGGTCCACAGCGAGGTGCCGTCGCCGGGCAGGATGATGTCCGCGCCGCGGCGCATGCGATCCACCAGCGTCCAGGGGTGCCTCGAGACGCCTGTGAAGCCGGGAATCTTGGAGTCTCCATAGGTGTGTGCGGGGCGCACAATCACGTAGGGGAGCCCTGCCGCGCTCGCGGTTTCCCTCAGCGCCTCTTCGCAGGCGATCTTCTCGCGCGCGTACTCCCAATAGGGGTTCTCGAGCGGAACGTCCTCGGTCAGCGGGCGCAGGCGATCCTGCTTGCGATACGCGGCAGCGGTGGCGATCAGCAGATAGCGGTCGGCGAGCCGCCGGAACGTCTCGACATCGTCGCGCACGTGCTGCGGGTGATAGGCGATGAACTGGACCACCGCGTCAAAGCGCTCTCCGCGAAGGCGAGGCCCTCGCAAGGCGGCCCTCAATGCTTCCGGATTTTCAGCGTCGGCGTGGATGATGTGAGCGCCAGGAGCCGGGGGAATAGCCGACTTCCCGCGATTGATGAGCGTCACCTCATCGCCTTGTTCGAGGGCAATTGCCGACAATTGGGACGAGATGAGCCCTGTTCCGCCCACAATGAGAAGTCGCATGCCTTCGATGGTATTTGGCCTGGTGAGAGCGCGGGTAAATTCGTCCCATGGACGGGCGCGCAAAGGAACTGCACGCGAAGCTCGGGGGAATGCTTCCGGAGGGATGGCGCGACCGCGCGCCATGGGGATTCCCGAATCAGGTGGAGCTGGGATTGGTGGCCGGCGTTTTCGCCGCGCAAGTCCCGCAGGCCAGCGTGAACTCGGTGGTAGACACCTTTATGCGCGCCAGGCCAAGCGACTTCCTCGACGACCTCGAGAACACCGCGAACGCCGGCGTCGAGGGCGTGGTTGCGATGCTCGGCGAGCGCTGGGGAGACACCAACGTGCTTGGCGTGCCGGTGCTGCGAGCTGCTGTCATTCACGGCGCGGCGGTGGCGCTGCTCGATCTGGGCATCCGCACGTCGAACGACCTGCGCGACGCTTACGCGGAGGCGCCCACGCGGGTGGAGAAGGCAGTGCACAGCGTGCGCGGTTTGGGCAAGGGCACGTGGGAGGCCATTGCCTTCCAGTGCCATGTGCGACTGCGGCCGTACCCGAACGTGGTCGCCTTCTTCAGCGAGGTGCTCGACGACCCCACGCTCAACGCGGACCGCACGGCGGACCTCATGCGCAAGACTGCGCGCCGGTTCGCAGTGGAGGAGCGCACCCTCGCGTACGCGGTCAGTGAATACCTCGCGTCGTCGCAGACTGTCTGACCCTCCCCTCATACTGGGTGAGGCGTGGGCGCCGTGAGCGTCGCGCGATGAGTACCGACTGGAGTCCCCGTGTCCCAAGAACGCAGTCCGTGGCCAGCCCTGTGGGCGCTCGTCATCGGCTTCTTCATGATCCTCATCGACACCACGATCGTGTCGATCGCCAACCCCTCCATCCAAGAGAGCCTTGGCGCCACGATCGATCAGGTCATCTGGGTTACCTCGGCCTACCTGCTGGCCTATGCGGTTCCGCTGCTCATCACGGGTCGCCTTGGTGACCGCTACGGGCCCAAGCTCATGTACCAGGTGGGCCTCGTGATCTTCACGCTCTCGTCGCTGGCCTGTGGTTTCGCCGACGCTCTGCCTGGCTCCGGGATCGGCAACCTGATCGCGTTCCGCGCGGTGCAGGGCATCGGCGCGGGTCTGATGACGCCGCAGACGATGGCCGTCATCACGCGCACCTTCCCTGCGTCGCGTCGCGGCATCGCCATGGCCCTATGGGGAGCGGTTGCGGGCGTGGCAACGCTCGTGGGGCCGCTCCTTGGCGGTGTCCTTGTCGATGGCCCGGGCTGGGAGTGGATCTTCTTCGTCAACGTGCCTATCGGTGTGGGTGCGTTCATCGCGGCGCAGCTGCTCGTGCCGCACCTCGAGACCCATCAGCACTCGTTCGACTGGCTTGGAGTGGTGCTGTCCGGCATCGGCATGTTCCTGCTGGTGTTCGGCCTGCAGGAGGGGCACTCGTACGACTGGAACGGCTGGGTGTGGGCGTGCATCGGCGGCGGCGTGGTGGTCATCGGAGTCTTCCTGTGGTGGCAGCGCGTCAACACCAAGGAGCCGCTCGTTCCGCTGAGGCTGTTCAAGGACCCCAACTTCTCCGTGGCGAACGTCGCGATCACCACGGTGGGCTTTGCCTTCACCTCAATGTTCATCCCCCTCGTGTACTACTTCCAGGCGGTGCGCGGTCTGACGCCAACGCAGACCGCCCTCATGACGGTGCCCACTGCGGTCGCGACCCTGTTCCTTGCGCCCATCGCCGGTCGCATCACCGACAAGGTGCACCCGCGTCTCGTCGCCGTTCCCGGCCTTGCCATCGGCGCCCTGTCGATCATCCTGTGGGCGCTCATGCTCACTCCCGACATCGCGATCGGCTGGCTGCTCATCCCGCCGGCCGTACTCGGCATCGGCTCCGCATTCATCTGGTCGCCGCTGGGCTCCACGGCCACGCGCAACCTGCCCATGAGCGCCGCGGGAGCGGGCGCTGGCGTCTATAACACCACTCGCCAAGTGGGCGGTGTGCTCGGCTCTGCAGCGATTGCCACGGTGATCGTGAACCGCCTGCTCGCGCACCTCGGCGAGGGCGCCAACGCGGGCTTCCAGGGCGAGTCAACCTCAATCGTGCTCCCCGAACCTCTCCGCGAAGGCTTCACCGCAGCGATGTCGCAGACGCTCATCGTCCCCGGCGCCGCGCTCGTCGTGGGTGCGATCGTCGCCGTCTGGTTCGTGCGCCCTGCGCACCTGTCGCGGCCCGACGCTGGGGAGGCTGAGGCGGCAGGGTCGCCTGCGGAGCGGGTCCCGGCCAGCTGACGGGTTGCGTCCGCGCGGTCAGTAAACCGGCCGCGTGAGCAGCGCCACGCGCACCGTGTCGCCGCGAGTCTCCTGATCGGCGATCTGGCGGAACCCCAGGCGCTCGTGGAACGCCATCGAACTGGGATTTGCGGGGCGCAGGCTCACTTCGGTGGTGACTTCGCTCGCCCCACGCTCACGTGCGCGCTCGAACACGGACTCGTAGAGCGCCCTGCCGATTCCGGTGCCCTTGGCGATAGGCGCGACGACCACGCGATCGATGTACTGGTGACGCACACCGCGGTCTTCGAACCAGCGATAGTTCTCTGAGGAGTAGGGCTGACCCGGCCCCAGACTCAGGAGGAACGCGAGGAGTTCGTGGGAGCGATCGGTCGCGACCAGGCGAACGTCGCACATGGCGAACAGCTCCGCGAGCTCTTCTTCCGTGAGCGGATTCATCGCGGGCTCGGCGGCAGCGTTGAGCTCCAACACGGCCGGCAGATCGCTCTCGCGCATCACCCGTAGACGGAAGTTCTGCATGGGCGCCATTGTGCCCCTTTCGCGTAACGAGCGTGTGTCGAGGTGATTGCCGTTTTATGCAAGGCGATGTATAGTTATTCACATGGCAATCACTGTTGCAGTTGCTGGCGCGTCCGGGTACGTGGGCGGCGAGGTGCTGCGCGTGTTCAGCCAGCATCCTGACGTCGAGTTTGGGGCGCTGACGGCAAACTCCTCCGTGGGTCAGACCCTGGGCGAGCACCACCAGCACCTGCTCCCGCTTGCCGATCGCGTCCTCCAGGAGACCACTGCGGAAGTGCTCAGCGGCCACGACGTTGTGGTGCTCGCGCTCCCGCACGGCCATTCGGCCCAGATCGCCTCGCAGCTGCCCGAGTCGACCCTCGTGATCGACTGCGGCGCCGACCACCGCCTCACCGACCCCGCAGGCTGGGCGGCCTACTACGGCGGAGAGCACGCGGGTTCCTGGCCTTACGGCATTCCTGAACTCATCACGGCGAACGGTCGGCAGCGCGACAACCTCGTGGGAGTGAAGCGCATCGCCGCTCCCGGCTGCAACGCGACCGCGGTGACGCTCGCGCTTCAGCCAGGCGTGGCGTCGGGCGTTGTCGATCCCAGCGACATTGTGGCTGTGCTGTCCGTCGGCTACTCGGGAGCTGGCAAGAAGCTGGCACTTCCGTACCTCGCCTCTGAGGCGCTGGGTGCCGCCGTGCCGTACGCCGTGGGCGGCTCGCACCGCCACATCCCGGAGATCATTCAGAATCTCGAGTCCGCTGGTGCCACGGGGGTGCGGCTGTCGTTCACGCCCACGCTCGTGCCCATGTCTCGCGGCATCCTCGCTACCGTCACCGCGCCCATCGCGGAGGGCGTGAACGTTGAGTCCGTGCGCCCCGCGTGGGTGGAGGCGTACACCGACGAGCCGTTTGTGCACCTGCTGCCGGAGGGCCAGTGGCCGTCCACCGCTGCCGTGCTTGGCGCCAACACCGCGCTCGTGCAGGTGGCGGTCGATGGCAAGGCCGGACGTGTCGTGGTCGTGTGTGCGATCGACAACCTCGTGAAGGGCACCGCCGGTGCGGCGCTGCAGTCGATGAACATCGCGCTTGGCCTTCCCGAGTCCACCGGACTGAACGTTGTGGGAGTCGCGCCGTGAGCGGCGCGCAGGAAGGGGAGGCAGCCCAGTGAGCGTGACCGCAGCAGCAGGCTTCGTGGCCGCGGGTGTCACCGCTGGCCTCAAGCCCTCAGGACGGCCCGATGTGGCGCTTGTTGTCAACGAGGGTCCACTCCACGTCGTCGCAGGAGTCTTCACCACCAACCGCGTGTTCGCGGCCCCGGTGGCCTGGTCGCGTCAGGTGGTCGCGGACGGCCGCGTGGACGCCGTGATCCTCAACTCTGGTGGCGCCAACGCGGCTACCGGTCCCGAAGGCTTCGCCGACACCCACAAGACCGCTGAGCACGTCGCGGAGGCGCTCCAGGCTGCGGGCCGTGACATCTCCGCCGGAGACGTTGCCGTGTGCTCCACGGGTCTCATTGGGGTGCGGCTGCCCATGGATGTGCTGCTTGCGGGGGCCGACGCTGCGGTCACCGAACTTTCAACCGAGGGCGCAGACGCGGCAGCCAACGCGATCCTCACCACAGACACCGTGACCAAGCAGGCGGTCGCCGGGGGACAGGGGTGGGCCGTCGGCGGCATGGCCAAGGGAGCGGGAATGCTCGCCCCGGGTCTCGCCACGATGCTGTGCGTCATCACCACGGACGCCGCGATCGACCAGGCGCGTGCCGACGCCGCGCTCCGCGATGCCGTCCGCACCACGCTCAACCGGGTGGACTCCGATGGCTGCATGTCCACCAACGACACCGTGCTGCTCATGGTGAGTGGAGCGTCGGGCATCACGCCTGGTGAAGGCGAGTTTGAAGCGGCCCTGACGGATGTCTGTGCGCAGCTGTCCCGCGGACTCATCGGCGACGCCGAGGGCGCCAGCCACGACATCGCCATCACGGTGAAGAACGCCACGACAGAGGACGCGGCGGAGGCGGTGGGCCGGGCCATCGCCCGCTCCAACCTGTTCAAGGCGGCGATCTTTGGCGGAGACCCCAACTGGGGACGGATCATCTCCGCCGCCGGCACCGTGCCTGAGGAGGTCGCGCCGTACGACGCCACCACGCTCGACGTGCATATCAACGGCGTGCACGTGTGCAAGGCGGCTGGCGTTGGCGACTCCCGTGACCTCGTCGACCTGTCCGCAAGGGAAGTCACCGTGGTGGTTGACCTGCACGCGGGCGACGCCGAGGCCACGATCTGGACCAATGACCTGACCCACGACTACGTCCACGAGAACAGCGCGTACTCCACATGAGCGACATCGACATCCCAGACCTCTCGCCCCAGCAGAAGGTGGGCGTCCTCATCGACGCCATGCCGTGGATCGAGCGCTTCAAGGACGCAGTGGTCGTCATCAAGTACGGCGGCAACGCCATGATCGACGAGAACCTCAAGCGCGCCTTCGCTCAGGACGTCGTTCACCTGCGACTGCTCGGACTGCACCCCGTGGTGGTGCACGGAGGCGGCCCGCAGATCTCCTCGATGCTCGAGCGGCTCGGCATCGAGTCCGAGTTCCGGGGCGGACTGCGCGTCACCACCCCTGAAGCGATGGATGTGGTGCGCATGGTTCTCACGGGCCAGGTGTCCCGCGAGCTCGTGGGCCTCATCAACGACCATGGCCCCTATGCGGTGGGACTGTCCGGTGAGGACGCGGGCCTGCTGCAGGCGAAGCGGCGCGATGCGACCGTCGACGGCGAGCCCGTCGACGTGGGCCTCGTCGGTGACGTCATCAAGGTCAACCCTGCCGCCGTCGTGGACATCATCGAGGCCGGGCGCATCCCCGTGGTGAGCACGGTCGCGCCCGACATCGACGACCCCACCACGGTGCTCAACGTCAACGCGGACACCGCGGCGGCCTCGCTTGCCGTGGCGCTGCGCGCTCGCAAGCTCATCGTGCTCACGGACGTCGAGGGCCTGTACCGGAACTGGCCGGACCGCGACTCGCTCGTGCGGCAGATCACCGTGTCTCAGCTTGCAGAGCTGCTGCCGGGACTCGAGAGCGGCATGCGCCCCAAGATGGAGGCGTGCCTGCGCGCCGTTCGCGGCGGTGTGCCACAGGCGCACGTCATCGACGGTCGCGAGCCGCACTCGATGCTGT
>CALALQ010000406.1 GCA_937925595.1 uncultured Demequina sp. | reverse complement strand
CCGGGCGCCGCCGCCAGCACCGCGCGTTCCGGCGCGCCGGCGACCGCACCGCCGCCCTCGGCACCATCACCGCCCCGACGGTCGTCATCCACGGGACCGCGGACCGGATGTGCGCGCCATCGGGCGGCCGGGCCACCGCGGCCGCCATCCCGGGCGCGCGCCTGGAGCTGATCGAGGGGCTCGGCCACGACCTCCCGCCGGGAGCGTGGCCGCGGATCATCAGCGCGGTCGTCGAGAACGCGCGTTAGTCGCCGCGGTCGCGGCCTTCGCGGCGAGCCGGCCGAGCTGCTGCGCCTCCCCGCGCGAGAGGTTGCGCGGGCGCCCCTTGGACTGGGTGATCAGCCGCTTGGCCTCGTCACGCTCGGCGGGCGTGAGCGCGCCCCAGCCCGCCTGCAGCATCAGAAACGCCGTGGTCGCGTGGCGGCGGAACTCCGCCCAGGGCACCTTGCCGCGGACGGCGGGCAGTCGACGTTGAGCCATCACGCCGAGGGTACCTGCCCGCCGTCACGCCTCGTCGCTAGCGGCGGCGCACCTTGAACGTCACCTTCTTGGTCGTGCGCTGGACGACCTTGCCGCCCTGGCGCACCTCGACGCGCACGCGGACGACGAGCTTGCCCTTGCGCTTGAGCACTTTGCGCCCCTTCGCGTTGAGCTTGAGCGCGACCTTCTTGCGCTTGCCGGGCTTGATCGTCGCCTTCACCGGCTTCAGGTAGCGCGAGGCCGCGGCGATGCTCGCCTTGCGCACGGCACCCGCCTCGGTGAAGCGGCCGACGCAGTTCGCGCCCCCGAGCGGGCAGCCGACCTCGACGATGCAGCGGCCCGTGCGCACGTCGGTCACGCAGGTCGCGGGCAGGCGCGTCCCGCCGCCACCACCGGAGTTCTTGGGCGGCGCCGGCGTTCCGGGCGTCCCGGTCGTCACCTGCCCGATGCCGCCGGGCGGGGCCGGGGCGGGCGGCGGCGGAGGCGGCGGCGGGTCCTGGACGAGGACGGTGACCCGCGCCCGGGCCGTCGACGTGCCGTCGGAGGCCTCGACCGTGAACGCGTCCTGGCCTGTGAACCCGGGCGCGGGCTGGTAGCGGACCGCGCCGCTCGCGTCGACGCCCGACACCGTCCCGTGCTGCGGGCCCGAGACGACCGACAGCGTCAGCAGGTCGCCGTTCGCGTCCGAGCACGGCAGCGCGATCCGCACCGCCTGGTCGCGCCGCGTCGTGACCGTCGTGTCGGTGCACGTGGGCGGCACCGGCTCCAGCGACCACGCCCGCGGGCGCCACGCGGTGAACTGCTTCCAGCCGCCGTTGTAGGTCATCCGGCGCAGGCCCCCGCCGTCCGGGCGGACGGTGTAGACCTCGCGCCCGTACGGGTGGTCGCGGCCGCTGACGAACGCGAGCCGCTGGCTGTCGGGCGACCACGCGGGGGACTCGGCATCGTCGCTGAGGCGACGCAGGCCCGTGCCGTCGGGCCGGATGACCCACACGCCCTTCGTCTCGTCCCCGCGCGTGAACGCGATCCACTGGCCGTCGGGCGACCACGCCGGCTCGCGCGCGGTCTCCATGCCCGTGGTGACGCGCCGCAGGCCGGAGCCGTCGAGGCGCACGGTGTAGATCTCGGTCTCGTCGCCGTCCCAGCGGGCGAACGCGAGCGTCGTGCCGTCGGGGGACCAGGTCGGGTCGGCCGCGCCGGTGATCGGCACGCGCTGCTCGGCGCGCGTCGCGATGTCCATCACGCCGAGCCCGCACGGGTCGCTCTCCTCCGGGCGGTCGAAGCCGCAGTCGGTCGCGTAGGCGAGCCGCTTGCCGTCGGGCGAGAACACCGGGTTCTTGCGGTCACCCCACTCGCTCTCGGCGAGCACGGTGACCTCCTCGTCGCCGTCGACCGGCGCCACGATCAGCACCCGGCCGCGCTCGTCGTAGGCGACGTGCTCGCCGTCGGGCGAGAACGAGAAGCGCCCGATGCGCTGCGGGAAGTTCCCGAACCGCTGCACGCGGCCGTCCTGGACCGACTCGCCGTAGAACGGCTCGATCCCGGCGAGGTAGACGATCTCGCCCGGCCCGAACTGCGGCGGGCAGGTCACGCCGGCCTCCCCCGCGCGCACGTCCACCCACGTCTCGTGCCGGCGGCTCGCGGTCTGCGTGCGGGCGGAGACGGCCAGGACCTGCGGGCCCTCGGGGAGATCCGCGACGCCGCCGAAGCAGCCGTCGCCGGCCGCGCCGTCGCCGTGCCGACCATCGTCGACCAGGCGCACGCGCGGCTCCTCCAGCGTCACCTCGACGCTCGTGAGCCGGTGCCGGCCGCGGCCGATCGCGGCGACGATCGGCACGCCCCCGGACGTCCTCCCGCCGAGCGCGACGTCCACGTCCCACGGGTCGCCCTGGAGCTGGACGGCAACGCTCGCCAGGCTCGGGCGGTCCGCCGCGCTGTGCAGGCGCACGGTCCAGCGGCCCGGCTCGCTGTCCTCGGTGCTGAGGGTGCGGAACAGCGCGGTGTCCTGCGTGCTCGCGACCGTCGTGCCGTCCGGCGCGCGCAGCTCGGCACTGACGTGCGGGCCGGCGAGCAGGTCGGCGGTCAGGGTGCCGATGGCGTCGACGTTCACCGGCACGTCGACGTGGCCGCGGGCCGGAACGGTCACGTCCTCGCGCGCGAGGAACGTGCGGGTGCGGCCCGGCACCGGCTCCTCGACCGCGCGCTTGCTGCGCTTGCCGGTCGGGTTGCGGCCGTCCAGGCGCGGGCGCACGTAGGACGAGAACACCGTGCCGGAGCCGGTCATCGACGTGTGCAGGATGCCGTCCACTTCGGCGTCCTCGATCTCCCACAGGGCGCTGGAGAGCGGCACGACGCCATCCCCCACTTCCGGCGAGAGGCACGTCGCCAGGCTCGGGTCGCCCGCGAAGATCGAGAACTTGACGTTGCGGCGGTCGGTGACCGCGCGGTTGAACCGCTCCACCGAGTCCGTGCGCAGCTCCGCGGTCTGCGGCGTGGTGATCGTGTCCGCGCACGGCGAGCCCATGTTCGGCGTGCCGATCTGCACCAGGTGCCGCACGATCGACCGCTCCGGGTCGGGCGAGGCCGGCATGTGGTCCTGGATGTACTGGCGCGAGATCAGGCCGCCCATCGAGTGCGCGACGAGGTCGACGTACTCGGCGTCCTCCTGGTCGCGCACGCCGCGCACGTACTCCGCGAGGATGCGGGCGTTGCTCGCGATCGTGTACGGGCGCTGCGTGAGCGCGAACCAGTCGCCGGTGCGCATCGTGCCGGGCGCGCGCCCGTCACCGACCGCGAACGCCTCCCAGCCCGGGTGCGCCCGCTCGGCGAAGCCGCGGTACTCCGACCAGGTGGCGGCGTCGGCGAGCATGCCGTGAACGAGCACCAGCGGGCGCGGACGGACGTCGAGCGCCGCGCGGTGCGTGTCGTAGACCGTGTGGCCGAGCTTGGCCTGGACGCGGATCACGCGGGCCGGCATCGGCTTGCCGGCGTCCCACGCGAGTCCGTCCGTGTCCCATTCGAGCTGGACGCGCTCGTGCTCGCCCGGGTTCAGCGCCACCGTCTCGCCCGAGCCGGGGAGCTCTTCGTCCGTGTCCTGGTCGGCGAAACGGACGCGGAAGATGTGCGGCTGGTCGTCGTCGTTGCGGACGGTCGCCGTGATGCGGACGAGGTTGCCGTCCACGGTGCCGTCGGTCCCGACCGGCTTCCAGTCGGTCGAGGGGACGTCGCGCTCCTCGAACTCGACGTCCTCGACGCAAACGCGGCACGGGCCGAGGTTGAGCATGAAGCCGTGGCGCTCGCCGTCGATCAGGCCGGTGCCGGTGACCTCGCCGCGCTCATTGATGCCCTCGGCTTCCTCCAGCACCCAGCCCGTGTCGCGGACGAGGTCGTTGAGGTCCGTGGGCTCCTCGGCCTCCCACTTGGTGGCGCGGCGGCGGCCGAAGCCGTCCTCGGCGTACCCGACGATCGTGGGGCCGTTGAGGGCCAGCGCGGAGGAGTTGGGGCCGCCGAGCGTGCCGAGGTCGAGCGGGATCGTGCCGATCCACTGGACCGCGTGGGTGCCGCCCAGCGTCTCCGACCAGCCCACGGGCCAGTCGCCGTTGGTGACGTGCAGCGCGGCGGCGTTGCCGTCCAGGGACGACAGCCGCGTGAGCGTGTTGTTCTTGAAGATGAACGCGGCGTCGCCCGTGCAGGCGTAGTTCTCGAACTGCAGGCAGCCGACGACGCTGCCGTCGTCGTTGATCTTCGTCGCCATCGACGGTTTGCGCTCGTGCTCGGGGATGCCCGCGAGCTCCTGGATGTCCTCCAACGGGCCGCCCGGGCGCTTGATGAAGGCGCGCGGTTGCTGCTGCTCGTCGTAGGCGAAGCCGACGATCGTGCCGCTGGCGTTGATGCCGATCGCCTGGGAGCGGCGGCCGCCGAACGTGCCGAGGTCGGTCGGGGTGGTGCCGGTCCACAGCACGGCGCGCTCGTCGCCGGTCGCCGAGGGCGCAGAGAAGCCGACGGTCTGATCCGCGTCGTTGGACTGATAGGCGACGCTGTGCGGGGCGGGCGTGTTCTGCAGCGGCTCCAGGCGCTCCCACGCGCCGCCGCGGTAGCGGGCGGCCTGCTTCGCCTGCGCGTCGCCGGTGTGTGACGAGCCGGCGATCGTGCCGTTGCGCGTGGGGAAGATCGCGCGCGAGGCGTTGTTGCCGTCGAGCGCGCCGAGGTCGGAGATCTCGACGCTGCGCCCGACCCAGAACGTGTGGCGGACCGTGTCCGTCTCGCCCGCCGCGTCCTTGATCTGAAGCGCGATCGTCTTGCGGCCGGGGAAGCCGGCGATGTCGGTCATGTCCGGCGTGGTCTGCCAGGGCGTGTCGTAGCGGCCGTCGCCGTGGAAGTCCCAGCGGTAGGCGACGATCGGGTGCGAGCCGGGGGTCGAGCTGCGCGCGTCGAGCTCGATCCGGTCCATCACCTCCGGGTTGCTGGGGGTGAAGGAGAACGAGGCGCGGGGGGCGACGTTGGTCGTCGCGAACACGCGCAGGTCGCCGAGGCCGAGGTAGGGGCCCTGGTCGGTGCGGGCGCGCAGGGTGATCCTGAGCTGGCGGACGTTCTCGAGCGGCGCGGTGGGGCGCAGCTCGTGGGCGTCGTGCATACCCTTGCCGGCGGGCTGGAGCGTGCCGACGTCGTTCCAGACGAGGCCGCGGTTGCCCGAGGATTCAACCGTGATCGTCTCGGGGAGCGCTGATTCGCCCAGGCCGCAGCCGGGGCGCGGGACGATCGCGACCGACGTGAGCCGGACCTCCTCCGGCAGCCAGAGCGTGAACGAGCGCTCGGGCGCGGTCTCGACCGCCCAGCCGGTGAGCGGCTCGCCGTCGATCGCGGCGTTGGGGCCGCAGCCCTCGTCGGTGTGGTCGGGGCCCTCGGCGTCGGTGATGGTCGAGTGCCAGCCGAAGTGCGCCCAGTTCTTGCGGAGCGTGACGCCGGCCGTGCCGCCGTTGCCGTCGATGATCACGTTGTCCTTGACGGTGGTCTCGAAGCCGTCGCGGGCGACCGTCAGGCCGGGGTAGGTGCCGGGCGGGACGTTCGTGATCTCGTACCGGCCGTTCTCGTCCGTCGTGGCCCTCAGTCCGTTGAGCGCGCCGTCGGTGGTCTCGTGTCCGGCGAGGCGGACGCGCGCGCCGGGGAGCAGCTCGCCGCTCTCGCGGTCGCGGATCGTGCCGCGCAGGGTCGCGGTGCCGGTTGTGGGCGGGGTATCGAAGTTCTCGGTGGGATCGACGTCGTTGCCGTCCTGGGTGGACGCGTAGAAGCCCATGCCGCGCTGGGCGAACGTCGCCCAGATCGCGGTGCGGTGCGTGCCGCCCGTCGCCGTGTCGGCGAGCAGGATCGCGTTGCGCAGGTCGAGGAAGGTGGGCTCGATCGGGACCATCCGGAGTGCTTCGGTGAGCAGGAGCCGGAAGCGCTCGGGGTCGTCGAGGCGGGTGCGCAGGTCCCACAGCGTCTGGGCCATCACCTCGCCGTCGGCGTGCTCCTCGGGGCCGTCGGGGTCGACGTTGCCGAGAGCCTTGAAGGTGTAGCCGTTCTTGCAGGGCGCCGTGGTGGCGGTTGTCGGGCAGTCGATCGGCATCGTGCGCGCCTTGCCCTTGGGGTCCAGGAACGGCGCGACGCGGACCTCGCCGGGGGTGGGCGTGTCCGTGATCAGCCCCTCGCCGACGAGGAAGTCGAGGGCGTAGACGTCGGCCAGGCCCTCGTCCAGCGCCTTCGACTGGCGCAGTGTCAGCGCGCCCCAACCCTGCGCGTCGGTCACGGTGCGCTGCACGAAGCCGTGGGCGTGCTCGTGATGGACGACGGAGGCGTCGTCGGACGCGTGCCCGGAGGTGTAGCCCTGGCCCGTGTCCTTCCACAGGTACATCCGCATCTGCGGCGACTGCGGCGCCGGCGGCGTGAACATCGACGCGTTGTTGACGGGGATGCCGCCGTTGCGGCCTTCTGCGTTGACGAGGACGCGGGCGTCGATGCGGCCGTTGTTGGTGAACCCTTCGAACTGGATCGGCGGCTGGGCGAGGTGGTCGGCGAAGCGGTGGATGGAGACGAACGCCTGCGTTCCGAAGTGGTTCTGGTTGACCTCGTACGAGTACGGCAGGCGCGGATCCCACGAGCAGCCGGCGGGCGGACAGAACGGGTTGCGCCAGGCGTAGCGGGCGTGCTCGAACGAGCCGTCGGGCTTGGCGTAGATCTGCTCGTTGGCGTCGATGGTGTCGTTGCCGTTGACGTCGGCGGTCACGGTTGCCTGCTTGCCGTGGGTGAGATCGCTCGGGGCCGCGGTCAGTAGCCAGTCGTCGAGCTGGACGGTCTCCGGTGAACCGCCTTGGGGCGCGCCGGGGTAGTGGCGGTAGGCCGTGCCGATCGCGTCGCTCAGGCGGTCCGTGCGGCGGAGCTGCTGCTGGGTGTGGGCGTCGATCAGGACGTCCTCGGCCTTGGTCGTCGTGGTGCGGACGACGCGCCAGGCGAGTCTGGGCGTGCCGGTCGCGGTCGTGATGACGAGCGAGGCGCTCTCGCCCTTCGCGGCGTCGATCGCCTGCTCGCGCGTGACGTTCGGCGTCGTGTCGACGTTGGTCAGGCTCGGGTGCGCTCCGCCGGTGATGTGGAGGAGCCGGCCATCCTGGGTGACCGACGCGCGCAGGTCACCGTCGATGAACGACACGCCGTCGATGCGCTGGACCCAGCGCAGGTGCGTGATCCCGTTCGAGCGGGTCTCGTCCTCGAGCTTCAGGGTGCTGAGGGCTTCGTTCGAGAGCCCGAACGCGTCGCGGTGCTGCTTGACGTAGTCGAGGGCGATGATCGCGGCGCGGGCGCCTCGGTTCGGCTTCGTGAGGAAGCCGTCGAGCTTGGCGGCGGCGCGCACGCCGCCGGTGCGTTTGTCGGTCTGAACGAGCCCGGCGCGGCCGAGTTGGTCGCGAAGCTTGTTGCGGGCGGCCTGCTGGGCGCGGGGGACAGGAGCGGTGCGCTGGAGCTTCGCGGCCGCGGGCTTCGCGGTCGAGCGCTTGGTCTGGGCGGCGGCGTCGGTGTTCGCGGCGAAGGGGAGCGCCGCGAACGCGAGCGACAGTGCCAAGAGAGCGGCCGCGGACACGCGGCCGAACGGGGAGGACTTGGGCATACAGGGGACCTGTCGAGAGAAACGGACGAACCGGTTTCGGGACGGTCCAATCTCCATCTCCCGGAGGAGCGCTTCTGGCTACCCGCAGCTGGGCGTTCAGCGTGCGGACCCCGCCGGCGCTGCCCTACGTGTCGATGCTGCGTGCTCGACGGCCGCCAGTCCGCCCGGAGCCGCGGTGCCCACCTACTGGCGCCCGAGACCGTCGGAGGCGCCAGCCGAAAGCAACCGTTCGAGGAACTGCGCGTCGCTAGGCGGCGACGAGCCGCGCTACCTCGAGCAGCGACTCGGGCATCGGCTCGTGCAGACGCCATGTGATCTGAATCGGACGCTCGCCTCGGGCTTTCACGAATGTCGCCGGCCCCAGCAGGGTGAACGGCGCCCCGGCACCGTTGGCGAGTGTCGGGCTCTCGCGTACGAACAGCAGAATGTGCGTGCCCGCTTGCTGCTGTTGGCGGTAGCGACGGCCGGTTGGGCTGTTAGCGCTTGTCGTGCTCTGCGACTCCCAGTGGAACAGCCGGGACGAGAGCGCGTAGTCGCGGTAGCGAGTTGACGGGGAGTAGCGTCGCTCGCTCTTGCGCAGAGTGACGAAGAGGACGTCGGTACGGAGGTCGCTCAACCAGCGGACGCCCTCCCGGGATGTGGGCGGCTTCTCAAAGGTGCCATCACCTAACGCCAGGAGGGCCTCGTCGCGCGTGTAGCGTGCGTGCACTTGAAGCGGATGAACGTCAAGCGGGTGTGTGGCGATGTCGGCTTCTTCGCCGAGGATGTCGAAGACCTCCACGAGTTCTTCGCGTGCCGCCTGGTTGTTCCACATCGTCTGTACGGCCTCGTCAAGACTTGCGAAGCTGTGCCGCCGGCCGAAGATGCCGAGGGCAAGCATGCTCAGGAGACGCGTGTCATGCGCGGTCAGGTTCGTTGGCGGCTTCGACGACGACAACAGCCGGCGATACGTCTGTACGCGATCTACGTCGTCGACGTGGAGAAGCCGGTGGACGGCTCGAAGAAGCGCGCTTTCGTGTCGATCGCCAGTTGCGACGGACAGGCCGGCGTCGCGACGGAGCCGAGTCCAGGTGCGGTCGCGGCCTCTATAGAGATCGCCCAGCCCGCGTTCGGTTTCCTCAAGAAAGGTGTTGAGCGAGACGGCGCCCAGGCGTCGCAGGTCGTCGACAAGCACTGACCATGTGCCGGAGCCGGCGGCGGTACGAAGGCTGTGGAGAATGACCTCGCGGCTCATGCGGTCGAGCTTGATCTCGCAACCTGCTGGGAGGTACGGGAAGTCTTGCTCGACCTGCTCCGTAAGCCTGCCGTTGCGCGGATCGAGAAGCGCCCGGAGCTTGGTGTCGAAGCGAAATCGGCGGTGTTGCTGGCCGATGAGATCAACGACGGTGAGCGTTGCCTTGTTCTGGTGCTCACGCAAGCCGCGACCTATCTGTTGCGTCAGGACGGTGGCGGACTGTGTGGGACGAAGCAGGAGCACCGTGTCTACGGAGGGAACGTCCACGCCCTCACCGAGAACGTCGACGCTGAAGACGCAGCGGAGGTCGCCTTGTTCGAGTTTTCGCAGAGCCGAGTCGCGTTCCGCACTGTCGGTCTCACCTGATAGGGCTGCGCTCGGGAGCCCACGTTCGGTGAAGGCGCGTGCCATGTACCTCGCGTGGGCGACTGAGACGCAGAAACCGAGCGCGCGCATCTGCCCGGTATCGAGCAAGATGCGGTCGAGCGCTCGTAGGAGCCGCATGACTCGGGCGTCGTCGCCAGTGAAGATCCGATCGAGGTCCTCGGTGCGATACCCACCGCGGCGCCACTCGAGAGTGGAGAGATCGATGTCGTCGTGGACGCCGAAGTACTGAAACGGTGCAAGGTAGCCGTCGTCGATGGCTTCCCAGAGCCGCAGCTCAACGGCCGTTCGGTGCCCGAACCATCGCGTGATGTCCTCGCCGTCCATGCGCTCTGGGGTTGCCGTCAGACCTAAGAGCTCGGTCGGCCGGAGGTGTTCGAGCAGCCCGCGGTAGCTCGGCGCGGAAGCATGGTGCACCTCATCGATGACGACGACCTCATACGTCTGCGGGTCGAGGGCCGCAACCGCGGAGTTGTTCAGCGACTGCACCATGGCGAACACGTGGCGGCCGATGAGCGGCACTTCGCCGTCGCCGAGTACTTCTCCGAAGTCGGGGTCCTTGAGGACGGTGGCGTACGTCGCGCGGCTCTGATCGAGGATCCGCCGGCGATGAGCGACAAACAGGAGCGATGGCTTGCGGCCGAGGTGGTCGCAGAGTCGGCGGTAGTCAAGCGCGGCCATAACAGTCTTGCCGGTGCCTGTTGCCGCGACGAGCAGGTTGCGGTGGCGGTCGTGGCGGTCGCGCTGCGCTTGCAGCTGTTCCAGCATGCGTGCCTGATGTGGCTTAGGCGTGACGTCGAAGGCCACGAAGCCGCCGCCCAGATTGCGTCGCTTCACCCGACGCTGTCGATCAAGTGCCTCGCGAAGGCGCTGGCTGTCTTGCGCGGGGTCGTAGGGTTCGAAGGCCTCGTTTGCCCAGTACGTCTCGAACGTCGCGCGCATCCGCTCCACAAGTGACGCGGTGGCTACCTCGCTGAGGCGGATATTCCACTCCATTCCCTGGTGAAGCGCGGCATAGGAGATGTTCGACGAACCCAGAAAGGCGGTGGTGAGACCGCCGGGACGGTGAATGATCCATGCTTTAGCGTGAAGCTTTGTGCGGTCGGCCTCGTAGTCGACGCGCACCTCAGCGCCGCACTTTGCGAGCTCGTCGAGCGCTTTCGGTTCGGTGGCGCTCATGTAGGTCGTCGTGATGACCCGCACGCGCCCTCCGCGTTCAACGACCTGGGCGAGATCGTCGACGAGGGTGCGCACGCCGGTCCAGCGGACGAAGCTCACTAAGAAGTCGACGTCAACCGCGCTTGGAAGTTCGCTGCGGATCTGCTGGCCGATCGCCGGCTGTGAGTGGCCGTTGACCAACAGCTCGTTGGCTGAGAGCGCGATCATCGGGCTTGTTGGCAAGATCGAAGTGCCGAGCCCTTCGGCCGACCGTCGAACGCCAGTTAGCACCGACGGTGGCAGGCGGATTGCATCCTCGTCAGACAGGGCGCCAATGAGTTCGTTGACGACGAGCGCCTGCGCCTCAGCGGGAGCATCTTCGTCGCGCATGCGCTCGAGGACGCGACGGACGACGAGTCCGACGTGCCGTGCCAACCGCTCCGGCGCCTCGGCGCCTTCCAGCGCCGCCAACTCGATGAGTTCCTCGTCGACCTGCGACAGCGCGTCCCTTATCGCCGCAGTGAGCAATTCGTCGCGGAGACCAGGCCTCAGGTCAGTCACGGCGGCAGAAACTACCGGCGGGGTCGGCTCGACCGGATACAGAGGTCAGAACTGCATCCGTTTCGCGACGTGCGCTGAGGCGCTCACTCACTTAGGCACTGTTCAGAGTATTCGGTGGTCGGCGGCTGCAAGTGGTGGCAGGTGCTGCGCGCGACGGACACGGAATGCGGGAGCCGCCAACCGCCGCGATGCGCGGGTGTCGTCGTGCTCCACGACGACACGGACATCGAGTTGATTGCTGCGATCACGCAGCGGCGCGTTGAGCGCCTCGGCAACGGATCCGCGAGCCCTGCGCCGTGCAACTCTCACGCGATGATCGACGAACGCCGTCTGCCGCTACCGCCGATCGAGACCGAAGCTGCACTCGCAACGTGCGTGCTCGACAAGCTCGGGACGTGGTGCGTCGTTCACGAGGAGCTTCAGGGAACGCACTGGTCCGGCCGTCGCTTCCGACTCGACGCCGCGCTCGTCCCTAAGGATCCGGAGCCGTGGAAGGACGATCGTCCGGCGTTCGGCGTCGAGTTCAAGATTGCCGACGAGCGCAGCGTCGACACCCGTCGGTTTACCGCTTGGGCCGCTCAGGCGGTCAACTACACCGAGACCGACTGGGACGGATTCGGGCGCCTGAAGATCTTCGGCTGCCCGTCGCCAATTCGAAGGATTGCGGAGAGCGGTTACGGGGCGCAGGCAGCCGGGCTGATGGCGCAGCTGCTGGGCCAATTCGGTGTCGACGAGTTTGCGCCGATGCAACACGACGGCTGAACGCTGCTCATGCACGGACGGCATCGGTTGCGGTCGTAGAACCGCGGCGTCCTCGAGGCGGGACGCTGGAGCCTGCAGCCGCGCTTCGGAAGCCGGTGACCAGGACCGGCCTGAGAGCGCGCAGGGCGTGTTGAGGAGCCCTCTGCCGGACTCGAACCGGCGACCCCTTCCTTACCATCAGCGCGGAGAGCGTCGCCGCCGTTTCCCTTGAGCGCGTTTCTCGCGCAGATCCGCGACCTCGCTGTCCGTCTGTCCAGGCGCCGGCTGCGTCTGATCCGCGATCGAAGTTTCCACGCGGGTTTCCATGCGCGCCTCCATCCGGGCCCGAAGCTGCTCGCGCTGGCGGTCGCCGAAGTGCGCGCGGTAGATCGCCCGTGTGACGTTCGAGTTCTTATGCCGCAGAAGATCGCGCGCCTCCTCCGCATCGTCGCAGTCCATCGCCGCGCCGTGGCGAAGCGCATGGAAGGTCGGCAGGCGCAGCTCGGAGCGCTTGACGTCGCCGCGCACGTAGTCGCCGTTGACGTCAACCACCAGGTTCCCGCGAGCGTCATGCACGAACAGCTCCGGGAAGGTTGGCCGTCCGTCACCGTCCCGCGCACGCTCCTGCGCGAGGTACAGCGCTCGCATGAGGTTGCGTTGACCGAGCGGCTTGCCGTCGCGCGTCGCGAACACGAACGAGCGAGGACCCGTCGGCGCCTTCGTGTGTGCCTTGTGTTCGAGCAGCATTCGGACCGTCGCGCGCGGCAGCGGCAGCGTGGCCTTGCTCTCCTCAGTCTTCAGCGCCACACGGTTGCCCTCGCGGTCCAGCTGATGCGTGAAGCGGATTGTGGCGGTCGCCGGATCGCGAAGGTCGAGGTTCTCCCACCACAGCCCGAGAAGCTCGCTCTCACGGCCACCGACGTCGTGCGCCAGGCGGAGGATCGTCGCCCATGGCTCCCATGACGCCGCGAGGACCTGCGCGAGCTCGTCGCCCTCGAAGATGCGCCTCTCACGCGTCGCGCTGGCCTTCGGCCGCTCGCTCGTCTCCAGCAGCTCGATCGGGTTCTCACCGCGCCAGCGACAGTGCCGGCGGGCGAACTTGAACACGCGGTTGGCGACCTGGAGCACACCGCTGATGCTGGACTCCGCGAGCCCGGCCGCGCGCAGCTCACGCACCAGGCGCGCGGCATCGGTCACGTCGATGGCGTCCATCCGACGCTGGCCCCACCGCGGCGCCAGGTGGTTGCGCACGTGCGACGCGTACCGCGCCCGCGTCTGGCGTCGCAGATCGACGACCTGCTCGGCGAGCCAGCGATCGGCGGCCTCACCGAACTTGAGCCGCGGATTGGCCGACTCGCGGTCGCCACTCCGTGCCTTTGCCCGAGCGTCCCCACGCTCAGCACGCGCCGCCGAGATCGTCTCGAATGGACCACGCCAGCGCAGCCGCCCGTCAGCATCGCGGTAGCCGACCTCGAAGAGTCCGTCAGCTCGCCAGTAGATGCCTCGATTACCCGGCACCCCGACGCGACGCTTCGGCTTCCCGGCTGCATCGAACGGCCATGGCCGAGGCGGCCTCAACGAACTCATGCCGCGCTCCGGACTCGCGACGCCGGCCGCTCACCGCGGCGCCAAGCATCGATGTCGCCCCGCTTGAACCACGCCCTGCCGCCCGGCGTGTCCTGCTCGAAGTGCACTTCGCGCGCGGCCATCGCCTTGTGCAGCGCGTGCCTCGACGTGCCCGCGTACTCGGCGGCCTCCTTCGAGTTCATCCACCGATCCTCGTCTGTCACCACGTCGACCGCCGGGGTCGGCATGTACGGCGCCAGCAGCTCGGCCAGTCGCCGAAGTGCGCGCTCATCGCCGCCGAGCACGACCACTGTGTTCTCACCCACCGTGCATCGCCTCCCTGTCTGACTCGCGTTTACCCACGGGCTCTTGTCCGGTGGCCCGTCCTCTCGTCCTTCTCGCTCTCTTTGGCTCGCCGCAGCACTCTTCGCGACCGATTCGCCGTCGTTCACGGGCCCGCGCAGCTTCAGAGACCGCGTAGTACTCGTCTGCAGCTGTGACATGCCCGACGCCATCCCACTCCAGGGCGACGACGCGCTCGACGGCACCCGCCAGCGCGCGCTGTGCCGCGTCACGAGACCGCGCGAGGATCTGTGCGTGCACCCACGCTTCGCGCTCGGCGCGCAGCTGCTTGAACGTCGTCGAGTACCGGCGCGACTTGGTCAGGCAGTGCCCGCGGTACCCGAACGCATGCGCGCATGTCGCCAGGCGCGGATCACGGCGCTCGCGCCGGCGAGTGTGTCGATCCGCCGGCCCGATCGAAGCGACCTCGGCGAGGTGCACGAACGCGCCGCTGTCCAGCTCGATCGCGAGCGAGGTCCCACGCCGCTTCGGCGCGGTATCGAGGACGCGCACGACCCGGCCAATATGCGCCGGACCGTCGTGAAGCCGGACGCGCAGCAGTTCGTCAACGCCCATCGCCCGCTGCACGCGGATCGCGAGCGCCGCCGCGTTCCAGTCGGTCTCGATGTCGGGCGCGGGCGCGGGCGCGGCCGGTCGCGGCGTCGTGGCCTTGCGTCGTGCCCCGGCGAAGGCGTCGAGCACGAACGCGGCGGCCATGAAGTTGCGCACGTGCTCTCGGACTTCGACCCGCTCGACGCCGTCGCGGTCGATGCGATGCAGCAGCCCGCCGGCCTGCTCGGTGCTCTTGGTCGCGTACTTGGCCAGGTAGCCGGCGATCTCGCCGCGCTCGTCCCCGGCACGGAGCTGACGGACGTCGACCTCGGAGCCCCAGCGGATGCGCCCGGACCCCAGCTCGGCCGGCACCGGAGCGAATACCTCGGCCACAGCCGTGCGCAATGCCTCCTCGAGCAGCTCGGCGTCGAAGCGATTCGCCGGCGGATGAACCTCGTGCTCGCGGTACTTGGGCATCGCCCGGTCCAGCCGCACGAGGACGTGCAGGTGGATCAGCCCGCGCTTCTGGTACTCGGCGACCTTGGCGTACGCGGGCCGAACCTCCAGGTTCAGTGCCGCCTGCGTCATGCCCGCATGCCGTGCCAACGCCCGCCGTACGTAGATCGTCGTTCGCCGCCACAGCTCGCCGAGCGTGTTGTTCCAGATCACCGCCGCGAAGTAGTCGAAGCAGTCCATGCACAGCGGCTCGCCAAGGCACGCATCGCCTTCTTCGTGGATGGCGGTGCAGGACAGCGGCCGACCGTGGGGGCAGACCGGCGCGTCGCGCCGTGGGCGGCAACGCCGCGGCTTGCCGTCGCGTCCGAGTGCGCGTGTGTGCACCAGCCCGAAGCTCGGCGCCGTCAACGTCGCGAAGACGGCCGGATGGTCCACAGCCGTGTCCGGAACGCCTTTCCCTCCGCGCAGCCCTGCGGCGATCAGGTGATAGGCATCTTGGCGGTACCGCTCCGCGCACGACGGGCAGACCGCCTCGCGCCGATTCCCGCACGCCTTCCGGAGCACGCCGTCCGGCTCCGAGTCAGTCGACCACACCCGGCGCAGCCCGTGGGCGTCGCACGTCTCGATCGTGCCGCGTAGCCTCACCGGCCGCACGCAGTAGTTGGACGAGCGCACCTGCGCCGCGAAGGCTTCGAAGTCCGGCCGCGCCGCGCGCGCGATCAGCCCATCGAGGATTTCCCGCGAGATCGCGACCATCACTCCGCCCCCTGTCGAAGCGCAGCCGCGCGGCGCGCAAGCCGGTCGACGGCCTGGTCGTCGAGGTAGAACGCCCGCATGCGTCGCGGCAAGCCGTCCTCGGCGAGCAGAAAGCCGATGCCGCGTTGGTCGGGCGCGATCGTGGCCGCGCTGTAGCCGTTGGTCGCCCGGCCCTGGCCGAGGATGGTGTCGGAGGCGTCGCGCGTCGTGCAGCGCATCGCGAGCCGGAACCCGAAAAGATCGCGCAGTGCCGAGGGGACGACATCGGCTGCAGGCTTCTGCGTGGCGGCAACGACGATCACGCCAGCGGCGCGGCCGCGGGCGACGAGGTCGCGCAACAGCTCGGCGAAGCGGATGCGCTTCTTGCGGTCCTCGACGGTGAGATAGAACGCCAGCTCGTCGCAGGCCACGACGTGAAGGGCCAGGCCGTCGCCCGGAGCGATCTTGCGCTTGCCGTTGGCCACCAGCTCGCGATAGCGCGCATCCATCTCGCGCTGAACCGCTTCGAGCAGCGCGATCGCGTCGTCGATGCTCGCGCCGGCCATTCGTTCGGCGCACGGCCCCCAGGCGGCGAGTTCGACGAGCTTGCCGTCGAGCAGCCAGAGCTTGACGTTCGGGTCCAGCGCGGCCGCCGCCAGCACGAGTGACAGGGCCGCGCTCTTGCCCGCTCCCGGCTCGCCGCCCAGGAGCAGGTTCCGTTCGGGCAGGCGCATCGTCACCGTGTCGCCCAGCTCGTCGACGCCGACCGGGAATGTCTCCCACAGCGACAGCGGTCCGGTCGCGTCGACCCACGGCCACGGCGCGGTGATTCCGTCGAGCGCGTCGCGGCGCACAAGCAGCGCGTCGCCCCAGGTCGCGGACCCCGGGTCACGCCAGACGCGGACCTCGCGCGCGCCGAGGCAAGCGGCGAGCTGTTCGGCGTGCCGCTCCACATGCGGGATCGAGGATCCACGCGCGCAGCGGATGCGCACCAGCTCGCCCGCCGGCACCTGACGCACGCGTCGAGCGGCGACGTGAGGGAGACCGACATCGATCCACGCCCGCCGCCAGCGCCGCCGCACCCGAGCCGCCTTCAGTCCGCGGCTCAACGCGCTGCGTGAGGTGTGCGGCGTGAGCACGACCGCCCCTGCGATGACGACGATCGTCGACGCGGCAACCGGCCCGAGCTGCTCGACGAGCGCTTGCCAGCCGAGCACGGGCCCGAGCACGAGGACCAGCTCCAGTCGCCACCGCCAGACCGCAGCGACGCAGCCGGCGACGAGGTACGGCCACTCGTCCACGAGGCTGTAGCGCTCTCGCCGCACAAGGATCACGCCGCGAGGCGATCTCCCATCCCGAGATCGGCGACCTTGCCCAGAGCGGGGAACATCACGCGGTGGCCTTCTCAGACCGAGCCTGCAGTGACCGGATTGCGGCGGCGCGGAAGGCCATGCCGTTGCGGCCCTCCATCTCCCACGCCTGCGCGGTCATGCCGTCGACACGCACCATCTCGCCCTGCTTGACCCCCGGGTCACCGGGGACCGACACGCGGATGATCTCGGCCTCGCCGTCCCCAAGCGCGACGACCTGCACGCGACACATGACTTCGCCGTTCTCGTCGACCCGCGGCGCCCACGCGTCACGCGGCTTGCCCTCCTCGAACTTCAACAGCCGCTCCGCCTCGCTGACGACGAGGAACTGCAGGCGACTCGTGTCGATCGGCAAACGCATGCGGCCTCCCAGCTCGTTAGACTTGTACCAACGAGTGGAACAACAGCAGAGACGAGAGACTCTGTCAAGACCTGTTCCACTCGTTGGTACAATTCGTGCAGTGTCCGCCGCCGCCAACGCTTCCGGGCAACCGCTCTACCGCCGCATCGCCGGCCAGCTTCGGGATGCGATCTACCGCGGTGACCTCGCCCCCGGCACGCGTCTGCCCAGCGAGCAAGAGCTGATGGACCAGCACGGCGTCTCGCGCAACACGATCCGCCTCGCGCTCGGCGCCCTGACCAACGAGGGCCTGATCACAAGCAGCCAGGGCCGCGGCTCGTTCGTCCGCGAGCGCGCGCCGCTGCGCTTCTTCGCCTCTCGCACCGACTCACGCGAACGCCGCGCGCGCTCGACCCGCGACGCCTTCCAGAGCGACGTCGCCGAGCAGGGCCACAAGGGCGACCTCAGCATCGAAGTCGCGATGATCCGCTCCGACACGACGACCGCCGCCCGGCTCGAACTCGACGAGGGCGCCACCGTCGTCGTGCGCCGCCGCATTCAGTACGTCGACGACCAGCCCTACGCCATCGCCGACACCTACTTCCCGCACGAGCTCGTGCGCGACACGCCCATCGTCGCGCCCGACGACATACCCCAGGGCGCGAACAAGGTGCTCGACGAGATCGGCCACGCCCAGGTCCGCTTCCAGGACGAGATCACCGTCCGCATGCCCACCGCCGACGAGGCCTCGACGCTGCAGATCGGTCCCGGCACCCCCGTTGCCTGCCTCGCGCGCGTCGGCTACGACGAGACCGACACGCCCGTCCGCCTGTTCAGCACCGTCCTCCCAGGCGATCGCTACACCCTCGTCTACGACGTCGCGGGCGACTGATGCCGACCCCGGCCTCTCGCACCGCGCTCGACATTCGCCGAGCAACGTCAGAGGACCTCGATACCGTCGTTGGCCTTCTCCACCAGGCTTACGAATGGCTGATCGAACAAGGCATCACAGATCAATGGACGTCGCCGTTCGAGGCCGGCACGATCGCTCCTTCGATCGATCGTGACGAGGTCTTCATCGCGACGCTCGACAGCGAGCCCGTTGCGACCTTCACGCTCACCTTCACCCCCGATGCAGAGCTTTGGGGCAACCCACCAGACGACGCAGGCTATGTCCGCCGCCTCGCCGTGGATCGCGCTCACTCTGGCCATGAAATCGGCCGTCAGCTCCTCGACTACGCCGGTGAACTAGTTGCGGCCGAGGGGCGCCAATGGCTGCGTTTGGACTGCGCCAAGCGGAACGAGAGCCTCCACGCTTACTACGCCAACAACGGGTTTACGCACGTCGCGACCGTTGATCTCGCCCATCGGCAATCAGGTGCCCTGTTTCAGCGACGCGCTATGCCACGGCAGGAAGCTCAGGATGCGCCGCCACCGCGCGCCGAACCTTTGATGCTGGACCAGGACCAGCGCTCTGCCTTGTTGCGCGTGAGCCTGGCCCAGCTGCTCCGAACCGAGCGTTACGGCGACCTCTGCGCCCACGAGCCGGAGCCGGAGGACAGCAACCGGGCCACGCAGATCGGTCTTCTCGCGTGGTTTCTTTACGTCTGGACCGCAACGGCGCTTATCGCCCGCCAGGTCGAGCCCAGCGGCGCCGGCTGGCCCTTGCTGATCGTCGCCGTTTCGGTCGCGGTTTTCATCGTGTTTACCTTGGCAAGAGGAATCGCGATCGCGGTCATCACGATGGCGTGGCCCATCAGCGCGCTCATATTCACGCTAACCGGTTCCTCCGGACACTTCCTTTGGTGGACTTACGGTGCCCCGATTGCACTAGCTGCGATTCCATGGCTTCTGCGCGGCCTGCGACTCGGCACCGCACGAGATCTGGCGTCCAACGTCGCAATGATCGTGCGGAGCGCGCCGCTCCTCGGCCCCGTAGCACTCGTCGTCCTCTTTGTCCCGCTCTTCTCGGCCGAGATCTGGGAGGTAGCCCGCGATCTTGACTCGATCGACTGGGTCGCCCTGTACGTCGTGACCGTAGGGGTGATGGGTGTCTTGGTTGCGTTCACGCTGTACCGGGAGATCGAGGCTGTGGTGCGTGCAAGCGCGCGACGCCTAGAGGGGGCAGCAGACCCGTTGGCACTTCTAGTAGCTGAGGCTCGTCGCGTGCAGAAGGACAACGCCGACGTTGTCGAACAGCTAGCGCGCGACACGGTTCTCGCCGCGTTCGCCAAGAACCGACCCCAAGAGTACGCCCCGTACATCGCCGCAACCGTCCGTCGGAGCCTTGGCGTCTCGCTTCTGCCTCGGCTCCTGATCTCCGTGTCCGCAGCGACGCTTATCCTCACCGTCTACTTCTACGCCTTGGCGGCCGTCCTGTTCGAACGAAGCCAGATCGAGGCTTGGACTCGCGACGCGATTCCAGTGGAGGCCATCCATGCACTCGGGATGCACGTCACGCTCCCGACCGGGGTGTACTTGCAGGTTGCGGCGTTGCTTGGGGTAGCCGCGACGGCGGTCTACCTCTCCATGGTCCTCACTGAGGACCGCTTTTCACAGGCCGTCGCCGACGCACTGCTTCACCGGCCCACGGACCGATGCCTCGCGCTCGCGGTTCCATATGTCTGGCTTGACGAGCGCGCGATCCAGCACCACGTCGATGCCGAGGGAGTGACCGTCGGGTCAGCCTTTCAGCCCAACGTCCATCCGCCATTCGTCGTACCGGAGGAAAAGCGGTAGATCCGCTCGCCACTCCCCGTCTTCCTCCACGAATGGAACGGCGCCCCAAGCCATCATCGAAGTCGGTTTCGACATCACCTGCGTCAGTGGGAGGGGCTCCTCCACTAGTCGGATACCGACTCCGTCCCCGTCGCCGATTAGATACCCAACGGACGCGATCCCAAAATTCCTCGCGATCGCCGGCTGCAGGTGCTGAAGCCAGAGTGTGACCGCCCCGCGCTCGTCGCTCGCTAGGGCGCGCGTGGCCGCAGATGACACCTGCCACACCGAACTCGCATCCTTGGCCTCGAGCGCGTTAATCAGCCGCGCCAGAACCACGGCGGCGGGATGGCCTCCGTCGCCATGTCGCCGATCAGTTCGTATCTCGCTCTCTGGCCGCGGCTCATGCAGCCTGGTCAACCACGAACGCCGGATCAACGGTACGTCCAATTCGTCCCGCGCCACCAACCGACCGCGATCCAAGCTCGGCAAGTGACCATGACGGATCATCAACGCCACCTGGCCAGCACTCAGGTCCGACTCGCGCGCGACCTGCATGACGGAGAGCAGTGGATCGGCGACCAGATCAGACTGGCGTTCCGCACCCGAGTCTCGCGGCTCAATTGCGTGGCCCGTTCGGGTCTCGGACGGCACAGACACAACTTCAGGGTGACGATCTTCTCTACGAACTCAAGGGCGGCCTTCGGCCGCCGGCCGGCTGCGCGCGGCTCGCTTCGCTCGCCGTGCTCGCCGACCAACACCAGGGCGCGACTCGCACGGGAGGGTCTCACCACGGGGAGCCGGGGCGCCGGCCAACGTCAACAGCGGGCACCGAGGGGGAGCGAGGTCGCGAGGCGCGCCAGCCGCAGCTCCTCGCGGTCGTGGAGGCGACGCCTACCTGGGCGAACGACAGATACGGGCTGTGTCCTGCCCTCGCGTGCCGGGACGATCGGCAACGGCAAGGACGGGCACGAGTCGCGATCACGAGGCGCACAACGCCGCTCGGGAGCGCCCGAAGTTTCCAGATCGTTTCCATAGGGCCGTTTCGCCGGGCCCTCGGGCGGCAGGCGCGCAGCCTGCGGGTCCTTCAGAATCCGCGCAGTGGCGCGGCCTACGAGAACAGAGCCCTCTGCCGGACTCGAACCGGCGACCCCTTCCTTACCATGGAAGTGCTCTACCAACTGAGCTAAGAGGGCGTGCGCGCTTAGGGTAGCGACTAGGCGGCGTCCAGACGGTCCGCGATCATTTTCGCGATCGCCAGGGAGGACGTGGCGGCCGGGGACGGGGCGTTGCGGACGTGGACGACGCCGGGCGCGGTGCCGAAGGCGAAGTCGTCGAGGAGGGCGCCGGAGCGGTCGACGGCCTGGGCGCGGATGCCGGCCGGGCCGGGCTCGACGTGTTCGGGCCGAAGCTCGGGGACGTAGGCGGCGCAGGCCTCGACGAAGGCGCTGCGGCGGGCCGCGAAGTGCATCTCGGTCAGGCCCGTGCGCCAGAAGCGCTTCGCCATCTTCCAGGTGCCGGGCCAGCTCAGCGTCGCGCCGATGTCGAAGCGGTTGATCGAGCGCAGCGAGTACGCCGTGCGGGACGGGGCGAGCAGGGCGGTCGGGCCGAGCCAGATGTCGCCCGAGATCGTCTTGGTCAGGTGGACGCCGAGGAAGGGCAACGACGGGTCCGGGACCGGGTAGATCAGGGACCGCACCAGGTACCGGGCTTCGGGCTTGAGCTTGGCGTAGCCGCCACGAAACGGGACGATCCGCGGGTTCTCGTCGTCGCCGCTGCGCTGGGCGAGGCGGTCGGACCAGAGGCCGGCGCAAGCGACGGCGCGCGCCGTCGGGATCGCGCCGCCCGAGGTGTCGACGATCGTGGTCGAGCCGTGCCGCATGATCGAGCGCACCGAGACGCCGCAGGCGATCACGGCGCCCCGCGCGCGAAGATCGTCGGCGAGCACCCGGGCGACGGCGGCGAAGTCGATGATGCCGGTCTCGGGCGAGTGCAGGGCGGCGACGCCGACGGCGTGGGGTTCGATCTCCGCGATCTCGCCTCCCGACAGGCGGCGCAGGCCGGGGACGCCGTTCGAGATCCCGCGGCGCTCCAGCTCATCGAGGGCCGGCAATTCCGAGGGGTTGAGAGCGATGATGAGCTTGCCGCACTTCTCGTAGGCGACCCCGTGCTCGTCGCAGAACCGGTACATCGCGTCGCGGCCCTCGGCGCACAGCCGCGCCTTCAGCGACCCGGGCTTGTAGTAGATGCCGGCGTGGATGACGCCGGAGTTGTGGCCGGTCTGGTGCTGGGCGATGTCGGCTTCGCGCTCGAGCACCAGCACACGTGCGTCGGGGGAGCGCAACATCCACTCACGCGCGGTGGCCAGGCCGAGGATGCCCGCCCCGACGACGATGACGTCCCAGGGGCCCTGCGAAATGTCGTTCATCAATGGATGGCTGGTTCGGGGACGCCGCCGGCGCCGTGGAGGAAGTCGAAGTCACAGCCCTGGTGGGCCTGGGTGACGTGCCGGGCGTAGAGCTCCTGGTAGCCGCGCGTGGCGGGGAACTCCCGGGGCACCCACAGAGAACGGCGCGCGGCGCGCTCTTCTTGCGGGACGCGCAGCTCGAGGCGGCGGGCCTCGACGTCGAGCTCGATCAGATCGCCCGTCTGCACCAGGGCCAACGGACCGCCGACGAAGGACTCGGGAGAGACGTGCAGCACGCACGTACCGTAGGCGGTGCCGGACATGCGGGCGTCGCTGATCCGCACCATGTCGCGCACGCCCGCACGCAACAGCTTCTTCGGAATCGGGAGCATGCCCCACTCCGGCATGCCCGGACCGCCCAGCGGCCCGGAGTTGCGCAACACCAACGCGGAGTCGGGCGTCACGTCCAGCTCGGGATCGTCGATGCGCGCGCGCATGTCGTCGTAGTCCTCGAACACGACCGCCGGCCCGACATGCCGAAGCAGCGCCGCAGACGCGGCGGAGCTCTTGATCACCGCGCCGTCCGGCGCCAGCGAACCGCGCAGGATCGCCAGGCCGCCCTCGGCACTGACCGGATCGGACAGCGGCCGGATCACGTCGTCGTCGAACACCGGCGCGTCGTCACCCAACCCGAGGCGGGACATCAGGCCCCGGAGGCCACCGGCCTCGAAGAAGTCCTGCATCAGGTACTTCCCGCTGGGCCGCAGATCAGCCAGCACCGGGACCTCACGCGAGAGCTCGTCGAAGCGCGCCAGCGACAACTCAACCCCGGCACGGCCGGCCATCGCGATCAGGTGGATGACCGCGTTGGTCGAGCCGCCGAGCGCGAGCACCACGCGGATCGCACGGTCGAAGTCCGAAGACGAGAGCGACACCGGAGGCAGCGAGACGATCCTCCGCCCCGACGCCACGGCCATCCGCGGATGGTCGCTGTCGGCCGCGGGAATCGACGCCGCGCCCGGCAAGGTCAACCCCAGCGCCTCGACCGCCGACGTCATCGTCGAGGCGGTGCCCATCGTCATGCAGTGCCCGGCCGACGACGCGATCCGCTCCTCGGCCGCGTGCCAGTCGTCCTCCCCGATCTCCCCGGCCCGCAACTCGTCCCAGTACTTCCACACGTCCGACCCCGACCCCAACGTCCGCCCACGCCAGGACGCGCGCAGCATCGGCCCGGCGGGAACGAAGATGAACGGCAACCCGGCCGACAACGCGCCCATCACCAACCCGGGCGTCGTCTTGTCGCACCCGCCCAGCAGCACGGCGCCGTCGAACGGATACGACCGCAGCAGCTCCTCGGTCTCCATCGCCAGCAGGTTCCGATACAGCATCGTCGACGGCTTCATGAACGGCTCGCTCAACGACAGGGCGGGCACCTCGAGCGGGAACCCGCCCGCCTGCCAGACACCGCGCTTGACCGATTCGGCCCGATCCCGCAGGTGCGTGTGACACGGATTGATCTCGCTCCACGTGTTCACCACCGCGATCACGGGCTTGCCGCGGAAGTCCTCGCGGTCGAAGCCCATCTGCAGCGTCCGCGACCGGTGACCGAACGACCGCAGGTCGTCCACACCGAACCAGCGATGGCTGCGCAGGGGGCTGCCCACCGCCCGCATGTTGCCAGCCCCTACCACCACGTCCGGCTAGCCACACCGCAAGACTCAGGCCAGCGCTCCCGAAACCGGCCCGCCGCTGCTCCAAGCTACGCAGCGTGCTGAAGCGATCCTCCTCCCCGCTCAACAGCCACGCCGCGGCCGTCAATGCGCTCCAACCGACGGTCGACGCGCGCGGACTTGGCAGCGCAGCCAAGCTCGCACCCAGCGCGCAGCCTGACCAGCTGAGCGCACTCATCTTCTAGACCGAATCCTCCCTGCAGCGCGAGTCGAGCCCCCTGGGCTCGGCTCCGCCGCTAGGGTCCCGCGGCAATGGACGACGCGGAGCTCAAACGCCGCCTCTGGGAAGGCTTTGCCTCGCTGCAGACGCTGCTCGGCGGCAGCGCGAAACAGGGCTTCGTGATCGAGCGCGACGGGCTGATGGCCAGCGTCGTGCCGAGCACCCCCGACTCACCGGCGCTGAACGCCGCCGTGGCGCTCGACCCCGCCTCCGCGCTGCGCTATCTGGACGAGCTGGAGGTCCTGTACGGCGACGCGGGCGTGCGCCGCTGGGCGGTGTGGGTCGACGGCAGCGCCCGCGCCGTGACCGCCGAGCTGCGCCAGTCGGGCATGGCCGTCGCGTCCGCCTCCCCCGGCATGGGGGCGGCGCTCGCGGACCTCAAGATCGACCTGACGACCGCCGACCCGCGTCCGAACGCCGACCTGCTCGTCGTCGGCCGCGTCAACGACCTCGCCTACGGGAACGTCGACAGCCGCCTCGAGCGCACGCTCAGCACGCTCGAGGAGGGCACGCTGCGCGGCTACCGCGCCGACCTCAACGGCGCCCCCGCCGCGGTCGCGCTCGCCCTGCACCACGGGCAGGACTGCGGGATCTCGTTCGTGGCCACGGTCCCCAAGGCGCGCCGGCACGGCCTCGCCACCCAGGTCATGCGCAGCGCGCTGGCCGACGCGCAACGCCACCACCTGACCACGATCACGCTCCAGGCCACCGAGCTGGGCGAACGCCTGTACCAACAACTGGGTCTCAAACGCCTCTGTCCGATGGAATTGTGGGAACGCCGCCGCTGACCTCCTACGTTGGACTGGAGGAATGGCGAGCGTTGCCGACCGGCCGCAACATCACGCACCAGACGACGGACCTCCGCCCCGGTGGGCGCGGCGGGACGTCAAGAGCCGCCTGATCACGTGCTTCCGGCGCGCGCTGTCGCTCGTGCTCGTGATGCTGGCGACGTGCGGCGGCTCCTACCTGGCGCTCGTGGCCTACCACCAGAGCGCGACGCTGTCGGTGGGCGAGATCCGCCTCTCGATGTCCCCCGGGCACCGGGGTGCGCTCGACGTGTACGTCCCGCTCGTGGACTGGGGCGCGCGCTTCGAGGCGATCCGCGCGCCGATCCGCCTGCGCGTGGACCTGCAGACCGTCAACCGGGGTGTCGCAACCGGCCTCGCCCAGGGCCAGTCGCTGGACATCGACAAGGTCCGGATCGAGGCCGAACGGGCGCTGCGCGACTTCCTGATCCGGCTGATCGCGCTCAGCGTGGCCGCGGGCGCGGCGCTCGGCCTGCTGACGGCGTTCGCGATCCGCAGCCGCGTCCCGCGCCTGCGCTGGACCTCGAGCGCGAGCGTGGTGACCGCGGTCGGGATCGGCGTCGCCATGGTCGTGCTGATCCCGCCCCGGGGCGAGATCTCCAACCCGCAGTACTACGCCCACGGGCCGGACATCCCGCGCGCGCTGGAGGCCGTCGAGGCCGCGCAGCGCACGCCGGGCGCCCTCAACCAGGAGCTGGACGCCCAGCTCGTCGGCCTCGCGCGGCTCGTCGTGGACCCCGGGCGCCGCCAGCGGCTCGAGGGCCAGCCGACGATCACGGTCGCCTCCGACCTGCACAACAACACGGTCGCGCTGAGCGTGCTCGAACGGGCGGCGCGCGGCGGGCCGCTGTTCTTCGTCGGCGACTTGACCGACCGCGGCTCCCCGCTGGAGACGCGGCTGGTGCGCCGGGTCGCGCACGCGGGCAAGCCGTTCGTGTTCGTCTCCGGCAACCACGATTCCGACTACCTCAGCCGGGAACTGGCCAAGGAGGGCGCGATCGTGCTCACGCGCCGCGGGCGGCTGATGCCCGACGGCTCCCGCGGGCCGATCATCAACAAGATCGCGGGCCTGCGGGTCGCGGGCTACGACGACCCGTTCGAGCGCCTGAGCGCCGAGTCGTTCCGCGACCGCTACGACAACAACCCCCAGCCCGGGATGGTGGAGACGTTCACGCAGTGGCTGCGCCCGCTGATCGGCAAGGTGGACGTGGTGATGGTCCACCAGCCGGGCCTGCTGAGCACCGCGCTGAAGGTGCTCGAGGACGCCCCGCCGGAGCGCCCGCTCGTGTTCCTCGTCGGCCACACGCACCGGACCGACTTCTACACGCGCTCGGGCGTGACGATGATCAACGGCGGCTCGATCGGCGCCGGCGGCACGGGCAACCTGGCCGAGAACACGGCGCTGAGCCTCGCGCGCTTCGTGTTCACGACCAAGCCGTCGTTCCAGCCGCTGGCCGCGGACCTCATCTCGATCGACCCGGGCACGGGCAACTCATCCGCCCGGCGGGAGATCCTGGAGCCACAGACGACTCGCTAGGGTCGGGCGGCGTGAACGCCGAGCTGCTCGAGCTGGACCGAACCCGCATCTGGCACCCGTACGGGCCGATGCCGGCTGCGGCACCCCCGCTGCCGGTGGTCTCCGCCCAGGGCGTGCGGCTCCAGCTCGCCGACGGCCGCGAGCTGGTGGACGGCATGGCCTCGTGGTGGTGCGCGATCCACGGCTACCGGCACCCCGTGATCGACGCCGCGGTCACGGACCAGCTCGGCCGGATGGCGCACGTGATGTTCGGCGGGCTCACGCACGAGCCCGCGATCCGGCTCGCGCAGCGCCTGACGGACTGGACCGGGCTCGACCACGTGTTCTTCGCCGACTCGGGCAGCGTCTCGGTCGAGGTCGCGATCAAGCTCGTGCTGCAGTCCTGGCACGGGGAACGGCGGCGGCTGCTCACCTGGCGCGGCGGCTACCACGGCGACACGTTCGGCGCGATGGCCGTCTGCGACCCCGAAGGCGGGATGCACGCGATGTGGCAGGGCTCGTTGGCCGAGCACGTGTTCGCGCCGCTGCCGGAATGGACGCCCGAGTGGGAGCAGCGCGTCCGCGAGCTGTTCGCCGCGCACGAGCTCGCCGGCGTGATCGTGGAGCCGATCGTGCAGGGCGCGGGCGGCATGCGCTTCCACCCGCGCGAGTGCGTCCAGCTGCTGCGCGACCTCTGCGACGAGCACGGCGTCCCGCTGATCCTCGACGAGATCGCGACCGGCTTCGGGCGCACGGGCACGCTGTTCGCCGCCGCCGAGCTCGCGGACGTGCTGTGCCTGGGCAAGGCGCTCACCGGCGGCTACATGACGCTCGCCGCGACGCTGTGCCGAAAGGAGCTGGCGGAGCGCATCGACGGGCCGCTGATGCACGGCCCCACGTTCATGGCCAACCCGCTCGCGGTCTCCGCCGCGCTCGCCTCCACCGGGCTGCTCGAGGACGGCACGTGGGCGGACGACGTCGCGCGGATCGAGGCCGGGCTCCGTGAAGGACTGGCGGATGCGGCGGAGGTCGACGGCGTGGCCGACGTGCGCGTGAAGGGCGCGATCGGCGTGATCCAGCTCGACCACCCGATCGACGGGGTCGCCGCCACCCGGGCGGCGGTCGAGCACGGCGTGTGGCTGCGGCCGTTCCGCGACCTCGTGTACACGATGCCCCCGTACGTGACCGACGACGAGGACATCGCACGCATCTGCCGGGCAGCCATCGCGGGAGCGGCGGCCGGATGAGGCTCGTCGTGACCGGGACGGACACCGGGGTCGGCAAGACGTGGGCCAGTGCGGCCCTCGCGCGCCCCGGCGACGCCTACGTGAAGGCCGCCCAGACCGGCGACGACGACGACGCGGCCACCGTCCGCGAGCTCAGCGGCGCCGACGTGCACACGCTCGCCCGCTACCCCGAGCCGCTCGCGCCGGCGACCGCGGCCCGCCGCGCGGGCCTGGCGACCGTCTCGATGGCGGAGGTGGCGGACTTCGTGCGGCGGCTCCCCAACGAGCGCGTGATCGTCGAGGGCGCCGGCGGGCTGCTCGTCCAGCTCGACGCCGAGGGCGGCACGATCGCCGACCTCGCGCAACTGCTCGACGCACCGCTGGTGGTCGTCGCCCGCGCCGGGCTCGGCACGCTCAACCACACGGCGCTGACCGTCGAGGCGATCGAGCGCCGCAACCTACGCTGCCTCGGCATCATCGTCGGCGCCTGGCCGCGCGACCCCGACCTTGCGGCGCAGTGCAACCTCGAGGACCTCGCGGCCATCGCCCCCGTGCTCGGCCGCCTCCCCGAGGGAGAATTCACGACCATGGAGATCCCCGCATGATTCTCGACATCGCCCGCGAGCAGGTCCTGGAGCGGGGCGTCGGCCTCGACGAGGCGCAGACGCTCGAGGTCCTGCGGCTGCCCGACGAGCGCGTGGACGACGCGCTCGAGCTCGCCCACGAGGTCCGCATGCGCCACTGCGGCCCCGAGGTGGAGATCGAGGGCATCGTCTCGATCAAGACCGGCGGCTGCCCGGAGGACTGCCACTTCTGCAGCCAGTCCGGGCGTTTCGAGACGCCCGTGCGCGCCGTGCGGCTGGACATCCCCAGCCTGGTCGAGGCCGCCCGCCAGACCGCGGCCACCGGCGCGACCGAGTTCTGCATCGTGGCCGCCGTGCGCGGCCCGGACGAGCGGCTGATGGCCCAGGTCCGCGAGGGCGTGAAGGCGATCCACGAGAACGTCGACATCCACGTCGCCTGCTCGCTCGGCATCCTCACCCGCGAACAGGGCGAGGAGCTGCGCGACCTCGGCGTGCACCGCTACAACCACAACCTCGAGACGGCCCGCAGCCACTTCGGCAACGTCGTCACCACGCACACGTGGGAGGAGCGCTGGGAGACGCTGCAGCTCGTCCGCGAGATGGGGATGGAGGTGTGCTGCGGCGGCATCATCGGCATGGGCGAGACGCTCGAGCAGCGCGCCGAGCTGGCCGCGCAGTTCGCCGCGCTGGACCCGAACGAGGTGCCGCTGAACTTCCTCGACCCGCGCCCGGGCACGCCGTTCGCCGACTTCGAGCCCGTGCCGGCGATGGACGCGCTGCGGACGATCGCGGCCTTCCGGCTCGCGCTGCCGCGCACGATCCTGCGCTTCGCCGGCGGCCGGGAGCTCACGCTCGGCGACCTCGGCGCCCGCCAGGGCATGGTCGGCGGCATCAACGCCGTGATCGTCGGCAACTACCTGACCACGCTCGGCCGCGACCCGCAGGAGGACCTGGACCTGCTGGCCGAGCTGAGCATGCCGGTGAAGGAGTTCTCGAAGGCGCTGTGAGCTACTGCCCGGGGTGTGGGAAGACGGTCGCGGAGGCCGGGCACGAGACGTGCGTGCGGCCGCTGGACCCGCCGCGCTTCTGCGTGACGTGCGGCCGCAAGCTGAAGGTGCAGGTGCTGCCGACGGGATACGTGGCCTCGTGCGTCCGCTGCCCCGCGTAGACCCGTCGCTGCGGCGCTTTCTGCGCGAGATCGAGTCCGCGCAGGGGCCGACGGTCACGCTCGACGGCCGCGAGGTGCTGCTGCTGTGCTCGAACGACTACCTCGGGCTGGCGGGCGACCCGCGCGTGGCCGAGGCGGCCGCGGAGGCCGCGCGGCGCTGGGGCGCCGGGGCGGGCTCCTCGCAGCTGATCTCGGGTCACATGGGCATCCACCGCGAGCTCGAGGAGCGCCTGGCCGAGCTCAAGGGCACGGAGGCGTGCGTGCTGTTCGGCTCGGGCTATCTGGCCAACACGGGCGTGATCGCGGCGCTGGCGACCGACGGGGTCGTGGCCAGCGACGCGCTCAACCACGCCTCGATCATCGACGGCTGCCGGCTCGCGCGGGCGCGCACGCACGTGTACGAGCACGGCACCGTGCCCGAGGGCGCGGACGTGATCGTCACCGACGCCGTGTTCTCGATGGACGGCGACGTGGCCGACCTGCGGGCGCTGGTGGAGACGGGCGCGCGCGTGATCGTCGACGAGGCGCACGCGACCGGCGTGATCGGGCGCGAGGGGCGCGGACTCGTACACGAGCTCGGGCTGCAGGAGCACGTGATCACGATCGGCACGCTGGGCAAGGCGCTCGGCTCCTACGGCGCGTTCGTGTGCTGCTCGCGCGAGATCGCGGACTTCCTCGTCAACCGCGCGCGGACGCTGATCTACTCGACCGCGCTGCCGCCGCCCTCGATCGGCGCGGCGCTGAAGGCGCTGGAACTGATGGACGCCGAGCGCGTGGCGCGCCTGCACGCCAACGCGCGGGTGCTGCGCGAGGCGCTCGGGGTCGAGGTGTCGGACATGCCGATCGTGCCGCTCGTCGTTGGCGGCGCCGACGAGGCGATGGCGCTGTGCGAGGCGGCGCTCGCGGAGGGTGTGTACGTGCAGGCGATCCGGCCGCCGACCGTGCCGGAAGGCACCTCCCGGCTGCGGGCCGTGGCCACCGCTGCGCACGATCCGAGCGCTCTGGCCGGTTTGCGTGAGAGCGTCGTGAGGTATCGTGGGTCGGGAAGGGAAGTAGTCCCGACGGGTGGCGTTCGTCAGCACGGCCGATAGGCCCGGCGCCACCGGCCGCGCGGTTCCGGCGGACGAAACCTTCTCCCAACCATGCCTGGAGAAGGAACTTCGTTGTTCGCTGCATCTTCCGCTGACGCCCTGAATCTGGACATCAACCTCGCGATGTGGGGCGGCCTGGCCGCCGTGATCATCGTGATGGCGATCTTCGACCTCGTGATCTACGCGCGCGGCCACGTGCCGAGCGTGCGCGAGAACACGATCTGGTCGATCGGCTGGATCGCGGTCGCGCTGCTGTTCGGCGCGCTGTTCTGGGCCTGGCAGGGGCACGAGGCCGGCTCGCAGTTCTACGCCGGCTATCTGCTCGAGCGCTCGCTGTCGCTGGACAACATCTTCGTCTTCGCGGTGATCCTGAGCTACTTCGCCGTGCCCGGGCTGCAGGCGCAGGCGCGCGTGCTGGCCTGGGGGATCATCCTCGCGCTGCTGCTGCGCCTGGTCTTCATCCTGATCGGCGCGGCACTGCTCGACGCGTTCCACGTCACGTTCTACGCCTTCGGGCTGCTGTTGCTCTACACGGCGTGGAAGCTGGCGCGCCACGACGAGGCGGAGGTCGAACCCGGGCAGAATCCGGCGCTCAAGATCATCCGCAAGCGCGTGAAGATGACCGACGAGTACGACGGGCGCAAGGTGTTCACGCGCGTGAACGGCAAGCGGATCGCGACCCCGCTGCTGGCCGTGTTCGTCGTGATCGCGACGACCGACATCATCTTCGCCGTCGACTCGATCCCGGCGATCTTCGCCGTCACGCAGGAGCCGTTCATCGTCTTCGCGGCCAACGCGTTCGCGCTGATCGGCCTGCGGGCGCTCTACTTCTTGCTCGTCGGCCTGATGGACAAGTTCGTCTACCTGACGCAGGGGCTCGCGTTCATCCTCGCCTTCATCGGCGCCAAGATGCTGCTGATCGACATCTGGCACGTGCCGATCTGGCTGTCGCTGTCGGTGATCGTGGCGACGCTCGCGCTCACCGCGGTGCTGTCGATGCGCGCTGACCGCAAGAAGACCGCCTCGGCGGCCTGACCTCGTGCAGGGGGCCGGCCGCGCGATCGATTCGGCACGCGGACTGCCCTTCCGGATCGCTCCACGGTAGAGTCGCCCGCGTGAGCCGGACGACCGAACGCCTGTGAAGGCCAGCGCAGCGGCGCTCGCCGCGATCCTGCTCGCGCTCGTGGCGGCGACGGCCGAGGCCGCGCCCTACACGGTGCGGCTGTGCACGGACCCGCAGGCGACGGGTTTTGTGGCCCGCAACGACAACCCGGCTGCGCTGACGGCGACGGCGACGTGCCCATGGTCGGATGAGGTGCCCTACAGCGGCGTGTTCGCCGGCGTCAAGCCGGGCACGGCCGGGGTGGCGCGTGGCGTGGGCGCGGGCTGGACGCTCACCGCGCCCGCCGGGACCTCGTTCGAGGAGGTGACGGTCCGCCGCCGTCTGCGAAAGGCGGACCGGGACTACGAGGTGGTCGTGGCGGCCGACGGGAAGGTCGTCGACGGCTGCGCCGCCAACGTCCGCTGCGACGAGGAGGTCACGACCCGCGCCTACGAGGTGACGCGGGAACTGGCGGTGAGCGTGCGCTGCGCCGACGCCACGTGCGGCAACTCGCCGCAGGGCTCGCGCGCCTGGATCGCGATCGAGAGCGCGACCGCGCAGATCAACGACCCGGCGCCGCCCACGGTCAGCGTCACGGCGAGCGGCTGGCAGCGCGCCCCCACGGTGACCGTCTCCGCCGCCGACGCCAGCGGCGTCGCCTCGCTGGCGCTCGTCAGCGGCGCCCGGACGCTCGGCACCACGACGCTGCGCTGCGACGACCGGCACCTCCGGCCGTGCCCGGCGACGGGAACGGCGACGTTCGCTCCCGACCTGCCGGACGGCACGCACCCGATCACCGCCCGCGCCACCGACGCCGCCAAGCAGACCGCCTCGGCCACCGGCACGCTCAAGGTCGACCGGACGGCGCCCGGGCCGCCGGAGAACCTGACCGTGCGCTCGCACGGCGACGCGTACCTGTACACCTGGACGAACCCGGACCAGGGCACCGCCGCGCCGATCGTCGCCGCCCACCGCTCGGACGGCACGGTCGTCCGCGGCGCGAACCTCCAGCAGCTCGAGTCGACCTCCCCCGTGGAGCGCATCTACCTCGAGGACGAGGCCGGCAACGCCGATCCGGCGACCGCGGTCGGCGTTCCCGCCGTGTCCGCCGTGTCGCTCAACCCGCCCGTGCTGCACCAGAACGCCGCGGCGCCGAAGGTCAAGCTCACGAGCGCCAAGCGCAGCGGCACCCGCCTGGTCGTGCGCGGCACGGTCTCCCACCCCACCGCGAAGCGCGTCACCGCGACCGTCACCCGCGGCAAGCGGACCGCCCGCAAGTCGGCCACGCTCAGCAACGGCCGGTTCACGATCCGGATCGCGCTCAACGCCACGATGCGCCGCAAGGGCACGGTCACGCTGACCGTCCGCCACGGGACGGCGAAGGCGACGAAGCGGCTGCGCTTCTAGACGGTGACGGCGCTGAGCTCTGCCGCCGGCACGGGCCGGCCGAACAGGTAGCCCTGCCCGACCCGGCAGCCGAGCGCGCGCAGCGCCTCGGCCTGCTCGGCGGACTCGATGCCCTCGGGCACGAGCACGAGCCCGAGCGACTCGCCCATGGCCACGATCGCCCGCAGCAGCGCGCTGTCGTCGCACGCGTCGCGCGTGAACGAGCGGTCGATCTTGAGCACGTCCATCGGGAAGCGCCGCAGGTAGGAGAGCGACGAGTAGCCCGTGCCGAAGTCGTCGATCGCGAGCCGCACGCCGAGCTTGCGCAGCGCCTGCAGGCGCTCGGCCTCGGCGTCGCCGACCAGCGAGGACTCGGTGACCTCGAGCACCAGCCGCGCGGACGCGAGCCCGCTGTCGCCCAGTGCGGCGGCGACCTCGTCGACGAAGCCCTCCTGCTCGAGCTGCGCGCCCGCGACGTTGACGCTCAGGTACGGGGCGCCGGGCCACGTGGTCGCCTGGCGGCACGCCTCGCGCAGCACCCAGCGCCCGAGCGGCACGATCAGCCCGGTCTCCTCGGCCAGCGGGATGAACTCGCCGGGCCCGAGCAGACCGCGGACCGGGTGCTGCCAGCGCACGAGCGCCTCGAAGCCGATCGCGTGCCCCTGGTCGAGCTCGACGATCGGCTGGAAGTGGAGCACGAGCTCCTCGTTCTCGATCGCCCGCTCGAGCTGCTCGCGGTGGTCCAGCCGCGCCAGCGCGTGGACGTGCATGTCGGCCGTGAAGACCGCGAAGCGGTTGGTGCCCGAGCCCTTGGCCGCGTACATGGCCAGGTCGGCGTTGCGCAGCAGGTCGGTGCCGGAGGCCGTGGTGGCGATGCCGATCGACGCGCGCAGGTGCAGCCGCTTGCCCTCGAGCATGACGGGCGCGGCGAGCACGTTGAACAGCCGGTCGACGAGCGCGTCGGGATCGTCGGCGCCGACCGCGAGCACGGCGAACTCGTCGCCGCCCAGCCGGGCCACGGTGTCCGACGTCCGCAGCGCGTTCGCGAGGCGCTCGCCGCAGATCTCCAGCAGGCGATCGCCGGCGGCGTGCCCGAGCGAGTCGTTGACGCGCTTGAAGTCGTCCAGGTCGAGGAACGCGACCACCGCGTCCTCCCCGCGCTCGAGCACCTCGGCGATGCGCTGCTCGAACAACGTGCGGTTCGGCAGGCCGGTCAGCGAGTCGGTGAACGCCAGCGCCTGCAGCTCGGCGTCCCGGGCGCTCCGGCGGCCGGCGCGGTCGAGCCACGCCAGCAGCACGGTCAACGCGATCACGGCGGCCACGAACACGCCGATCGTGCCCGTCCACGCGAGCCGCTCGGCGCGGTCGGCGACGTCTTCGCTGTACGCGGCGGCCTCCCGCAACCCCGCGCGCAGCGCGTCGAAGTCGACGGCCTCGTCGGCCGCGTAGGCGGCCGCGAAGTCACGCGCCCGCAGCGCCTCGAACTGCTCCTCCATCAGCGGCCGGTAGTGGGTGAACGTGTCGTGGAGCGCGTGCCCGCCGCGCGCGTCCGTGGCCACCAGCCGGTCCAGGCCGCGCTCGATGACGTCCAGCAGCGCGGTGAACTCGCCCTGCACGGCCAGCGACACCTGCCGCTCGGCTCCGGCCTGCGACTCGAGCGCGTCGAGGCGGCCGGCCGCGGACTCGAGCGCGATGAACGTCTCGTAGCGCTCGCGGGGCCCGCCGGCGCGCACGTGCAGCACGGCCACGCCAACGCTCGCCGCCACGGCGACGAGCGCGACGACGGCGGCGATGGCGAGGGTGCGCGTGCCCAACACCCCCGGGGTGGTCGGCGGGAATCCCGCAGGCTTTACCGCAGGGTCGCCTTCGTGACCTTGCCCATCGCGTTGCGGGGCAGCGCGTCGAGGTAGCGCACGTCGCGCGGCCGCTTGTGCGGCGTCAGCAGCCGGGCCACGTGGTCGCTCAGCTCCTGCGCCGACGGCCGCTCGGCGCCGTCCTCGACCACGACCCAGGCCACGATGCGCTCGCCGAGGTCGTCGTCGGGCTCGCCGGTGACGGCCGCCTCGGCCACCGCGGGGTGCTCGTTGAGCGCGTTCTCGATCTCGCCCGCCCCGATCTTGTAGCCGCCGCTCTTGATCAGGTCGGTCGCGCGCCGGCCCACGATCCGGATGTAGCCGTCCGCGGACCGCGTCGCCACGTCGCCGGTCGCGAACCAGCCGTCGCGGAACGCCTGCGCGGTCGCGTCCGGCCGGTTCAGGTACTCGAGGAACAGGTTCGTGCCGCGCACCTGGATCTCGCCCACGGTCTCGTCGTCCCACACGTCGAGCTCGGCGCCCGCGTCGTCCACCAGCCGCAGCTCCACGCCCTCCAGCGGCCGGCCGACCGTCCCGGGTCGGCGCTCGCCGTCCGCCCGGATCGCCGTGTTCATCAGCGTCTCGCTCATCCCGTAGCGCTCGACGATCTCCAGCCCGCACGCCGCGCGGATCCGCTCGTGGTCCGCGGCCGGCAGCGCGGCGGAGCCGGAGACGAGCAGCCGCGCGCCCCCGATCGCCTCTGCCAGCGGCGGGTCCGCCTCCAGGTCGGCGGCCATCCGGTGGTACATCGTCGGCACGCCGAACAGCATCGTCGCGCGCCCCGCCAGCGCCGCGGCGGCCGCCGCGGTGGAGAACCGGCCCAGGTGCCATGCGCCGCCGCCCACGCGCAGTGGCCCGAGCATGCCGAGGATCAGCCCGTGCACGTGGAACAGCGGCAGCCCGTGCGCGACCACGTCGTCCGCGGTCCAGCCCCACGCCTCGTAGAGCGCGTCGAGGTTCGCCGCCAGCGCCCGCCGCGGCTGCACGACGCCCTTCGGCGGCCCGGTCGTCCCGGACGTGTAGACGATGATCGCCGGCGTCTCGCCGGCGGGCTCCGCGAGCGGCCAGTCGCCCACTGCCGCCAGGTCGACGTCGTCGAGCATCAGCTCGGGCGCCGAGTCCGTGAGGATGTGCTCGAGCTCGCGCTCGCCCGCCTTCGGGTTGATCGGCACGATCGGCACGCCCGCGGCCAGCGCGCCGACGACCGCGACGACCGTCTCCAGCCGCGTGTGGGCGACCACCGCCACCCGCGACGCGCCGGCCACGCGGGCGGCCACCGCGCCCGCGGCCCCGGCCAGCTGCTCGTAGCTGAGGGCGTTGTCCCCCACCCGCACCGCCTCGCGGCCGTCCGCGTCGCGCAAACCTGTCAGAAGCACGGTCGAAGTTCTACCCGGTGCAAGTTCGGCGATGTCTGCCGATGAAAGGGGTCAGACCATGCCCGGTACCACTGTCACCCCTCGCGCCCTCGTCGTCGATGACGCCGCGGAGAACCGCATGCTCGTCAGCGCGCTGCTGATCCAGCAGGGCTTCGAGGTCGCTCAGGCCGCGGACGGCGCCGCCGCCGTGCTCACGGCCGAGCAGACCGACCCGGACCTGATCGTCCTCGACATCGGCCTGCCCGACATCGACGGCGTCGAAGTCTGCCGCCGTGTGCGCTCGTTCAGCGACGCCCACGTGCTCATGCTCACCGCCCAGGACACCGAGCTCGACAAGGTCGTCGGCTTCGAGGCCGGCGCGGACGACTACGTCACCAAGCCGTTCAGCGTCGCCGAGCTCGTCGGCCGCGTGAAGGCCGTCCTGCGCCGCGCGCGCCGCACCGCGGCCGCCGCGCCCGCGCCG
>CALALQ010000405.1 GCA_937925595.1 uncultured Demequina sp. | reverse complement strand
CGGGCGGCTTCGCGCCGCGTCCGGGTGGGCCCGGTGGCCCTGGTGCTGGCGCTCCCGGCGGTCGTCCGGCCCCTGGTGGCCGCGGTCGCGGTGGCGGCACCGCTGGTGCCTTCGGTCGTCAGGGCGGCAAGCCCGCTCGCTCGCGCAAGTCGAAGCGTGCCAAGCGTCAAGAGTACGAGCAGCAGCAAGCACCGGCCATTGGCGGCGTGCAGATTCCGCGCGGCGACGGCTCCACTCCCATTCGCCTGCGTCGCGGCGCCACGCTGACGGACTTCGCAGAGAAGATTGATGTCAACCCCGCCTCGCTCGTGACGGTGCTGTTCCACCTCGGTGAGATGGCGACGGCCACGCAGTCGCTCGATGAGGACACGTTCGAGGCGCTCGGCGTCGAGCTCGGCTACAACATCATCATCGTGTCGCCGGAGGACGAGGACAAGGAGCTCCTTGAGGACTTCGGTCTTGACCTCGAGGCGGAGCTCGCTGCCGAGACTGATGAAGAGCTTGAGCCGCGTCCGCCGGTCGTGACCGTCATGGGTCACGTCGACCACGGTAAGACGCGACTGCTCGACGCGATCCGCAAGTCGGACGTCATCTCTGGCGAGGCCGGCGGCATCACCCAGCACATCGGCGCGTACCAGGTGCACCACAACCACGAGGGCGTGGACCGTGCCATCACCTTCATCGACACCCCTGGTCACGAGGCGTTCACCGCCATGCGTGCGCGTGGTGCCAAGGTGACGGACATCGCGATCCTCGTGGTCGCTGCGGATGACGGCGTCATGCCTCAGACGATTGAGGCGCTCAACCACGCTCAGTCCGCCAATGTGCCGATCGTGGTCGCGGTCAACAAGGTGGACAAGGAGGGTGCCAACCCTGCCAAGATCCGCCAGCAGCTGACCGAGTACAACCTCGTTGCCGAGGAGTACGGCGGCGACACGATGTTCGTCGACGTCTCCGCGCTCAAGGGTGTTGGCATCGACGAGCTTCTCGACGCCGTGCTGCTGACCGCGGATGCCGGCCTTGACCTGCGTGCGAACCCCAACAAGGACGCTCGCGGTGTTGCGGTTGAGGCGCACCTCGACAAGGGTCGCGGTGCTGTTGCCACGGTGCTCGTGAACTCCGGAACGCTGCGCGTTGGCGACGCGATCGTCGCGGGCACGGCCCACGGCCGCGTGCGTGCGATGTTCGACGAGCACGACAACCAGGTGACAGAGGCGGCGCCCGCGCGTCCGGTGCTTGTCATCGGTCTGACGTCGGTGCCGCGAGCAGGCGACACCTTCCTCGTCGCCGACGACGACCGCACCGCTCGCCAGATCGCCGAGAAGCGTGAGGCCGCGGAGCGTGCCGCTCAGCTCGCTCGCCGTCGCAAGCGCATCAGCCTTGAGGACTTCAACAAGGCCCTCGAGGAGGGCAAGGTCGAGACCCTCAACCTCATCATCAAGGGTGACGTCTCTGGTGCCGTCGAGGCCCTCGAGGATGCGCTGCTCCAGATCGATGTGGGCAAGGAAGTCGACCTGCGCATCATCCACCGCGGTGTGGGTGCCGTGACGCAGAACGACGTCAACCTCGCAACCGTCGACAACGCCATCATCATCGGCTTCAACGTGCGTCCTGCGGAGCGCGTCCAGGAGCTCGCGGACAGGGAGGGCGTCGACATGCGCTTCTACTCTGTCATCTACCGCGCGCTCGAGGACGTCGAGGCTTCGCTCAAGGGCATGCTCAAGCCGGAGTTCGAGGAGCGCTCGACTGGCTCGGCGGAGATCATGGAGATCTTCCGCTCGTCCAAGTTCGGCAACATTGCGGGCTGCCTGGTCCGCGACGGTGTCATCAAGCGCAACGCGACGGCTCGCGTGTCTCGCAACGGCGTCGTCGTCGGCGAGCCCACGATCGAGACGCTGCGTCGCTTCAAGGACGACGTCACCGAGGTCCGCGACGGCTTCGAATGCGGCATCGGCCTTGGCAAGTTCAACGACATCCAGGTTGGCGACATCATCGAGACCTTCGAGATGGTCGAGATTCCGAGGACCTGATGAGCGACTCACCGCGTGCTCTCAAGCTTGCCGGCACGATTAAGAAGATCGTTGCCGGTGCGCTTGAGACCGAGATCAAGGACCCGCGCCTGGGATTCGTCACGGTGACCGATGTTCGGGTCACCGGAGACCTCCAGCAGGCCTCGGTGTTCTACACGGTGCTTGGAGGGGAGGAGGAGCGCGCGGCCACGGCCGCCGCCCTCGCCTCTGCCAAGGGTCGCCTGCGCTCGCTCGTCGGCGGCCAGTTGGGCATTCGCCTGACGCCGTCGCTCGAGTTCCACTTGGATGCCGTCCCCGAGACCGCGGCGAGCCTCGACAAGGCGCTGCACGAGGCGGCTGTCCGCGACGCGGAACTCGCCAAGCTTCGCGAGAACGCCACGTACGCGGGAGACGAAGACCCGTACAAGCATCCGGAAGAGGATGACTGACCCGTCAGGCATCGTCGTCGTCGACAAGCCGGCAGGCTGGACGTCGCACGACGTCGTCGCTCGCATGCGGCGACTGCTCGGCACCCGCAAGGTGGGGCACGGCGGCACGCTCGACCCCATGGCGACCGGCGTGCTCGTCGTCGCCTGCGGCAAAGCCACGCGACTGCTCACCTACATCTCCGCTCACAGCAAGACGTACGACGCGACCATCCGGCTTGGCGTGTCGACGATCACGGACGACGCGGAAGGCGAGGTGGTCGCCACCAGCGACGCTTCAGCAGTCACCGATTCCCAGATCGCCGACGCTGTGGCCCAGTTGACCGGCGACATCCAGCAGCGGCCCAGCGCAGTCAGCGCGATCAAGGTGGCAGGGGAGCGCGCATATGCTCGCGTTCGCGCGGGTGAGGACGTCGAGCTTGCCGCCCGTCCCGTCACCGTCTCCCGCTTCGATGTGCTCGCGACCCGTCGCGACGGCGGAGTGATCGATCTTGATGTCACGGTCGACGTGAGCTCCGGAACCTACGTCCGCGCCTTGGCGAGGGATCTGGGAGCCGCGGCAGGAGTGGGCGGTCACCTGACCGCGCTGCGCCGCACGAGCGTCGGGCGATTCTCTCTGGACGATGCCGCGACGCTCGAGGCGCTCGAGGCTCAGGGCGCGACCACCCGCCTGATCCCGCTGGCGGCGGCCGCCTCTCAGTCGCTGCCTGTTCTCACGATCGATGCCAAGGATGCGACGGCGCTGGGCTATGGCCAGCGGATCTCAGCTGAGGGCGAGGGCACGGCCGTTGCCATGAGCGATGGCGAGGCGATAGCGATCGTTGAGATCGCAGATGGCACGGCGAAACCGGTGGTGGTGTTTGCTCCGGCACAATGACCTCATGCAGGTGTGGCATTCGCTCGATGAGGTACCTCGCGACCTGGGCCCTGCCGTTGTCACCATCGGCAACTTCGACGGGGTCCACCGCGGACACCAGGCGGTCCTTGAACGCATGGTTGCCGACGCCCGCTCTCGCGGCGTCGTCGCTATCGCCGTCACCTTCGACCCCCACCCCAAGGCCGTGCATGACCCGGCGCACCAGCCGGAGCTCGTCACGGGACTCGCTGACCGTCTTGAGCGCCTTGCGGCTACCGGACTCGACGGCACGCTCGTCATCAACTACACGCTCGAGTTCGCTCGGCAGACCCCAGAGGAGTTCGTCCGCGATTACCTCGTGAACGGACTGCGCGCCGCATGCGTCGTCACGGGCAGGGACACGCGATTCGGCCGCGGCAACGCTGGCGACATCACCACGATGCGGGAGCTCGCGGCGAAGTACGGGTTCGAGGTGGAGGTGATCGACGACGCCGCTGGGGTCTCGGATTCTGGCCGGCGCTGGTCGTCCACGTGGGTGCGAGAGCTGCTCGACAGGGGGGACCTGCCCGCTGCGAATGAGATTCTCGGCCGCCCCCACCGACTCCGCGGAACGGTGGTGCACGGCGACAAGATTGGCCGCACCATCGGCTTCCCCACGGCAAACATCGACGTCGCCGACGGCATGATTCCCCGTCACGGCGTGTACGCCGCATGGCTCACTGTCGTGACGCCAGGACCCATGGTGGGAACGGCCGACGCTACGGCGGCTCCGCTTGTTGGCGAGCCTCTCCCCGCCGCAGTGAGCCTTGGGCTCAACTACACGGTGGGTGGAACCGACCTGCGCGTGGAGGCGTTCGTCATCGATCGCAAGGACCTGTTCCTCTACGACGCCGAGGTCACGCTTGACCTCGTGGCCTGGCGCCGTCCCATGCTCGACTTCGGCTCCATTGAGGCCCTCACGGAGGCGCTCAGCGCCGACGTCGTGTGGTGCCGGGAGGTGCTCCACCTCCCTTAGGAGGTGAATTGTCAGAACATGGGCGCTATGGTCGATGAATGGCACCTATGTCCGATTCGCGCGATTCGGACGCTCTCGTCGTACTCGAGCGCGTCAATAAGCACTTCGGCGATCTGCATGTCCTGAAGGACATCGACCTGTCGGTGGCCCGCGGCGAAGTGCTCGTCATCATCGGTCCTTCCGGCTCCGGCAAGTCCACGCTGTGCAGGGCCATCAATCGCCTCGAGACGATCGATTCGGGCACCATTCGCATCGACGGTGTGCCCATCCCCGCAGAAGGCAAGGCCCTCGCACAGCTGCGCGCGGACGTCGGCATGGTGTTCCAGTCCTTCAATCTCTTTGCGCACAAGACCATCCTTGAGAACGTGACGCTTGGCCCCATCAAGGTGCGCGGATCCAGCAAGGCCGAGGCGCGCGACAAGGCCATGGCCCTGCTCGAGCGAGTGGGAGTCGCGAATCAGGCCCAGAAGTACCCAGCGCAGCTTTCGGGCGGTCAGCAGCAGCGCGTCGCCATTGCGAGGTCTCTCGCAATGGAGCCCAAGGTGATGCTCTTCGACGAGCCCACGTCAGCGCTCGACCCCGAGATGATCACCGAGGTCCTCGATGTCATGACCAACCTTGCGAAGGACGGCATGACGATGATGGTCGTCACCCACGAGATGGGCTTCGCACGCAAAGCGGCGAACCGGGTGGTCTTCATGGCAGACGGGGCGATCGTCGAGGAGACCGACCCCGAGTCCTTCTTCACGAATCCTCAGTCCGACAGGGCAAAGGACTTCCTCGCCAAGATTCTCACGCACTAGCCAAGGCCCCACAAGGGCCGCAACCAGGAGGAGAAGCACATGCACAAGTACATGAAGGGGGCCGCGCTCGTCGCTGCGGCCATGCTCGCCCTTGCGGCCTGTTCGTCGGATCCGGCAGACAGTTCGCCAGCCGCGGAGCCTGGAGACTTCCCAGAGGGCTCGACGATGGCGAAGCTCGCGTCAGCGGGCTCGATCACGATCGGCACCAAGTTCGATCAGCCGCTGTTCGGTCTTAAGGCGCCAAGCGGCAACCCAGAGGGGTTCGACGTGGAGATCGGCAAGATCATCGCTGGTGAGCTCGGGATCTCTGCCGACAACATCAAGTGGGTCGAGACGGTCTCTGCCAACCGCGAGGCGTACATCGCCGACGGCACGGTGGACATCGTCATCGCGACGTACACGATCAATGACGAGCGCAAGGAGAAGGTCAGCTTCGCCGGTCCCTACTACAACGCGGGCCAGGCGCTGATGGTGCTGAGCGACAACTCGGACATCAACGGTCCCGATGACCTCGCCGGCAAGAACGTGTGCTCGGTAGAGGGTTCGACTCCTGCGGCGAACATCGCGGAGAACTACCCAGAGGCGAACCTCAAGCTGTTCGAGGCCTACACCGACTGCCTTGAGCCGCTGCGCAACAACCAGGTCGACGTGCTGACGACAGACAACGTCATCCTCGCTGGCTATGTTGCCGAGTCCGACGGCGAGTTCAAGGTCGTTGGCGAGCCGTTCACCGAGGAGCCCTACGGCATTGGACTTGCGAAGGACGACACCGACTTCCGCATGTGGATCAACGACGTGCTCGAAGAGATCTTCGAGGACGGCCGCTGGCTCGACGCGTGGAACGCCACTGCAGGCACGGTGCTCCCCGAGCCCACGCCCCCGTCGGTGGACCGCTACTAAGAGGGGATTCCAGGGCGGCGGCCCCAGCGCCAGCTGGGGCCGCACGTCCCGCTCAGGAGGAAGTGCGTGGAGACGTTCATCGAGGAGTTCGGCCTCATTTGGGGCGGCTTCCTTGCGACCCTGTCGCTCGCGGCGGTCGCTGGTGCGCTCGCGCTGGCCCTTGGCACCGTGCTCGCGGCATTCCGCGTCTCTCCCGTGGGCCCGCTGCGAACCTTCGGAACCCTGTACGTGGAGATAGTCCGCAACACTCCGCTCACTCTGATGTTCTTCTTCTGGGTGTTCGTCGTTCCATCGCTTGGCTTCGTTCCCGAACTTGGATTCCAGACCTCGATCATCGCCCTCACGCTCTACACCAGTGCGTTTGTCTGCGAGGCGCTTCGCGGAGGAATCAACTCCGTGGGCGTGGGCCAAGCGGAGGCGGCTCGCTCGCTGGGCTTCACGTTCGGGCAGACGCTGTCGCAGGTGGTGCTTCCCCAAGCGTGGCGCACCTCGGTTCCGCCGCTCATCTCGGTGCTCATCGCTCTCGTCAAGAACACGTCGGTCGCGGCGGGCTTTGCGTTCACGGAGATGGTCGCGATCTCCAAGCGACTCACCAACCTGCACGCGTCTGACGCGATCTTCATCTTCTTCGGCATCGGTGTGATGTACCTGCTGATCACGATTCCGCTGGGCATCCTCGCCTCGCGCATCGAGCGAAAGGTGGCGTTCGCGCGATGAGTGAGCAGTCAGTCCTCTACGACGTTCCGGGCCCGCGCGCCAAGCGCAGGGACCTGATCCTCAACATCGTCTTCACCGCGGCATTCCTCGTGCTCATCGCCTTCGTCCTGATGTCGCTGTACCGCCGCGGGGTCTTCGATGATCGCTGGCAGGTGCTGTGGGATCCACCCAAGTCGCAATCGGCAGCGGATGTCTGGGGCTCGCTGCTGCGCGGCATCAGGGCGACGCTCCTCGCGGCAGCGATCGCTGCGCCCGTGGCGCTCACGCTCGGCATCCTGGTGTCGACGCTGCGTCGCGGACTGCGGTTCCGGGTCTCTCGCGGCTCCATGGCGGTCATCACCGAGCTGGCTCGCGGACTGCCCGTGCTGCTGCTCATGTTCTTCGCCCGCTTCGTGCTGGGGTGGGAGCCGCTGTGGTCCGTCGTGTTCGGCCTCGTCGTCTACAACGCGGCGGTGGTCGCCGAGATCGTGCGCGCCGGGCTCGCGGCGCTTCCTAAGGGACAGCGAGAGGCGGGACTCAGCATCGGCCTGTCGCCGATGCGCACCACCCTCGCGATCGAGCTGCCCCAGGCGATCCGCATCATGCTCCCAGCGCTCGTGAGCCAACTCGTTGTCCTCCTCAAGGACTCGTCGCTCGGCTACATCGTGTCGTACGAAGAGCTGCTGCGCATCATGAAGACCAATCGCGACTTCTTTGGCGACCGCTATACGATTCCGCTGTTCGTGGTGGGAGCCGGCATCTACATCACCATCAACATCGTGGTGTCGCGCCTGGCGATCAGGCTTGAGAGCCGGATGCGCAGGTCGCAGCACGTCGCGCGCACGGCTTCCGGCGAGGCGCTGGAGCCTCACACCGCTCCTGGAGTCGTAGCACCTTCGCTGCAGGTTCCGCCCAAGCGGAGGGGACCATGAGGTGCCCATCCCTGCTACACTTGATCCTCGCCGTGTAACGGCCGCGGTTTGTAGTGCCCCGGTGGAAAAGCCCGGGTGCGCCGCGCAACGATCCTTGAGAAGGAGATGAAGTGCCGCTCGACGCTGCTACTAAGAAGTCCATCATGGCCGAGTACGCCACCCACGAGGGCGACACCGGCTCTCCTGAGGTTCAGGTCGCAATGCTCTCCAAGCGCATTGCCGACCTCACCGAGCACCTCAAGGAGCACAAGCACGACCACCACAGCCGCCGCGGCCTGCTGCTGCTCGTTGGTCGTCGTCGCAACCTGCTGAACTACCTTCAGCGCGTGGACATCGAGCGTTACCGCTCCCTTATTGAGCGCCTTGGCCTGCGTCGCTGATCAGCGACGCGCCTAGCGCTCCGCGGCCCGGTCCGTTCGCCCCGTCTTCGGGAGCTGAACGACCGGGCCATTGTCATTTCCCGACGCTGACCAGGGTTTCGCGGATCAGCGCGGCCACCTGCTTGGGCGCCTGGGCCGCGGCGAAGTGACTCGCGCCGGGAAGTGTGCGCAGGGCGTAGCCGAGCCCGCTGAGCCTGCCTGCGATCTGGTGGCGGAGTGGCGGCGAGTATTCGCCGGTGGTGACAACCACGTGGGGATGTTGTGGTGGGGCTGGCTCGAAGGACCTGAACATCGCGAGGTCTCGCTGCACCTGTTCGAGCGTCAGTCCGGGGGCCGGTGTCCATCGCGGCCCATAGAGAGTCGAGCCGAACCCGTTGACGCCACTCGCCTCGAGCGCGGCCGCGAGAGGTCCGAACACCTCGGGGGAGTGGCTGCCGACTGCGGGCTCATGCGCGATGAGGGCGCGGGCCGCGCTGCGTTGTTCCGAGCTGCGCTGTTCCGAGCTGCGCTGTTCCGAGCTGCCTTGTTGCGAGTGGCGTCGCGCGGCGAGCTCGAGCACGAGGGTCGCGCCGCCGCTCGTGCCGAACACCACGGCGCCCTCGCTGATCGACTCAAGCCAGTCGGTTTCGGCTGCGAGATCGCCCGTGCCTGGGCGGTCAGGAGCGAGCACGCTCAGAGGGTGCAGCGCGGTCACCACACGGTTCCAGACCGCTGCTGTGGACGCGGCGCCGTGAACCAGGACGACGTCTGCCATGGGGTAACCGTAGGACAGGTGCGACAGTCGTGACAGGGCGTAACGCGCAGTTCGCCTTGCGAAGTGGAGGCCTACGCGATAGTTCGGGCCCCTCTGGTGAGTCATGCTTGGGGTTCGTGTGTACGGACCTCCTGGAGCGTCGGACATCACGAGCTTCGGGGGATGGCGCGCCTATTTGGCGAGTTCCCAGGCTCGCTACAGCCCGGCCTGCTAGACTGTTTTCGGCTCAGGTGAGCCATCAACACACACCAGCAGGCCGGCTGAACGCTGATCCTCGGTGGTGATGAGCGGGGCACACGGCCCCGTGCATTTCGACTGACGATCAGCAACTAGGCACTTTGCCGTGTTCTGCCTGCCTGCTCCTTGCACGAAAAGGAGCAACCTTTCACATGGAAGGTCCCGAAATCCAGTTCGCCGAGGCCGTTATCGACAACGGCAAGTTCGGCACCCGCACGGTCCGCTTCGAGACAGGACGTCTCGCCAAGCAGGCTGCCGGAACCGTCGCCGCCTACCTTGACGGCGAGACGATGCTGCTGTCCGCCACCACGGCGGGCAAGTCGCCCCGTGACGGCTTTGACTTCTTCCCGCTGACGGTCGACGTCGAAGAGCGTTCCTACGCCGCCGGCAAGATCCCCGGCTCGTTCTTCCGTCGTGAGGGTCGCCCCACGACCGAGGCGATCCTGACCTGCCGTCTCATCGACCGTCCGCTGCGTCCGTCGTTCGTCTCCGGTCTTCGCAACGAGGTGCAGGTCGTCGTGACCGTCCTCGCGATTCACCCTGACGACGCGTACGACACGCTCGCGATCAACGCGGCCTCGGCCTCCACCCAGATCGCTGGACTGCCGTTCTCCGGCCCCGTTGGCGGCGTGCGCATCGCGCTCATCGACGACCAGTGGGTCGCGTTCCCCAAGTACTCGCAGAAGGACCGCGCCGTCTTCGACATGGTCGTTGCCGGTCGCATCGCGGGTGACGACGTCGCGATCATGATGGTCGAGGCTGAGGCCACCGACGACGCCTTCAACCTTGTTGCCGAGGGCGCCACCGCTCCCACGGAGACCGTGGTTGCCGAGGGCCTCGAGGCTGCCAAGCCGTTCATTCGCGCGCTGTGCGAGGCGCAGATTCGCCTCGCCGAGCAGTCGTCGAAGGAGACGCGCGAGTTCCCGCGCTTCCTCGACTACCAGGATGACGTCTACGAGGCCACTGCTGCCGCCGTTGAGGCCGACCTTGCCGCGGCTCTCACGATCGCCGACAAGCAGGAGCGCGAGACCCGTCTCGACGAGATCAAGGTCGCAGCTCACGAGGCGCTCGACGCTCAGTTCGAGGGCCGCGAGGGCGAGATCAGCGCCGCCGTGCGTTCGCTCACCAAGAAGCAGGTGCGCCAGCGCATCCTCAAGGACGGCGTGCGCATCGACGGCCGTGGGCTCAAGGACATCCGTCCGCTGTCCGCGGAGGTCGCGGTGCTGCCGCGCGTTCACGGCTCTGCGCTGTTCGAGCGGGGCGAGACCCAGATCCTTGGTGTCACCACCCTCAACATGCTCAAGATGGAGCAGCAGATCGACTCGTTCTCCCCGGAGACGCACAAGCGCTACATGCACCACTACAACTTCCCGCCGTTCTCGACGGGTGAGACCGGTCGTGTTGGCAGCCCCAAGCGTCGTGAGATCGGCCATGGTGCGCTCGCCGAGCGTGCGCTCGTTCCGGTTCTTCCCAGCCGCGAGGACTTCCCCTACGCGATCCGCCAGGTGTCCGAGGCTCTCGGCTCGAACGGCTCGACGTCGATGGGCTCCGTGTGCGCCTCGACCCTGTCGCTGCTCAACGCCGGTGTGCCCCTCAAGGCGCCGGTCGCCGGTATTGCGATGGGCCTCGTGTCCGACACCGTCGACGGCGAGACCCGCTACGCGGCGCTCACCGACATCCTGGGTGCCGAGGACGCGTTCGGCGACATGGACTTCAAGGTCGCCGGCACCCGCGAGTTCGTGACCGCTATCCAGCTCGACACCAAGCTCGACGGCATCCCCGCCTCCGTGCTTGCTGGCGCGCTGCAGCAGGCCCACGATGCCCGCATCCACATCCTTGGCGTGATGGAGCAGGCCATCTCGCAGCCTGACGAGATGAGCCCCCACGCACCTCGCGTCATCGCGGTGAAGATCCCTGTCGACAAGATCGGTGAGGTCATTGGCCCCAAGGGCAAGATGATCAACCAGATCCAGGATGACACGGGCGCGGACATCTCGATCGAGGACGACGGCACCGTGTACATCGGCGCCACCGATGGCCCGTCCGCAGAGGCCGCGCGCGCGGCGATCAACGCGATCGCCAACCCGCACGTGCCTGAGGTCGGCGAGCGCTTCGTCGGCACCGTCGTGAAGACGGTCGCGTTCGGCGCGTTCATCTCGCTGACCCCCGGCAAGGACGGACTGCTGCACATCTCGCAGATCCGCAAGCTTGTTGGCGGTGCCCGCGTGGAGAACGTCGAGGACGTGCTGTCCATCGGCCAGAAGATCCAGGTGGAGATCACCGAGGTGGACCCGCGCGGCAAGCTCTCGCTTGGCGTTGTCGAGGACGCCGAGGCTCCCGCGGAGGCGTAGCCACCGCGAGAAGATCGCTCACGAGGGCGGGGTCGGGAAACCGGCCCCGCCCTTGCGTTTTCACCAAGTAGGCTCGCCCTCATGCCCCATCCGCTTCCGCTGACGCAAGGCAGCCAGCACTACGACTTCGTCCGCCGTTCCGTTCTCCCTGGAGGCGTGCGGGTTCTCACGGAGAGCATTCCGGGGATGCGGTCGGCGACCTTCGGAGCCTGGGTCGGGGTCGGCTCTCGCGACGAGGCGCCCCAGCACGGCGGCTCCACCCACTTTCTTGAGCACCTGCTGTTCAAGGGAACGGCCCGACGCTCGGCCCTGGATATCGCCGAGGCGTTCGACCGTGTAGGGGGAGAGGCCAACGCACTGACGGGCAAGGAGCACACCTGCTACTACGCGCGGGTCATCGACACGGATCTGCCGATGGCTATCGACGTGATTCTCGACATGATCACCTCGGCGCGACTCGACAACGACGACTTCGAGCTTGAGCGCGGCGTGATCCTTGAAGAGATCGCGATGAACGAGGACGACCCCGGCGACGTCGCCCAGGAGCGCCTCACCGAGTCGCTGTACCTTGGCCACCCGCTCGGCCGTCCCATCGGCGGCACCCCGCCCATCATCGAGGCTGTCACTCGCGATGCCGTATGGGAGCACTACCGCCAGCACTACGTGCCCGAAGGCCTGATCATCACGGCAGCCGGGGGAGTGGACCATGATGAGGTCTGCGCGCTCGTGACCGACGCTCTTGTTGCGGGCGGCTGGCACCTCGCGGGCGACGTCGCGCCGCTGCCGCGGCGCGACCCGTTCGCGCCGTTCGGGGCCGGCTTCCGCGAGGAGGTCAATGTCTCGCGTCCCGATCTCGAGCAGACGCAGCTCATGGTGGGTGTGCGAGGGCTGCGCGCCACGGACGAGCGCCGCAGCGCGCTCGGCGTGTACTCGGCCATCCTCGGCGGCGGCATGAGTTCGCGGCTGTTCCAGGAGATCCGCGAGAAGCGCGGCCTCACGTACGCGGTGGGCTCCTATGGTGCGCCCAGCACGGAGATCGGCATGTACGGCCTGTACGCCGCGTGCTCGCCGTCGAAGGCGGCAGAGGTGGAGCGGCTCATGATCGCCGAATTCGAGCGCATGGCCGAGGGCGTCACCGACTCCGAGCTTGAGCGTGCCAAGGGCCAGATAGCGGGCTCAACGGTCCTTCGGCTAGAGGACTCGTACTCACGCATGTCCCGCCTGGGCAAGGCGGAGCTGGTCTTTGGGGAGCTGTGGAGCATCACAGAGGTGCTCGATGAGGTCCATGCGGTGACGGCGCAGGACGTTGTTGCCCTGGCAGAGGACCTTGCGGGCCGGGAGCGGTCCATCGTGCGAGTGGGCTGACAGCGCGCGGCACGAACGGGGACGGCGGCACACCGCCGGTAGGCTCGCTCCATGATCAATGTCGCCGTGCTGGGTGCCGCAGGCCGTATGGGCACCACCGTCGTGAACGCCGTAGAGGCCGCCCCTGACCTTGCCGTTGTCGCCAAGCTCGACGCCGGCGACGACTTCACCTTCAACGGAGCGAATGTCGCCGTGGACTTCACCGTCCCATCCGTGACGGAGGACAACGTCCACAAGCTCATCGACGCTGGCATTCACGCGGTCGTGGGCACCACGGGATGGACTGACGCGGCTCTTGGACGCGTGCGCGCTCACCTCGCGGAGGCGCCCGAGGTGGGCGTGCTGATCGCCCCCAACTTTGCGCTCAGCGCGGTGCTGTCGATGCGCTTCGCCGCCATCGCGGCCCCGTATTTCGAGTCGGTGGAGATCATCGAGCTGCACCACCCGGACAAGATCGACGCGCCCTCCGGCACGGCCCTGCACACCGCGCGTGGGGCAGCGGCAGCGCGAGCGGCGGCAGGCATCGCCGCCTCGCCCGATGCGACCACCGACGAGCTCGACGGCGCTCGCGGCGCAACCGTCGACGGTATCCGCGTGCACTCGGTTCGCCTTCGCGGACTGACCGCTCACGAGGAGATCCTCTTTGGCAATCAGGGCGAGCAGCTCACGATTCGCACTGACAGCTTTGACCGCTCATCGTTCATGCCTGGGGTGCTGCTCGCGATTCGCGAGGTCGTGGGTCGCCCTGGCCTCACCTTTGGGCTCGACGGTTACCTGTCTCTATGAGGCTCTTCCGCAATCCGGCGTTCCTGGCTGCCGTGTCCGTCACGGTGCTGCTTGCCATCTACCTTGGACTCGTCGCCGAGCGAGCAGTCATTGCGCTGCGTGGCGACGCGCTCATTGGCAAGGCGATCGGCGCGGCGCTGCTCATCCTGCCGCTCCTTGGCGCGTGGTATCTGGTGCAGGAGTGGCGGCTCGGCACCTCGGTGCAGCGCATGGCGAACGTCCTCGACGAGCAGGGTCGCCTGCCCACGTTTGACGGCCCGGTCAACGCCCGCGGGAAACTGTCCGACGCTGACGCGGAAAAGGCCGTCGATCTCGCCTCGGCAGGGGTTGAGTTGGCACCCAAGGACTGGGTGGCGTGGTTCCACTTGGGCTACGCGTATGACGCGGCGGGCGACCGCTCGCAGGCGCGCAAGTGCCTGCGGTACGCCGCCGAGCTGTATCGCGGCCGCGGCTGACTACAGCGAGGCTGCCCACAGCCGCTCGGCGAGTTCGCCGGTTGGCCCCTCGAGCACGCGGCGCACCCCTCCCACGCCAAGGCCTGCGCTCTCGAGGAACGCCTCGCGGTCGGTGTCACCTTCGAAGGCCCACGCTCGCACCTCAGCTGCGTTGGCAAGGCGCAGGGTGTCCACGCACGCTGCGAGCAGCCGTGAGCCGTGGCCCTGCCTGCGGTGCTCTGGCGCCACCTCAAGCGCGATGATCTCGGTGGGGGCGAGCGCGGCGAAGCCCACCACTCGGGGTCCGTCGGTCGCCACAAAGACGCGGTGCTGTCGGCTGGGAGGTGAGGAGATCGCCGCAGCCCACTGCTGCTCGATGTCCGCTGCGGGGAGAGTGTCAACAGCGTCGGCCATCCAGCCGCGCCATGAGGCGAGCTGGATCGCGGTGATGGCCGCCTCGTCGCCGGGGACGGCGGGGCGAGCTGAGACGTCGGCGGTGGGCATGACGCTCAAGCCTACGGCAGGCCCATGAGCCGCAGCCCCGCGGCGACAACGGCCGCGGCGAGCACCACCACGAGGAAGGGAGCCTTGCGCCACAGCAGCACGGCAGCAACGGCGATGGCAGCGAGGCGCGAATCGAGCACGACGTCGCCCTTGGCTGTGAAGGTCTGCACCGCGGCAAGGGCCGCGAGCAGCGCGATGGTGACGTAGCCGGCGATGCGGTGCACGCGCGGGTTTTCGAGCCACGACTCTGGCACAGAGTGGCCCGCGTATTTGATGGCCCATGCGAGCACGCCTGCGGCAATGATCGCGATCCAGGTCCAGACGTAGGCGGTCATTCGGGAACCGCCTCGCTGGGCTTGGGGGTGGGCCATCCGGCGATGATCGCAACGAGGGCCGCAGAGAGCACGGGAAGACCGGCAGGCAGCACCGGCGTCAGCGCGAGCGCGAGGATCGCCGACGCTGCGAAGACTGCCTGTGCGCGCCTGGTGATGAGCCGCGGCCAGACGAGCGCGAGGAACGCCGCCGCGGCGGCCGCGTCGAGCCCCCACTGGGACGGGTCTCCAATGCGAGAGCCGAGCAGCGCGCCAACAACCGTGATCGCGTTCCACAGCACGTAGACGCCGATGCCGGTCCACCAGAATCCTTCGCGGCGTGCGGGCACATCGTCCGGTGGCTGCGCGAGAGAGACGGCCGTTGACTCGTCGATCGTGAGCTGTGCCGCGACCACCTTGCGCGGTCCGCGAAGGGGTCGCAGCACCGGCGCTAGGCCCACGCCGTAGAACCCGTTGCGCAGGCCAAGGAAGGTGCTTGTCGCAATGGCCGCGACGTTGGCGCCGCCCGCGGCGATGACGCCGACGAAGGCGAACTGCGATCCGCCGCTGAACACCAGCAGCGACAGCGCCATGGTCTGCCACATGTCCAGGCCGGCGGCGACGGACAGGGCGCCAAAACTCACCGCGTACGCGCCGGTTGCGACGGACACGGAGACAGCTTGAATGCGGGCAGGCCTCCCGCGAAGGCTCAGACGGCCCACTGCAGAGGCGACCCGGTCGCGTCGAAGATCTGTGGACGGGGAGCGGCGCTCGCGGCCGCGTCGGCGAAGGTCTCCGGGGTGAGCACCCAGACTTCCTGGAGCTCCTCGCGCTGGTCCGAGCCGCACGGACCCGTGTGAGAGCCCTCGAAGACGAATCCCAAGCGCTCCGGAATGTTCCGCGACTTGATGTTCTGAGGATTGCAGCGGATCTCGACGCGATGCGCGTGGGCATACGAGACGGCCACTCGCGTGAGCGCCGCGGCAGCCTCGGTCATGAGGCCCTGGCCCTGACGGTTCTCGGCCAGCCAATAGCCGATCTCGAGGATGCCGGGTCCCTGTCGCGTGTGAAAGCCGGTTCCGCCGATGTACTCTCCGGTGGCGCGGTCGAAGATGCCCATCGTGAAGTCCTCGCGAGCGGTGAACTTCGCGACGAACTCCTCGACGATCTCGGTGCGCTTGGCGGTCCCGATGGGCTCGTCCTTGGCCCACGGAAGGAACGTCTCGAGGTACGCCTTGTTGGCGGGGATCACGGCATCCATAGCGGGCACGTCGTCGAGCGAATACGAGCGCAGCGTGAGCCGCTCGGTCTCGATGCGCGCGGGAACGCGCCAGGTGCCGATGTCCATGCGCCCCATCCTGGCATGCGCGCGAGGTGCCGCAGAGCATCCTGCTGGCCCCAGCGTCGGGCCTCAGAAGCGACCGGGGTGGCGGCCCGCCCGGCGTGGGTGCCAGGCACTAGGCTGGCCGCGTGACCGACGCTGAGATTCAGTTCCGTACCGACGTGACCGTGGAGCTCGTGAGGGCCGCAGCGCAGGACGCCGACGTCCTGTTCGCCGCTCGCGTGTCCACCAAGGGAGAGCAGTCGCTCGACGATGTCGACGCCGACGCCTCCAAGAGCGCGGGGCTCATCAACTACCTGATGCGCGACCGCCACGGCAGCCCCTTCGAGCACAACTCGATGACGTTCTACGTGCAGGCACCCATCTTCGTGTTCCGCGAGTTCATGCGGCACCGCATCGCGAGCTACAACGAGGAATCCGGCCGCTACCGCGAGCTGCGTCCCGTGTTCTATTACCCGGGGCCCGACCGCAACCTCATCCAGGAGGGCAAGCCTGGTGCCTACGAGTTCGTGCCGGGAACGCCTGAGCAGACCGAGCTCGTCGAGCGCGAGATCAAAGCCACGTGCACCACGGCCTACGAGAGCTACCAGCGCATGCTCGACGCCGGAATCGCTCGCGAGGTGGCCCGCGCGGTGCTGCCCGTGACGATCTACTCGTCGATGTACGTGACCATGAACGCTCGCTCGCTCATGAACTTCCTGAGCCTTCGCACCAAGCGAGAGGACACCTATTTTAAGTCCTTCCCGCAGCGAGAGATCGAGATGGTCGCGGAGAAGATGGAGACGTACTGGGCGGAGCTCATGCCGCTGACGTACGCGGCGTTCAACAAGAACGGCCGTGTAGCGCCCTGACCGTGTCGCGATAGGTTTAGCGCATGACCGATTCCGCGCGCCCCTTTGGCTCGCTCCTGACCGCCATGGTGACGCCCATGCACGCCGACGGCGAGATCGACTTCGCCGCGCTGCAGCACCTGGCGAAATTCCTCGTCGCGCAGGGCAACGACGGCCTCGTGGTGAGTGGCACCACGGGGGAGGCGCCCACGACGCACGCGCCGGAGAAGGTGGAGATCATCGAGGCAGTCCGCGATGCGGTGGGCAAGGACGTCTACATCGTCGCCGGTGCGGGCTCCAACGACACCGCGCACGCGGTGCGCATGGCGGAGCAGGCAGCGGCCGCAGGAGCGGACGGCGTGCTCGCCCTGGTGCCGTACTACTCCAAGCCGCAGCAGGCCGGAATCGTCGCGCATATCAAGGCCATAGCGTCGGCCAGTTCGCTGCCTGTGATGCTCTACGACATTCCCGGCCGCACGGGCATCGCGCTCAGTGACGACAGCTTCGACGTGCTTGCTGACGTGACCAACATCGTGGCCAACAAGGACGCGACCGGACAGGTCGCCGCGGCCAAGGACCGCATCGAGCGCACCGGTCTTGCCTGGTATTCGGGCGACGACCCGCTCACCCTCGAGTTCCTGCGCGCTGGCGCCGTGGGCGTGGTCTCCGTCGTGAGCCACGTCGCCTCGCCGTGGATTCGCGCCATGATCGACGCCCACCATGCCGGCGACACCGCGCTCGCCGAGTCGTGGCACGAGAAGCTGCTGCCCGTTGTCGACGCGATCATGGGCCGCGGCCCTGGCGGCGTCATGTCCAAGGCGGCCCTCCAAGCGGCAGGGGTCATTCCCAGCCGCGCCACCAGACTTCCTTATGTTCCTGCCACTGACGACGAGTACGCGGCAATCGCCGAGTTCCTTCGTGAAGCGGGACTACCCATTCAGGAGTAGCCAATGCACTTCCACCCCGAGCTTCCGCAGCCGGAGCCCCTTGAGCCCGGCACCCTCCGCCTGGTGCCCCTTGGCGGGCTCGGTGAGGTGGGTCGCAACATGCACGTCCTCGAGTTCGAGGGCCGCCTGCTCGTCATCGACTGCGGAGTGCTGTTTCCAGAGGACAACCAGCCGGGCGTCGACCTGATCCTTCCCGACTTCGCGTACATCGAGGACCGCCTCGATGACATTGAGGCGATCGTCCTCACCCATGGTCACGAGGACCACATCGGCGCGGTTCCGTTCCTGCTGCGCCAGCGCGAGGACATCCCGCTCATCGGCTCGCAACTCACACTCGCGTTCATCGAGGCGAAGCTGCGCGAGTACCGCATCGCGCCGGTAACCTTGGCGGTCAAGGAAGGTCAGCGGGAGAAACTCGGCAACTTCGATCTTGAGTTCATTGCGGTGAACCACTCGATTCCCGACGCTCTTGCCGTCTTTGTGCGCACGCCGGCTGGCACTGTGCTCAACACGGGCGACTTCAAGATGGACCAGCTGCCACTCGATGGTCGTGTCACGGACCTGCGCGCGTTCGCCCGCCTCGGCGAGGAGGGCGTCGACCTGTTCCAGGTGGACTCCACGAACGCCGAAGTGCCGGGCTTCACCACTCAAGAGGTGGAGATCGGCCCCGTCATCGACCGGCTGTTCGCGCAGACCACGGGACGCATCGTCGTGGCGTCGTTCTCCTCTCACGTGCACCGCGTGCAGCAGGTCATTGACGCCGCCGAGGCGCACGGCCGCCGCGTAGCGTTCGTTGGCCGCTCGATGGTGCGCAATATGGGCATCGCCGCGGAGCTCGGCTTCCTGCGTGTCCCTGAGGGCATCCTCGTCGACGCTCGCCAGGCCGACGACCTCCCTCACGACAAGATCGTCTTCATGTCGACGGGCTCCCAAGGCGAGCCCATGGCCGCGCTGAGCCGCATCGCGAGCCTTGACCACAAGGTCAGGGTGAGCGAAGGGGACCTGGTGATCCTGGCGTCGTCCCTCATCCCAGGCAACGAGAACGCGGTGTTCCGCGTCATCAACGGCCTCATGCGCCTTGGCGCGAATGTGGTGCACCAGGGCAGCGCTCGCGTGCACGTCTCCGGCCACGCGAGCGCCGGCGAGCTGCTGTACTGCTACAACGTGCTGAAGCCGCGCAATGTGATGCCCATCCACGGCGAGGTGCGTCACCTGCTCGCGAACGGGCGGCTAGCGGTGCGCACGGGCGTTGACCCTGAGAACGTGATCTTCGCGGAGAACGGTGTGGTGGTTGACCTCAAGGACGGCGTTGCCAAGGTGGTCGGCGCGGTCGAGTGCCACAACATCTACGTTGATGGCTCCTCCGTGGGCGAGATCACCGACTCCGAGCTCAAAGATCGCCGCATCCTGTCTGAGGAGGGGTTCGTCTCCGTATTCGCGGTGATCGACTCGAACAACGGCCGCGTCGTCTCCGGTCCCGAGGTGCACGCCCGCGGCATCGCTGAGGACGACTCAGTCTTTGACGCGATCCTTCCCGAGATCAAGGACGCCCTCGAGGAAGCCGCCCGCAGCGGCAATGCTGACACCCACCAGCTACAGCAGATCGCTCGCCGCGTGCTGGGCCGCTACGTGGGCAATAAGCTGCGCCGCCGCCCCATGATCATTCCGGTGGTCGTGGAGTCGTAGCTCGCGCTGAACCGCGCGGGGTGGCTCCCGGCCCTGAGGCGCGCCGCGAGGTAGCCTCGAACCTATGGCTCAGACCAGTCATTCGCGACCCCGCGCAAACGCGAGCAAGCCGCGCTCGAACAGTCGCGCCCAGGCGAAGAAGAAGCCGCCCGTGGTTCTGCGCGCCGCGCAGAGCGCTGGCCGCGGCACGTCGCACGCCGTTGGGGGAGCGGTGCGGTCCATCGGCACCGGAGCCAAAGCGGTCAGCCCTGAAGTGCGCCGCGACGGTGCTGCCTTCATGCTTCTCATCGGCGCGGTGCTCGTCGCCGCGACCGAGTGGTTCGGGGTGGGAACCGTGCTCGGCACCGTCATCCACGGTGCCACGGCCGGCCTTCTCGGCGTTCTCGCGAAGCTGCTGCCCCTTGTCCTGATCGTGCTTGCCGCGCGACTGTTCCGCGCGCCCCAAGAGGGCCACGCCAACCACCGCATCATGGTGGGCCTGCTGTTCCTCGGTCTCACGGTCGGCGGCATCATCCACATCGCGAACGGCCAGCCGCGACCCACCGAAGGCTGGGACGAGGTCATGGCCTCGGGTGGCCTGCTCGGCTTCCTCGTTGGTACTCCTCTCGCCTCGCTCCTGAACGGCGGCCTCGCGGTATTCATCCTGGTATTGCTGGGTCTGCTCGCGGTCTTGGTCACGATCGGCATTCCCGCGCGCGAGCTGTACGCGATGACGAAGGGATTGATCGTCAGGCCCGACGCTGCGGCTGAGGATGACGACGATGACTTCCCCGAGCACGGCACCCTGCTTCCCAAGGGTCGCCGCAAGGGGCGCAAGGATGAGGTGCTCGACCGCTACGTAGGTGACGATCCGTTCGCGACCGCCGTCGAGCGCAGCGACTTCGACGACATCATCCACCCCGAGGACAGCGAGCCCACGCCCGCTTACGGCGTGCCGATGCACGCAACCCCCGCGTCGGGCGTGCCGCTCAGTCCCTACACGCCGCCGGCGGACGACTACGAACCCGCCGGTGAGGACGTGGACACGCAGCCCACGACAGTTCTCGAGACCCCCGCGCCGCCGCCCGCGACGACGATCGTGCCGCAGGGTGTCCAGGGCCAACTCGAGGACGCGACCCCGTACGTGCTGCCGAGCCCCGACATCCTCGTCAAGGGCACTCCGCACAAGGCGCGCTCCGCAGCGAATGACCGCGTCGTGGCGGCGCTGACGAGCGTGCTTGAGCAGTTCGGCGTCGACGCCGAGGTCACGGGCTTCACCCGCGGACCCACCGTTACGCGCTACGAAGTCGAGCTGGGCGCAGGCGTGAAGGTTGAGAAGATCACCCAGCTGTCACGCAACATCGCCTATGCGGTGGCGAGTGCCGACGTGCGCATCCTGTCGCCCATCCCCGGCAAGAGCGCGATCGGCATCGAGATCCCCAACGTGGACCGCGAGACCGTCGCCCTTGGTGACGTGCTGCGCTCCACGACAGCGCTCAAGAACGACCACCCCATGGCGATCGGCATCGGCAAGGACGTCGAGGGCGGCTATGTCATGGCGAACCTCGCGAAGATGCCGCACCTGCTGGTCGCGGGAGCGACGGGTGCCGGTAAGTCGAGCTTCGTCAACTCGATGATCACGTCGATCCTCATGCGCGCCACGCCCAACGAGGTGCGCATGGTGCTGGTCGACCCCAAGCGCGTGGAACTGAGCATCTACGAGGGCATTCCTCACCTCATCACTCCCATCATCACCGACCCCAAGAAGGCCGCGCAGGCCCTCGAATGGGTGGTGAAGGAGATGGACATGAGGTACGACGACCTCGCGATGTTCGGCTACAAGCACATCGACGACTTCAACAAGGCGGTGCGTGCAGGCAAGATCAAGCCGCTGCCCGGCTCCGAGCGCCAGATCCGCACCTACCCGTACCTGCTGGTGATCGTGGACGAGCTTGCGGACCTCATGATGGTCGCGCCGCGCGACGTCGATGACTCGATCCAGCGCATCACACAGCTCGCCCGTGCCGCAGGCATCCACCTGGTGCTCGCCACGCAGCGACCGTCCGTCGACATCATCACGGGAACGATCAAGGCCAACGTTCCTTCTAGGTTGGCCTTCGCCACCTCGAGTCTCGCGGACAGCCGCGTGGTGCTCGATATGCCGGGTGCCGAAAAGCTCATCGGCCAGGGCGACGCGCTGTTCCTTCCCATGGGCGAGTCCAAGCCCATGCGCGTTCAGGGGGCGTGGGTGAGCGAGAGCGAGATTCACGCGGCCGTGAACTACGTGAAGCGCCAGGCTGACCCCGAATACCGCGACGACGTCATTGCCGCAGGCAACTCTGCAGTGGTTGCGGAAGACATCGGCGACGACCTCGACGACCTGCTCGCCGCCGCGGAACTTGTCATCACCACGCAGCTGGGCTCCACATCGATGCTGCAGCGCAAGCTCAAGATGGGCTTCGCGAAGGCCGGCCGCCTCATGGACCTGCTGGAGAGCCGCGAGATCGTCGGCCCTTCTCAGGGCTCCAAGGCTCGTGACGTATTGGTCACTCCGGACGAATTGGCGGCCACCTTGGCTATTCTTCGCGGCGGAAGTGCCGATACCTTTAGGGAACCCACACTTTCCGACGACGCTGAGGACGATACATGGGGGACCTCGTAGAGCTGTTCTCACAGCCTGTCTTCATCGTCATTGCCACGGGCCTGCTCGTCGCTCTCGCTGGCTGCGCGTTCTTCTACTTCTGGCGCTCCGCTCGCGCGCGCAAGGCGCACGAGGAAGTCTCTCGCAGGGAGCGGGAGCTGCGTCGTCAGTTCGAGGCCGTTGTCGAGTCGACTCGCGACGGCATTCTGGTCCTCACCGACACCCAAGACATCGCGATGATCTCCGACGTCGCGGCGCGCATGCTCGGCGTGCGTCGCGACGAGGTGATCGGCAAGTCGCTCACTCGCCTGTCCCTGCGAACCGTTGACCCCAACCTGCAGCAGGTGCCCGTCCTCGAGGCATTCGCGCCTACGGCGGAGACGCCGCGCACCGTGGGAGTGCCTGGCCGACGCGGTGAGGACGACGTGCGCTGGCTCCACGTGCGCTCGCGAGTGGTCAACGACGGCCCCGACGGCGGCACGATCACCGTCGTCACCCTCACCGACCCGTCTGGCCTACGCGAAGCGGCAGAGGCGATCAGCCGCTCCGATGCCCAATTCCGCAAGGCGATGGAGAACGCGCCCACCGGCATGGCGCTCGTCGACCTCGAATGGCGCCTCATGGAGGTCAACCGCGCCTTCGCGGAGATGATGGGCTCCACGGTCGCCGCACTGCGCGGAACACCGTTCTCCGCGCTGTCGCACCCGCAAGACCTCGCGGCCGAGCGCGATCAGCTGCAGCGGCTCTACGCTGGCCACCAGACCCGCTTCTCCGTCGAGAAGCGCTATGTGCGCGCCGACGGCAACGTGGTGTGGGCAGTGCTTGACGTTGGCCTTGTCCGCTATCCCGGCGGTGCCCCCGACCACTACATCGTCCAGGTGCGCGACTCGACCGACGACCGCATGCACTCGGAGCTGCTCGCGCACCGCGCCATGCACGACCCCCTCACCGGACTTGCGAACCGCACGCTGCTCCAGGACGTGTTGCAGCAGGTGCTCGAGCAGCCGGACGTCGAGAGCCGCGTTGGCGTCATCGCCGTCGACCTCGACGGCTTCAAGGGCCTCAATGACCGCTTTGGCCACGCCACGGGCGACAGCGCGCTCGTGTATGTGGCCGGAGTGCTGCGCTCCGCGACGGCCGGTCGCGGCACGGTCGCCCGCATCGGCGGCGACGAGTTCGTCATCGTGGTCCAGGACCCCGACTGCTCCAAGGCGCTCTTCGACATCGCAGGGGCCATCCACGCTGGCCTCAAGCGCCCCCTGCAGGTCAAGCGCCACCAGATCCACCTGGGAGCCTCGCTTGGCATCGCGATGGCCGACGAAGAGACCATCGCCGGCGGAGCGCCCGGCCTGCTGAGCGCCGCCGACGCCGCGATGTACCGCGCGAAGGCCACGGGCAAGTCACGCACCGAGGTCTTCGACCCCACTATGCGCACCTCTCGCGACAGCCAGACGGCACTCGCCGCCGACCTCGCTCGCGCGATCGAGCATGGCGACCTCGTGCTGCACTACCAGCCGATCCTCGAGCTCGCGACTCGCGCCGTCGTCGGCTATGAGGCGCTCGTGCGCTGGCAGCACCCCACTCGTGGGCTGCTGCTTCCCGGGGCGTTCCTGCCACTCATCGACGATCGCAACCTCGCGACCGTGCTGGGCAGCGCGCTCGTGGAGCAGGCGGCGAAGTTCCTCACGCTCAGCCCTTCTGACTCCACGTGGGTGTCACTCAACGTCTCGGCTGACCAGCTTGGCGATTCGGAGTTCGCGGACCGCGTGCTCGGAGCAATCGGCGCTCACCACCTCAGCCCGCAGCGCATCGTCGTTGAGCTCACGGAGGCTTCGCTCGTCGCTCCCAATACGCGCATCCGCCACGAGCTCACGGAGCTGCGCAATGCGGGAGTGCCGATCCTTCTCGATGACTTCGGCACCGGCGTCAGCCCGCTGTCGTATCTGCGCGATCTTCCCGTGTCGGGCGTGAAGCTCGATATGTCCTTCGTGGCAGGCATCCCTGAGGACCCAGCTGGCGCTCGCGTCTCGCGCGCCCTTGGCGCGCTTGCTCGCGAGCTCGGCCTCGCGACCATCGCGGAAGGCATTGAGACCGAGGCGCAGGCGCAGTTCCTCAGCGCCTGCGGCTGGCGCTACGGCCAGGGATGGCTGTTCGGCGTCGCCCAGCCGGCCGCCGCCGTTCTCGACGCGAACGCGAATTACGCGGCAAGCCTCATCGACCCGCGCCCGCAGGAGCACGACGACCCGCTTGACATCTCCGGAGCCGCGTTCGGCGCATAATCCGCCACAGCGTCGGGCCTATGGCTGGCGGACGCTCACCTCAAGGGTGACGGGGTGCGAAACGGGAGGCTCCTTGAGCTCCTTGGCTTCCGGGCCCACGGCGTCCTTCACGAGCTTCCAGCGCTCGTTGACCGTCTTGGCGCTGAGCGTTCCTGCCTTGCCGCTGTCCTTGGTGATGGGGTAGACGATGTGCTTGCCCTTGCGGTCTACCGTGACCGCAGTCCACTTGACGTCGACGTCCACATCGCCTTCAGGGGAGACGGTGAAGGTGGCGGTCATCATCACGCCACTCGCGCTCTGTTTGACGCCCACCGTGGTGACGTCCTGATTCGAGATGAAGTTGCCAAGGCCGTACGCGGTCCACATTCCCTTGCCCTGTGGGCCGCCTTCGAGCAGGCGAATGGGCTGCGGAACGTGAGCGTGGTGGCCCACATAGAGATCGACCAGGCCGGACTTGGCGATCTGCTTGGCGATCGAGGTCTGCACTGAGCCCGGCTCCGTGCGGTACTCGACGCAGCAGTGCACGGAAGCCACGACGATGTCGGCGCCGTCCTTGCGCGCGTCCTCAGCCGCCTCGAGGATGGGCGAGACGTCCGCGGCATCCATGTTGAAGGTGTTCACCGCCCACGGCTTGCCATCGGGCTTGGGCAGGCCATTGAGGCCATAGGCGAACGAGATGTTCGCGACCTTCACGGTGCGATCGCCCTGCGTGACGCTGTAGTACTGCACCTGCGTCGACTCGTCCTTGGAGCGAGCGGTGCCGGAGTGGCCCATTCCCTCTGCCTCGAACGCGGCAAGGGTCGCCTCGATGCCCGCGAAGCGACGGTCAACACTGTGGTTCGAGGCCGTGGAGCAGCCATCCCATCCGGCCTCCGCGAGGTCCGTCACAAGCTGGCGAGGGGCCGCGAACATGGGGTACCCGGACGGCTTCTGACCCTTGGGCGCCACCGGCACCTCCATATGGCAGATCGCAATGTCAGCACCCTCAATGAAGTCCTGCGTGGGCTTGAACTGCTTGGAGAAGTCGTAGCCGTTCTTGGTGCGCGCCGAGTTCATGACTGGCACATGCGTGAGCATGTCGCCAGCGGTGATGATCGAGAACACCAGGTCAGGCTCCACCGTGGGCGTGGGGCTGGGGGAGGGGGATTCAGCTTCGCTCGGCGTGACCTTGGGGGTGGCCGACGCTGTGGGCTGCTCAGCCTTCGTCGTCGGCTCTGTGCTCGGAGGCCCGGCGACGGCGACCGCCCCGACGATGCCGAGGATGGCCGCCACAGCGGTCGCTGCGCCCGCTCCGATGAGCTTCTGCGTCGAAGAGGCGTGGGCGGGGTTGCGGCGAGCCATGCGCACATTATCCCGGTCGCAAGACACGTCGCCGGACGGCACTATGGTGATGCCATGGAACGGCTGCCTAACTGGCTGACGTGGGCCAGGCTCGTCGCGGTGCCGATTGTCATGGTCCTGCTCGGCATCGACGGTGGAGACAAGGGCTCTGCGCGAGCGTGGGCGCTCGTCGTCTTTGTCGTCGCCGCAGCCACCGACTTCCTCGACGGCTACCTCGCCCGCCGCTGGCACGTCATCACGTCGTTCGGCAAGCTCGCGGATCCCATCGCTGACAAGGCGCTCGTGCTTGGCACGCTGCTCATGCTCGTCATAACCGACGGGGTGCCGTGGTGGCCGCTTGCGGTGCTGTTCGTGCGCGAAGTGGTCGTGACGGTGGGGCGCATCCAGGTGGTGCACCGGGCCGTCATTCCCGCCTCGAGAGGCGGAAAGATCAAGACCGTGCTGCAGCTGCTGTCCATGTCGCTGTATCTGCTGCCCATCGACAACGAGGCCGTCACCACCACCGCTTGGTGGCTGCTCGTCGCGTCCGTGGCGGTCGCCGTGATCACGTGGATCGACTACGAGGCGCGACTTGCCAAGGCGCGCCGCCTCCCCGAGCAGGAGCATGTCGCAGATGACGACGCCTGAGGAGGTCATCCAGGCCGCGATGGACCGCGGCCTCACGCTCGCTTGCGCCGAGTCGCTCACCGGGGGAGCGCTGTGCACGGCGCTCGTGTCCGTTCCCGGCTCCTCTGAGGTCGTGCTCGGCGGAATCGTCACCTACACCGTTGGAGTGAAGGAAGACGTGCTCGGCGTGGACCCCGCGATCATTGAGGCCCACGGCGTGGTGAGCAGGGAGACAGCGATCGCGATGGCCAAGCGCGTGCGCGAGATGTTCGGCGCCGAGGTCGGCGCCGCGACAACCGGAGCCGCCGGGCCTGAGCCTCACGGCGGAAAGCCAGCTGGGACGGTGTGTGTGGCCAGCGTCGGGCCGAATGGGGAAGTGGCCTGGGAGCGGCACCACGACGGGCCGCGCGGGGCCGTGCAGCGCGCCGCGGTCGCCGACGCGCTCGAGGCCTATGCGCATGCTGTGGGCGAAATCGGGTAAACAACTGTTCCAAGAATGGAACAACTGTGAGGTAATGTGCGTTGCGTAAGTCATGATGAACGCACAGACGATGAGGGGAGGGCGAATGCCTGTTCTGCGCAATGAGATTGGCGATGTCCTCCGTGACGCACGCCTGATGCAGGGCAAGACGCTGCGCGACATCTCCTCCGGCGCGCGCGTGTCGCTCGGCTACCTGTCCGAGGTTGAGCGCGGCCAGAAGGAAGCGTCTTCGGAGCTGCTTGCCTCGATCTGCGAGGCGCTTGACGTCCCGATGTCTGTCATCCTGCACGAGGTCTCCGACCGCTTTGCCGCGGCAGAGGCGATGCAGGACGTTCCGGTGCTCCCGTCGATCCCGGACACCGTTCCCGAGCTGCTCGGCTCGATTCGCGGCCGCTAGTGCGCGTCAGCGAGTTCTGGGAACTCGCCGACGCTGTGTTCGGCTCTGCATACTCCCGCACCTATGCGCGCGAACTGTCGCTGACCGCGCTTGATTCGCTCACGCCCCAGGCCGCCCTCGAGGCGGGGGTGGCGCCGCGTGTCGTGTGGCATGCCTGGTGCGATGAGGCGCAGGTGCCGCTTGCTGATCGCGCGGGCAGGGATCCCGCGAGAATCGTGCCGCCGCGGCGCTGAACCGCACGGCGTGTCGCTTCCCATTCGAACACGCGTTCGATTACAGTCGTATCCACAAGGCGTCGCACCGGGGAGTCGTTCCACAGGTTCGCAGGGCCGGAAGGCGTCGTGTCAGAGGCGGCAGGTAGCGTCACTGACGTAGGTAATTGCGGCAGTGATGCCACGGACGAATGGACATGACATGGCGAACGCGGCAGACCGCTCCAAGGCTCTTGAGGCGGCGCTCGGACAGATTGACAGGCAGTTCGGCAAGGGCTCTGTGATGCGCCTTGGCGAGCACGAGCGCGTCGCCGTCGAGGCGATTCCCACGGGATCCATCGCGCTCGACATCGCTCTCGGCATCGGCGGCCTTCCCCGCGGACGCATCATCGAGATCTACGGACCGGAGTCCTCCGGTAAGACCACGGTCGCACTGCACGCCGTTGCCAACGCGCAGAAGGCCGGCGGAACGGCCGCCTTCATCGACGCGGAGCACGCCCTCGACCCCGAGTACGCGAAGAAGCTCGGCGTGGACACCGACAACCTCATCGTGTCGCAGCCCGACACCGGTGAGCAGGCGCTCGAGATCGCGGACATCCTGATCCGCTCCGGCGGCGTCGACATTCTCGTCATCGACTCCGTAGCGGCCCTCGTGCCCAAGGCCGAGATCGAGGGCGAGATGGGCGACAGCCACGTGGGTCTGCAGGCGCGCCTCATGTCGCAGGCGCTGCGCAAGATCACCGGTGCGCTCAACTCGACCGGCACCACCGCGATCTTCATCAACCAGCTGCGCGAGAAGATCGGCGTGTTCTTCGGCTCTCCCGAGACCACCACGGGTGGAAAGGCGCTCAAGTTCTATGCCTCCGTCCGCCTCGACGTGCGTCGCATCGAGACGCTCAAGGAGGGCACGGAGCCCGTCGGCAACCGCACTCGCGTGAAGGTCGTCAAGAACAAGATGGCCCCGCCGTTCAAGCAGGCAGAGTTCGACATCCTCTACGGCCAGGGCATCTCCACTGAGGGAGGCATCATCGACCTCGGTGTGGAGCACGGCTTCGTCAAGAAGTCCGGATCTTGGTACACGTACGAGGGCGATCAGTTGGGCCAGGGCAAGGAGAACGCCCGCCAGTTCCTCAAGGACAACCCGGCTCTTGCCGCGGAGATCGAGGGCAAGATCAAGTCCAAGCTCGGCATCGGTGCGGTGGCAGTGGGCGAGGAGTCGCAGGCCCCTGCGGTCGCCGCCGAGGACGAGTTCACCAAGGCAGTAGCCAAGGAAGATGCCCCGTTCTGACACGAAGGCTCGCGCTCGGCGGGAGGACACCTCCACGACATCGGTGGACCCCGCCGAGCGCGCACGTGAGATCGCGCTGAGGATCCTCACGCACTCACCCAAGTCGTGCGCGCAGCTGCGCTCCCGCCTCGTCGAGAAGGGCGTGGAGCCCGCACTGGCCGACTCGCTCATCGCTCGCTACGTCGAGGTGGGGCTGCTCGACGACGCCGCGCTCGCCGCGCAGATCGCGCGCACCCGCCATAACGAGCGGGGGCTCGCACCGCGGGCGATCCGCCTTGAGCTGCAGCGCAAGGGCTTCGAGCCCGCCGACATCGAGGCCGCGCTCGAGCCGATTGATGACGCGATCGATGACCGCGCGCGTGAACTCGCGCGGAAGAAATGGGACTCTCTGGGACATCTCGACCCAGCGGTCAAGGTCCGGCGCGTCGTAGGCATGCTCGCGAGGCGCGGATACTCACCTTCGAGCGCTTTTTCAGTCGTGAAAGACTGGCAACGTGCCGATAAGGCAGGTGACGACTACTAGCCGAGGGGAGCACTGTGGAACCCGTTGCAGTGATTCTGCTGCTCCTTGGCGCGTCCCTTGTCGCCCTTTTGCTGGTCTTCTTCGCCCGTCGCGAGGCGGAGGCGATCCGCGAATCCGCGAAGAAGGAAGTCGAAGATCTTCGCGAGGACGCTCGCGCCCGGCTCACTGAAGCGCAGCGCCGTGAAGAGCGCGTCGCGCAGCGCGAGAAGGACGCCGCGGCAGACCACCGCGCGCACCAGCAGTACGCCCGCCAGCTCGACGAGCGCGTCACCGTTGTGGCTCGCGATGAGCGCCGGCTCGCGGAGGAGCGCGCCGCGCTCGAGAAGGAGCTGACGCGCCGAATCGCCGAGGTCGCTGGCCTGTCCGTGGAGGAGGCGAAGGCGGAACTGACGACTCGCCTTCGCGCTGAGATGGAATCGGAACTTGCGATGGAGCGCCGCCGCATTGAGCGCACGGTGCGCCGCGAGGCCGATGCTCGGGCGCGCGAGCTCCTCGTTGAGGCGATGCAGCGACAGGTTGGCTCCACCACCGCGCAGGCCTCTGTCACGTGGATCGACCTTCCCTCCGAGGAGATGAAGGGCCGCATCATCGGCCGCGAGGGTCGCAACATCCGCGCTTTCGAGGCCCTCACCGGCGTCAACGTCATCGTGGAAGAAGGCGTCGACGCGGTGCAGCTGTCCTCCTTCGACGTCGAACGCCGCGAGAACGCAGAGGTCGCGTTGCGAGCCCTGGTCGAGGATGGCCGCATCCAGCCCCATCGCGTCGAACTTGAGTACGCCAAGGCGGTCGCTGGCGCCCATCAGCGCCACATGGAGGCGGGACTCGACGCGATTGCCGCAGTGGGCCTGCGCGGCGTTGACCAGGAGCTGATCGAGACGATTGGTCGCCTTCGCCTGCGCACGTCTTACGGCCAGAACGTGCTGTCGCACCTTGTTGAGACCGCGCAGATCGCCGTGGCACTTGCCGAGATGCTTGGGGCAGACGTCGACCTTGCTCGCCGCGGTGCCTTCCTCCATGACATCGGCAAGGCCTTCACGGGAGAGCGCGAGGGCACTCACGCCGCAATCGGAGCGGAGATCGCCCGCATTCACGGCGAGGACGCCGCCGTCGTCAATGCGATCGCCGCGCATCACGACGAGGTCGCGCCAGAGACCGTCGAGGCCGTGATCGTGCAGATCGCCGACGCCGTCTCCGCATCCCGCCCTGGCGCCCGCCGCGAAGACCTCGACGGCTACCTCGAGCGCATGGAGTCCCTTGAGAAGTTCGTCACCGAGCACACGGGCGTGAGCCGCGCCCTCGCGATGTCCGCGGGGCGCGAGGTGCGCGTGATCGTCGAGCCCAACGAGGTGGACGACGACGGGGCACAGCAGCTCGCACGTACAATTGCCGAGCACATCAGCAAAGAATTCAGCGTCCCCGGAGAGATCAAGGTGACGGTCATTCGCGAACTGCGCGCGGAGGCCGTCGCAAACTAACGCGATGACCACTACGCCCACCTACGTCGTCAAGACGCTCGGCTGTCAGATGAACGTCCACGACTCCGAGCGCATGGCCGGCCTGCTCGAAGGCGCCGGCTTCACCGCCGCGCCCGCGGGCACGGAGATCGCCGACGTCGTGGTCATCAACACGTGCGCCGTGCGTGAGAACGCCGCCAACCGCCTCTACGGCAACCTCGGCCAGCTGGCCCACGCGAAGTCCACGAACCCCGGAATGCAGATTGCCGTGGGCGGCTGCCTCGCGCAGAAGGACCGCGGCGAGATCGTCGAACGCGCGCCATGGGTGGACGTGGTCTTCGGAACGCACAACATCGACGTTCTTCCCGTCCTGCTCGAACGCGCTCGCCACAACGCTGAGGCGCAGGTGGAGATCGAGGAGTCCCTCAAGACCTTCCCCTCGACGCTGCCGAGCCGCCGCGATGCGATCGCCTCTGGCTGGGTGTCGATCTCGGTGGGCTGCAACAACACGTGCACGTTCTGCATCGTCCCCAGCCTGCGAGGCAAGGAGCGCGACAGGAGGCCGGGAGAGATCCTTGCCGAAGCGTCGGCCCTTGTTGCCCAGGGCGCCGTGGAGATCACGCTGCTGGGCCAGAACGTCAACTCCTACGGCGTGGGCTTCGGAGACCGCGCGGCCTTTGCCAAGCTGCTGCGCGCTTGCGGCGACATCGAGGGCCTTGAGCGCGTGCGCTTCACATCCCCGCACCCTGCCGCCTTCACTGATGACGTCATCGCGGCGATGGCCGAAACGCCCAACGTCATGCCCAGCCTGCACATGCCGCTGCAGTCGGGTTCGGATGCGGTGCTGCGCGCCATGCGCCGTTCGTACCGCTCGGAGAAGTTCCTTGGCATCCTCGAGCGGGTGCGCGCCGCCATGCCCGACGCTGCGATCACCACGGACATCATCGTCGGCTTCCCTGGGGAGACGGAGGAGGACTTCCAGGAGACCCTGCGCGTGGTCGAGGCCTCGCGGTTCTCCTCCGCGTTCACGTTCCAGTACAGCCCGCGCCCCGGCACCCCCGCGTTTGAGCTGCCCACCCTGCCCAAGGAGGTGGTGCAGGAGCGGTTCGAGCGCCTGCTCGCGCTCCAAGAGCGGATTGGACTCGAGGAGAACCAGCAGATCGTTGGCCGCACCGTCGAGTTGCTCGTGCTCGACACGAGCGGCCAGGTGGGAGGCCGCAAGGATGGCGCCCACGCTCGCCTGAGCGGTCGCGCCCCAGACAACCGCCTGGTGCACTTCAGCGTCCCCGACGGCGCAGAGACTCCGCGCCCCGGCGACTTCGTGACGGTGGACGTCACGTACGGCGCCCCACACCACCTGGTCGCAGACTCGGGCATCGCGGGCGGCACCTACCAGGTGCGACGCACTCGCGCGGGCGATGTGTGGGACTCCGTGCAGGCCGGCGAGCATGAGCACGACGGCGGCGGCTGCGGCGACTCATGCGGCACCGGCGGCTCCGCCGGTCCCGTGAGCCTTGGCCTGCCGACCATCCGGCCCGTTCCCACAGCGTGACCACTCCCGTCATCGCGATCGTCGGCGCTACCGCGACCGGGAAGTCGGCCGTAGCACTCGAGGTGGCCGAGCGCCTCGATGGCGAAATCGTCAACGCCGATTCCATGCAGTTCTATCGCGGCATGGACATCGGCACGGCGAAGCTCACGATGGACGAGCGCCGCGGCATCCCTCACCATCAGCTCGACACGCTCGACGTCCACGAGGACGCCTCCGTGGCCCGCTACCAGGAGGCCGCTCGGGCTGACATCGCCGCCATTCACGCCCGCGGCAAGCGAGCGATCGTGGCAGGCGGCTCAGGGCTGTACATCAGGGCGCTGCTCGACCGCTTCGAGTTCCCCGGCACGGACGAGTCGCTGCGTGCGGAGCTCGAGGAGCGTGCGCGCGTTGAGGGGCCAGGGATGCTGCACCGGGAGCTCGCGGCGAAGGACCCGGAGGCCGCCGCTCGGATCGGAGCGGCCAACGCCAAGCGCATCGTCCGGGCGCTCGAGGTCATCGCGCTCACGGGGGAGAAGTATTCCTCGCACTTGCCCACCCACGAGTACGAGATCCCGGCCGTGCAGATCGGCCTGCAGCTGCCGTTCGAATCACTCGACCCGCGCATCGCTCAGCGCGTCGATCACATGTGGCAGGCAGGTCTCGTCGACGAGGTGCGAGAACTCGAGCGGCGCGGCCTGCGCGAAGGCGTCACCGCCCGGCGAGCGGTGGGCTACGCGGAGACGCTCCGCCACATCGATGGCGAGATCGACGCCGATGAGACCCGCGAGCTCATCGCGAGAAACACGCGTCGCCTCGCGCGCCGCCAAGGCCGCTGGTTCCAGCCCGATCCCAGGGTGACGTGGGTTGAGGGCCCGGCCACAGCGTCGGACCTTGGCAAGGTGGCCGACGCGGTGGTGGCCCTCGCGGAAAGGCCCACGTAATCTAGGGCGATGACCTACCTGCGCTTCACGAAGGGCCACGGCACCAAGAACGACTTTGTGCTGCTCTTCGACGAGCGTGGAGAGATTGACCTCAACGCTGACGTCGCGCGCTTCCTGTGCGACCGCAGGGGCGGCATCGGTGGGGACGGCGTCATTCGCGCGGTGCGCGCCGGAGCACTTGAGGCGGGCAAGGGCTACGACCCGAACATGTGGTTCATGGATTACTGGAACGCTGACGGGTCGCTTTCCGAGATGTGCGGCAACGGCGCACGGGTGTACGCGGCGCTGCTCGAGCGCGATGCTGGCGAGGACCTCAGCGAGGGGTTGGTTTTTGCCACTCGCGGCGGTGCGCGAGCGGCAAAGTCCCTGGGGCAGAACGAGTTCGGCGAGTCGCTGTACTCGATCGCGATGGGCGAGTGGCGGCTGGGCGACTCCCGCGACGGCTTCGACTCCGAGGTGTTCGCTCGCGGCCTTGATCCCGTGCGCCCCGCGCTGAGCGTCAATGTGGGCAACCCGCACCACGTGGTGGCCCTCGCGCACTTGGGTGAGCTCGATGCGCTTGACCTTTCGGCGCCTCCGGTGGTGAAGCCCACGCCGCCCAACGGGTCGAATGTCGAGTTCGTGGTGACGCTTGGCGGCGAGACGCGCGACGGGGTGGACCGTGGCCGCATCCGCATGCGCGTTCACGAGCGCGGCTCCGGCGAGACGATGTCGTGCGGCACCGGTGCGTGTGCCGCCGCGCTGGCCGTGCGGTCGTGGGCGGGCGAGGGCGCGCCCGATGTGTGGGACGTCGAGGTTCCTGGAGGCCTTGTCTCCGTGGTCGTCACCGGATCGCATGTGACGCTCGAGGGACCCGCCGTTCTGGTTGCCGAGGGAGAGGTCAAGTTGCCGTTCTAGGGCACGGGCTGCGCGGGTCGCGCGATGCGCAGCACCCGGAAGCCCTTGGCGCTTGCGACGCGCTCCACATCACCCCAGCCCTGCTCCGCGAGCCACGTCGCCAGCGAATCCGCACCGAGGTTCTTCTGCACCACGAGGAACGCCTCACCACCAGGGGCAAGCCGCGGCAGCCAGTGCGCGAGAAGGTCATGCAGGGCCGCCTTGCCGATGCGAATGGGCGGATTGGACCAGATGGTGTCGAACGCCGTGTCCGCTGCGACGTCCTCTGGGCGTGCGACCGTGACGCGATCTGCAACACCGGCCGCCGCGGCGTTGCGTCGCGCGAGGTCGAGCGCCCGCTCGTTGACATCCACGGCGGTGACACGAGCGTCGGGCGACCGCAGCGCCGCCGTGATCGCGATGGGCCCCCAGCCGCAGCCGATGTCGAGCACCTCGCCGCGCGGCTGCGGAACACTTCTCAGCAACACCTGCGTGCCAAGGTCAACGTGATCGGGGGAGAAGATGCCCGGCGCCACCTCAAGCGTGAGGTCGCGGCCAGCGAGCGTGACCTCGATGCGACGCCGCTCGTCTGCGGAGGCGGGCCGGGCGGTGAAGTAGTGGTCTTCGGTCACGGCATGAGCGTAGCTGTGGACGGGCCGCCCCGTGTGTGGGCGCAGGGTGAGACAATGAGGGGCCATGTCAGAACCAGCCCTCGAAGACGACGCTCCCAGCGACTCGGCACAAAGCCGGGCCGACGCTGTGCTTGAGCGGGTCTTGTCGCGCGCCGGAACGGCGGTTGCGGAGGGCGGAACGCTTGCCACCGAGTACGACGGTGACCAGCTGGAGCGCGAGGAGCGCGCCGCGCTGCGACGCGTCAGCGGACTGTCGACCGAACTCGAAGACATCTCCGAGGTCGAGTACCGCCAGCTGCGCCTTGAGAAGGTCGTGCTGGTGGGGCAGTACTCCCACGGCAACCATGAGGCCGCGGAGATCTCGCTGCGAGAGCTCGCAGCCCTCGCCGAAACCGCAGGTTCCGAGGTGCTCGATGGCGTGCTGCAGCGTCGGCCCCATCCGGACCCCGCCACCTACATCGGCAAGGGCAAAGCCAATGAGGTCAAGGACATCGTCAGGGCGGTGGGCGCTGACACGGTGATCGTCAACGATGACCTCGCTCCAAGCCAGCGTCGCGCGCTCGAAGACGTCGTGAAGGTCAAGGTCATTGACCGCACGGCGCTGATCCTCGACATCTTCGCTCAGCATGCCAAGTCCAAGGAGGGCAAGGCGCAGGTTGAGCTTGCACAGCTTGAGTACCTCCTTCCTCGCCTTCGCGGCTGGGGTGAATCGATGTCGCGACAGGCCGGTGGTCGCGTCGCGGGCGGTGAGGGCATCGGTTCTCGCGGTCCCGGTGAGACCAAGATCGAGCTCGACCGTCGCCGTATTCGCACGCGCATGGCGCAGCTGCGCCGCCAGATCAAGAACATGGCTCCCGCGCGAGAGGTGCGCAGGGAGCGCCGCCTCGCACTGCCCAACGTGGCGATCGTGGGCTACACGAACGCCGGCAAGTCCTCGCTGCTCAACCGCATCACGGGTGCGGGTGTGCTCGTGGAGAACGCGCTGTTCGCCACGCTCGACCCCACCGTGCGTCGCAGCCAGACCCCAGACGGGCGCGAATTCACGGTCTCTGACACTGTGGGGTTCGTGCGCAACCTCCCGCACCAGCTGGTCGCGGCCTTTGCCTCGACGCTTGAGGAGGTCGCGTTCGCCGACCTCGTGCTCCACGTGGTCGATGCCTCACACCCGGATCCCGAAGGGCAGATTCGTGCAGTGCGCGAAGTGCTCGCTGACGTCCCCGGTGCCTCGAAGGTCCCCGAGATCCTCGTCCTCAACAAGAGCGACGTCGCCGATCCGGATGTGCTGACCCGCCTGCGCGGTCGCCCCGAGCCCACCGTCGAGGTGTCGGCGCTCACGGGAGAGGGCATTCCTGAGCTGCTTGAGGAGATCGCGCAGCGCCTTCCCAAGCCGTCGGAGCGCGTCGACGTGGTGCTTCCGTACTCGCGCGGCGACCTCGTGGCCGAGGCCCACGCGAAGGGCGAGGTGCTCTCGGAGCATCACACAGGCGACGGTTATGAACTGACCGCCCTGGTGTCCGAGGCGCTCGCGGCTCGCATGAGGGAGGCGGAAGCCCGCGCTGGCGCCCGCGACAGCGCGTGAGCAGCTCCGCACTCGAGCAGGAGGCCCTCACTCCTGAGCGCACCACCGAACTGCTGCGCGAGGTTGTCTCCGCGCTCGGCGGCGAGCACCGCGACGGCCAGGAGCAGATGGCCGTGGCAGTCGCCAACGCCCTCAATGGCGGCGAGCACGCGCTCATCCAGGCGGGCACCGGCACCGGTAAGTCCATGGCCTACCTCGTCCCTGCGGTCGCCCACGCGGCGCTCAGCGGCGAGCGGATCGTCATCTCCACTGCCACGCTCGCGCTGCAGCGACAGATCTTCACCAAGGACCTGCCCCTCGTGCTCGATGCCCTGGAGCCGGTGTTGGGAAGCCGCCCCGGCGTCGGGCTGTTCAAAGGGAGGTCCAACTACCTGTGCGTGCACAAGATGGCCGGCGGCTACCCGCCAGACGATGACGCGCTTCCCATCAACCTTGGACCCACGAGCGAGCTCGGCAAACAGGTCGCTCGTCTGCACGAATGGGCACAGGAGACGGACACGGGTGACAGGGACGACCTCATCCCCGGCGTGCCTGGCCGCGCCTGGTCGCAGGTCTCCGTCACGGGGCGAGAATGCCTCGAGTCGCGCTGTCCCTTGATCGACGAGTGCTTCGCCCAGAAGGCGCGAGACCAAGCGGCGAGGGCGAGCATCGTCGTCACCAATCACGCCGTGCTCGGCGTGCAGGCAACGAGCCACGACATGATCGGCGAGCACGACGTGCTGATCGTCGACGAGGCGCACGAGCTCGTGCAGCGCATCACCTCCGCCGCGACGCATGAACTCACGGTGCTCGGGATCGACAGGGCCGCACGCAACGCTCGGCGAGTGGGAATCGCCACCGAGGAGCTTGACCGCGCTGCCAGGGCGCTCGACACGGCGCTCGGCGAGTGCAGCGTCGGGCGCATTCGAGGGGAGCTGCCCGACGCTCTGGCTGAGGCCCTCGAACTCGTCAGGGGGGCTTCGCGATCAGTGCTGAGCGCGGTCACCAAGGCCACGACCGGCAATAACCAGGCGGCCGAGACGGCAGGTCCCGCGAAGGTGGCGACCGCCTCACTCACGGAGGTGTTCGACGTGTGCGAGGAGCTGCTTGGCACGTCCGGCGCGTACGTCGTGTGGCTTGCGCCGCGCGACGGAGATTACGGATCGGCTCTGCCGGAGCGCATCGTTGCCGCCCCGCTCGATGTGGCTCGCACCATCAACGAGAAGCTGCTCGCGGAGAAGGCGTCAGTGATGACGTCTGCGACGCTGAGCCTTGGCGGCGGGTTCGATGCGATCGCGCGACACTTGGGCGTCGAGGACCCGGTGACGCTCGATGCGGGAAGCCCTTTCGACTATGGGCGGCAGGGAATCCTGTACGTCGCCTCCCACCTGCCGCGGCCCGGAACGGGCGGGATCGGCGAGGAGGCGCTTGATGAGCTCGCGGCGCTCGTGGAGGCGGCGGGAGGTCGCACGCTCGGCCTGTTCAGTTCGCACAGGGCCGCACAGGCTGCCGTGGACGCACTGCGTGAGCGACTCGATGTCCCCATCCTGTACCAGCAGGATGATCAGCTCTCGACGCTCGTGAAGCAGTTCCAAGAGGAGCCGCGGGCGTGCCTGTTCGGATCGACGGCGCTGTGGCAGGGCATCGATCTGCCGGGTGAGACGTGCTCCCTCGTGGTCATCGACAGAATCCCGTTCCCGCGGCCTGACGATCCGGTGGCGCAGGCGCGCACCGAGGCCGTGGAGCGGCGTGGCGGCAATGGCTTCATGGCGATCAGCGCGACCCATGCGGCACTGCTCATGGCGCAGGGCGCCGGTCGGCTCATCCGCTCCGTGAATGACAGGGGAGTGGTGGCGGTTCTGGACCCGCGACTCGCGACGGCCCGGTACGGCGGCTTCCTTGCCCGCTCCATGCCGCCGCTGTGGCCCACGACGGACCGCGAAGTGGTGCTCTCCGCGCTGCGCAGGCTCAACGCCGAGGCGGGGGCGTGAGGAAGCGGAAAGTGGCCGCGCCACGCCGTAGGCTTATGCCCCGAGGAGGCACACACATGACCGACGCTCAGTCTGAGGAGTTCACCCGCGGCCAGCAGGCCGAAAGGGAGCGTTTCGCCGAATACCTTGCGCACTACGAGGCCGGTAGCCGAGCGCTTGCTGAGAAGGCGGAGACAGACGAGTCACGCGTGTACCAGACCACCATTGCGAACGCCATGAAGGCGATGCGCGAAGCCATCATGGGTGGCTTCCACTGGCAGGACGGCTGGCGCTCCTAAGCGCCGCAATCGCGCTAGATCTTGCGCAGCACCGAGACGACCTTGCCCATGATGCGGGCGTGCGTGCCGTCGATGGGGGTGTAGGCCGGGTTGTGCGGCATGAGCCACACGCGGCCGTCACGCTGACGGAACGTCTTCACGGTCGCCTCGTCATCGAGCAGGGCGGCGACGATGTCGCCGTTCTCCGCGGTGTTCTGGCGACGCACCACCACGAAGTCGCCATCGCAGATCGCGGCATCGACCATCGAGTCTCCGCGCACCGTGAGCATGAACAGCTCTCCCTGGCCCGTGAGCTGACGGGGGAGCGTCACGATGTCTTCCACTGACTGATCCGCGAGGATGGGTCCACCGGCGGCGATGCGCCCAACGAGCGGCACCTCGACCACGCTGTCATTGGCGGGAAGGCTGGTGGCCGTCGCGCCGACGCTGGGGCTGGCCTGGGCGGGAGCCTCGCCGGGCAGCACCACTTCGATCGCGCGGGGGCGATGCGGATCGCGGCGCAGGTAGCCCTTGGACTCGAGCGCGGACAGCTGATGCGTCACCGACGAGGTCGAGGTGAGGCCGACGGCCTCACCGATCTCGCGCATGGACGGCGGGTAGCCGCGCTCGTTCACGGAGGCGCGGATGGTCTCGAGGATGAGGCGCTGGCGCTCGGTGAGCCCCTCGCCGGAGTCGACGTCGGGGAACTCGTGGACGGTTCCGCCACTGATGTCGCTCATGCCTGCTCCTTCTCGCCGGATCCATGTCAGACCCTGCTGGTCTTCTTAAGTCATGACGGTAGGGCACAACGCAGGGGAAATCAAACATGTGTTCGATTCTCTTCTTGCGCGTGTCGCACTGCAGTGCTACAAATAGAACAGATGTTCGAACGAACAGGTGTTCGAACCCGGACATCGACGAAGGAAGGTAACCGAGATGGCGATCTACGCTCCCATGACCCGCAAGGCCCGTCTGCGCCGCACCATTGCGTTGTCAGTCCTCGTGCTCGTGGGTGCCGTTGTTGCGCCCCAGGCCTTCGCAACGGACGACGCTGCCACGCCCGCCGAGCTCGACACGTACACGGTCGGAGCCGGCGAATCGCTGTGGTCTATCGCGGCGAACCTGACACCAGAGGGCAGGGACGTGCGCGACACCATGGACGAGATCGTCAAGCTCAACGCCCTGTCCAGCTCGCAGCTGCAGGCGGGCGAGCAGCTCGTCATCCCGGCACTCGGCTGAGCGAGGCCCAACTAACGCTCTGCGCATGTGACATGCCAAAGTAGGGGCATGCACTGCCCCTTCTGTCGGCATCCCGACACTCGCGTAGTGGATTCGCGCACGGCCGACGACGGCGCGTCGATTCGTCGCCGCCGCGAATGCCCCGAGTGTGGTCGCCGATTCACGACCGTCGAGACCGCCAGCCTCACCGTGCTCAAGCGCTCCGGCGTCTCGGAGCCATTCAGCCGTGAAAAGGTCATGTCCGGCGTGCGGAAGGCGTGCCAGGGCCGCCCTGTCTCTGACGATGACCTGGCTGTGCTCGCGCAGAAGGTTGAGGAGACCGTGAGGGCGAACGGCCAGGCGGAGATCAATGCCCTCGACATCGGCCTCGCGATCCTGCCGCCGCTGCGCGAACTCGACGAGATCGCGTACCTGCGCTTCGCGTCGGTCTACCAGGCGTACGAGTCGCTCGATGACTTCGAGCGCGAGATCGCTCGCCTTCGTGAAGAGGACGCCGCGGCAGCGGCTGCCGCCTCGGAGTCCGAAGACGGCTAGCTGACCGACCCGCTACTTGTGGCGGGG
>CALALQ010000404.1 GCA_937925595.1 uncultured Demequina sp. | reverse complement strand
TCGCGCAGGGAGCCGACCCCGATGCGGGACTCCTCGCGTTCCGCCAGCTGAGCGACCAGGTGGGGGAGGCGCAGTGGTATCTCAAGCTGCTGCGCGATTCAGGAACCGCCGCAGAGCGCCTCGCTCGCCTGCTGTCCACCTCCGCATACGCCGCGAAGTCCCTGCTCGCCTCCGCTGAGGCGGTGTCGTGGCTCGATGACGACGCGGAGCTTGAACCGCGCTCCTATGAGCGGCTTTGGCGCGAAGCCGACGCGATCCTCACCCGCTCCACGGACCCCGACCAGGCCGTCACGGCGCTGCGTGGCGTGCGCCGTCGCGAGCTGCTGCGCATCGCCGCCGCGGATGCGCTGGGCCTCATCAACCCATCGGATGCCACAGAGGCGGTCACGGCCACTGCCGACGTCCTGGTGGAGGGGGCGCTGCGCATCGCTCGCTTCGTCGTGGCGCAGGAGCGCGGCGCGGATGCCATGCCCGATCGGATGATCGTGGTCGCCATGGGCCGCTTCGGCGGCAGGGAGATGACGTATACGTCCGACGCTGACGTCCAGTTCGTCTACGACGGCGGCGGGGAGGGGGCACAGGCGAGTGCCGTCCAGGTGGCGGTCATGGTGCGGCAGCTGCTGCAGGCGGTGAGTCCGCAGCCACCCCTGGCCATCGATGCAGACCTGCGTCCGGAGGGAAAGAACGGACCTCTCGCGCGCTCGCTCGAGTCGTGCGCCGAGTACTACGGACGCTGGTCGGACCCTTGGGAGGCGCAGGCGCTTCTGCGCGCGCGACCATGTGCGGGCGACCAGGAGCTGCGCGACGCGTTCATCGCGGCGATCGACCCGGTGCGATACCCCACCGAGCTGCCCGAAGGTGCGCTCAAGCAGATGCGCACTCTCAAGGCGCGCATGGAGTCCGAGCGGCTCCCGCGCGGCGTAGACCCTCGGCGTCATCTCAAGCTAGGCCCTGGTGGCCTGTCCGATGTCGAGTGGACGGTGCAGCTCGTGCAGCTCCAGCACGGCCACCGAGTCGAGGGGCTGCGGACCACGCAGACGCTCACGGCCCTCGCCGCCGCCGTCGAGGCCAAGCTCATCGCGGCGAAGGACGCGGCAGTCCTCGAAGAGGCGTGGCGACTCGCGACTGACCTGCGCGGAGCCATGGCGCTGCGCGGAGCAGCTCGAGACACCGACGTGCTCCCTTCGGATATCCGCGAACTGGGCATTCTCGCGTCCATCACGGGTTCGGGACTCACAGGGGCGCAGCTTGACGAGACATATGCGCGCGCGGCCAGGCATGCTAGAGCAGTGACAGAGCGAGTCTTCTTCGGCTGGGAGCCCAAATGAATGCCGTCCGCACCGTTCTGTCTGCTCTGTGCATCCTGATCGGTGCGGCGCTGCTCGCCACGTGGGCTGCGGCATGGGTGGCGCTCACCGCTATCGAAGACAGCACGGTCATTGAGGACTCGACGGCCCGCGCTCTCGCGTCGAACGCCGCCAAAGAGGCGATCATCGAGACCGGCACCGAGCGCACCCTGCTCGCGCTGAGCACGGCGGGCGTGAGTCTCGACATCCCCGGTCTGGAGACCGCCGTCGAGACCCTCGTTGCCGCGGTGGTCAACTCCGACACGTTCTCGCAGGTGGTGCACTCGCAGGCGGGCTCCATCCGCGAGCAGGTCGTGACCGACCTCAACGGCCCAGGCGTCGGCTCGGTCACCGTGACGCTGGACTTCACGGAAGCGGTCAACGCCGGACTGGGGGAGCTGCCCTTCGTTGGCGACTCGATTCCTCACGTCAAGGTCCCTGGAGTTCCCGTTGAGGTGATGGACGAGGACACCGGAGACAGCGCGCGCCTGCTGTGGGACCGGATGCACGTCGCCAAGCAGTGGTTCGGCTGGCTGGGGCTGACGTTCCTCGCGCTCGGCATGGTCGTGAGCTACCGCAAGCGCTGGTACCTCATGAAGGTTGCTTGGGCGATCGCCGCGATCAGCGCGGCAGTGTGGGCCTTTTTCACGTTCGCGGAGCCGCAGACGATTGCGAATCTGATCCCAGGCGGCGTGATCTCAAACGCGATCGTGCTCGAACTCATCGCGAGTGCGGAGGGACCGGTCGCCACGAACATGGCCTACGTGGCACTCGGCTCTACCGCCCTGGCGCTCGTGCTGTACCTCATCGCGGCCGCGGGCAATCGCGATTAGCTGCGCTATTTGGCCTGCTGGCGACTGCGCGTCGAGCGGCGCACCACAAGCTTGAACGGCACCTCGAGGTGCTCCGCGTTCACCTCGTCGCCATTGAGCGCGCGCAGCAGCGACTCGGCAGCGAGCCGTCCCTGCTCCTCAGGAAACTGAGCAACCGTCGTGAGGCCCCAGAACTCGCCGAGCGTGTGACCATCGATGCCCACCACGCTGAGGTCGGCGGGAACCTCTCGGCCCAGGTCCCGAGCCGCGAGCAGAGCGCCCATGGCCATCTCGTCCGAGGCGCAGACGATTGCCGTGGGTGCAACGGAGGGGTCTCCGAGCAGCTGCAGCGCCGCCTTGTACCCGCCGTCCATCGTGAAGTCCGCAGTGCGCACCAGGTGCTCGTCCACGCGTAGGCCAGCCTCTCGCAGCGCGGACTCGTAGGCGGCGCGGCGCGCACGTCCCACGTGGAAGTCGCGATCTGCCGAAGGGTCGCCACCGATGTGCGCGATCTCCGTGTGACCCAACGCGATGACGTGCTCGGTCGCGAGCTTCATCGCTGCCGTGTCGTCGATCGCGAGGCTCGGCGTTCCCTTGAGCCGGCCGCCCACCCCGACCACAGGCTTGCCGAGCGCGTGCAGGGCGTCGAGCTCAGCGTCGGTCAGTTCAAGGGAGACGGCGATGAACGCGTCGACGCGCTTTCGCCGCAGCACCTCGTTGAAGAGCCGCTCGCGGCGCTCTGCGGCGCCATTCGTGTCGGATTGATCCAGGTGGTAGATCGTGAGGTCGTAGCCGGCATCGGCTAGTGCCGCGTGGGCGCCGGCGAGCACCCGAGTGAAGAACCAGCCCGTGAGGAACGGCATGACGATCCCCACGTTGCGGGTGCGACCAGAGGCGAGCGACGAGGCGGTCGCAGAGACCACGTAGCCGAGCTGCTTGGCCGCGGCTTCGACCCTGGCGCGCGTGGCAGGAGACACGCTCGCCTTGCCCGCGAGCGTGCGCGACACAGTCGCGGTCGAGACGCCCGCCAGCTCAGCCACCTTCTGGATCTTCGCCATTGCAGGCTCACCTTATCGGCGCTTGACCCAGACCGTGGTGTTTGCCGGCACCGTGTCGGTGACGGGGGCCGACGCTGCGAGGACTTCGCCGTCGAATGGCACCGGGGCGGCATTGAGGTTGGCGATGACTCGGATGTCGTCGTTGTCGAAGGCGAGCACGTCGTCGCCCAGGTCCACCCACGTCAGCGTGCCGCGGCCAAGGCGGTGTTCGCTCCTCAGCCGCAGAGCCAGTTTGTACAGCTCGAGCGTGGAGGAGGGGTCGCCTTCCTGGACGTCACGAGCGAGCTCAGCCCACGCGTCGGGCTGGGGAAGCCATGATGCGCCGGTGGTGTTGAAGCCATACGCGGGTGCGTCCGCCTCCCACGGGATGGGGACGCGGCAGCCATCGCGGCCGTAGCGCTCCTTGTTGTTGCGGAACCACGTGGGGTCTTGGCGGGCGTCGTCCGGGATGTGCACGTGCTCGGGAAGGCCGAGCTCTTCCCCCTGGTAGATGTAGGAGCTGCCAGGCAGCGCAAGCATCATGAGCGTCGCGGCACGGGCGCGAGCAAGCCCCAGCGCGTCGTCTGGCAGATGCTCGGACTTGGGTCCGATGCCGTGTCCCTGCGGGTTGGGCTTGGCGAGGCCAAGTCGGCTCGCATGACGGATCACGTCGTGATTGGACAGCACCCAGGTGGCGGGAGCGCCAACGGCGTTGAACGCCTCGAGCGACTCGCTGATCATGCTGCGCTGAGCCTTCGCCTCCCACGGGGTCTCGAGGTACGGGAAGTTGAAGGCCTGGTGCATCTCGTCCGGGCGCACCCACTTGGCCATGCGGGTGAGCGGATAGATCCACGCCTCCGCGACAAGGATGTGGCCGGGGCCGTGCTCGTCGAGCACGCGCCGCCATCCGCGCCAGACGTCGTGCACGCCCTCTTGGCCGAAGTACGGCGTGGCGTTGACCTCGCTGCCGCCCATCGAGCCGCCATCGGCGTTGGGAAAGTGGTCGGGGAGGCCCTCTTCCTTGATGAGGCCGTGGGCGACGTCGACGCGGAAGCCGTCGACTCCCCGGGCGAGCCAGAACCGCAGAATGTCCTCGAACTCGGCGATGACCTCACGGTTGGACCAGTTCAGATCGGGCTGGGTCGAGTCGAACAGATGCAGGTACCACTGGCCGGGAGTGCCGTCAGGACGGGTCTCGCGCGTCCAGGCGGGTCCGCCGAACACCGATGTCCAGTTGTTGGGTGGCTCCTCGCCGTTCTCGCCGCGGCCATCGCGGTAGATGTAGCGGTGGCGGGCGGGGGAGTCGAGCTCGGCGACCTGCGCCTCCTTGAACCACACGTGCTGGTCAGAGGTGTGATTGGGCACGATGTCGACAATCACCTTGAGGCCCAGCTCATGCGCGCGCTCGATGAGCGCGTCGGCGTCCGAGAGGGAGCCGAACAGGGGGTCCACATCACGGAAGTCTGCGACGTCATAGCCACCGTCGGCCTGCGGGGACACGTAAAACGGCGACAGCCATACCGCGTCCACGCCCAGGCCCTTGATGTGGTGCAGGCGCTGCGTGATGCCTGGCAGGTCCCCGATCCCGTTGCCGTCGCCGTCCGCGAAGGAGCGCGGATAGATCTGGTAGATCACGGCATCGCGCCACCACTCGAGATCGTGCAGGGAAGTGTCGTCCGGGGTAACTGCCGTAGTCATTGCCCCAAAGTAAACGTTTACATTCCGAATTGCAATCCAGCCGCGCGAGCCGTGGCGCAACCGTGACCTTGGCGAACCTCGACGCCGCGGCGACCGCAGCGTCGGCCGGTCAATCCTGAGTCTTTGCCTGCTTGCGGAGGTAGCGGCGGTCGTCGTTGGCGTAGGCGTAGTACCAGCCGATCAGCAGGCCGCCGCCGACGAAGTTGCCGATCAGGACGATGCCGACCTGCGCCGCGGCGATCCCGAGGTCGATGCCGCTGGTGAGGCCCACGATCGTGAACAGCACGCTGTTCGCAACCGAGTGCTCAAAGCCCACGAAGGCGAAGATGAACACCGAGATGATCATCGCCAGTGACTTGGTGAAGTCGTCTTTGATCATGCCGTTGTAGACGAGCAGCATCGCGAGATTGATCATGAAGTTGCAGAACACCGCGCGGACGAACAGATCGCCCCAGCCGGTCGCTCCCTCGGTGACGTACGCGAGCTTGTGATCCACGGCATCGGCCATGAACAGCCCGACGCTGCCGTCAGTGAGGCTCGAGGCCCACATCAGCAGCCCCACAAAGAGGCCGCCGACGAGGTTGCCGAGGTAGCACAGTCCAAGGATCCGGGCCGCGCGCGATGCCTTGGTGCGACCGTAATAGCCGCCGATCGTGACGACCATCATGTTCGAGGTCAGCAGCTCTGACTTCGTGTAGTAGATGAACACCAGGGCGAACCCAAACAGGAGCGCACCAACCATGCGGCCGAGCGGCACGAGGGCGCCGCCACTCATCTCGGAAAAGGCTGCGATCACGGCGAAGTTCACCAGGTACATCACGCCCACGATCACGCCGGCCATCGCCGCGCGCATCAGATACACGCGGGTCAGGCCGGCGCTCATGGCCGTCTTGGTTTCGAGGGTGTCGAGCACCGTCGAGATGAACTGCTTACCGGGAAAGAGCTGCTCGTGAGCCGTCACAGGTCAAGCCTGCCACGTTGCGTGCCCAGGTCAGGCAGGTGATGGCTCCGCGGCCGTCGTTGCAGCCGCAGCCTGCATCCGCTCCCGGTGACGAAGCGCACTGTCGAGCTTCTTCTTCACCATTGGCGAGGCACCACGGTTGCCGGGAACGTTGACGTAGCGCTCCAGAATGCCGACCTCCTGGTTGAGGCGGCCCTGACGCCGATACAGCTGTGCGGCTTCAAGGGTGTAGCGCGAGGGCGTGGGGTAGGGGCTGCCGAGGGCGATCTGCCACTCGCAGCTTTCGAGTTCCGTCGCGGAGATGCACTCGAGCAGGAGGCTCAAGTACTCGTCGTACTTCCGGGCTCGCTTCAGTTCGTCGAGTGTGGGGTTCCACTCGGAATAGTGGCGTCCCCTCACTTGCGCGGCCTGCGCGATCTTGTTCTCCCAATCGGAGAATGAGGGGATTTCCGTCATGTCCTGAGTGTCCCACCTTTTCGGGTGCTTCGCTTACCGCGCGGTTAAGTGCCTGGCAGACTGCGTGTTGGCGGGGCACAGCGGGCGCGGCTACTCCCGCGCGACGTGCGGGCAGGGCCGGCTTGCTGACGAGGTTTGCGTACGGAGTATCTTGCTCCCATGAACTACCAGGTGTTTTATCCTCGCAGGCGCTGGTCTGTGGTGAGCGCGGCGCTCGCCGGCGTGTGGGCGCTGTTCCTTCTGCCTCCGCAACTCGTTGACTGGGCGCATGGCCCCGGTTGGGCCATCGCTCTGAACGACTCGCCGTTCTATCGCGCGGTGCACGCACTGCGCGAATCGCTGGGGCTCGACGACATCTACGCCGTGTTCGGCTCCGCCATCGCCGTTTCCATGGTGCTGCTGTGGTGGGCCACCGCCCCCGTACTGGCATGGCTGGGCTGGAGCGGCAGAGTGTTCAGCGCAGTGCTGTTGGCCCTGGCGCCCGTCACAGTGGTGAGCTACCTCAGCCACGAGGAGTCGGCCCCGCTGCACTTCTTGTGGGGAGCGGAGGGGTTTGGGCTGATCCTGCTGGGAGTGCTTGGCATTGTCGTGGCGGTGGCGACGCGGGCGGACGGGGTGCGATGGTGGTTGCGCCTGCTCTTTGGCGCCACCCTATTGATTGAGGTGGCCTTCACCTGGGCCTTGGTGTACTACCCGCATGGCACGGTCGTTGGTCTTGCACTCCAGGCAGGCATCATCTGCGGACTCGCACCGCGAGCCGAGCGCTCCCACGACACGCTGCCCGCTGACGCCTAGAGCGCCGACAGGGGGACATATGACAAGAGGGCCGCCCCGGCACTGCCGGGACGGCCCTCTCGCTGTGCGCTACAGCGACTTACACGTCGTAGTAGAGCTCGAACTCGTGGGGATGCGGACGGAAGCGCAGCTGGTCAATCTCAGCGGTGCGCTTGTAGTCGATCCACGTCTCGATGAGGTCCTCGGTGAACACGCCGCCCTCGGTGAGGAACGCGTGGTCCGCCTCGAGGTTGTCGAGCACCTCGGGAAGCGAAGCAGGCACCTGCGGGATGAGGGCGTGCTCCTCCGGGGGGAGCTCGTAGAGGTCCTTGTCCACCGGGGCGGGGGGCTCGATGCGGTTCTTGATGCCGTCGATGCCCGCCATGAGCAGCGCCGCGAACGCGAGGTACGGGTTCGAGGACGGGTCGGGCGCGCGGAACTCGATGCGCTTGGCCTTGGGGTTGGAACCGGTGATCGGGATGCGCACGGCCGCGGAGCGGTTGCGAGCGGAGTAGACCAGGTTCACGGGGGCCTCGTAGCCGGGGACCAGACGGTGGTACGAGTTCACCGTGGGGTTGGTGAACGCGAGCAGCGACGGTGCGTGCTTGAGGATGCCGCCGATGTACCAGCGGGCGATGTCGGACAGGCCGCCGTAGCCCTTCTCGTCGTAGAACAGCGGCTCGCCGTCCTTCCACACGGACTGGTGCACGTGCATGCCGGAACCGTTGTCGCCAAAGAGCGGCTTGGGCATGAAGGTCACGGTCTTGCCGTGCTTCCACGCGACGTTCTTGATGACGTACTTGAACTTCTGGATGTCGTCACCAGCGTGGAGCAGCGTGTTGAAGCGGTAGTTGATCTCCTGCTGGCCGGCGGTGCCCACCTCGTGGTGCGCGCGCTCGACGGACAGGCCAACCTGCTCGAGGGTCTTGACCATCTCGTCACGGAGGTCAGCGAACTGGTCGCCGGGGGAGACGGGGAAGTAGCCACCCTTGTAGCGGGTCTTGTAACCGCGGTTGGCGTTGCCGTCCTCGTCGTACTCGGCGCCGGTGTTCCACCAGGCCTCGGAAGACTCGATGTGGTAGTAGCCCTCGTGCTGGTTCGTGTCGAAGCGCACGGAGTCGAAGATGAAGAACTCAGCCTCGGGAGCGAAGTAGGCGGTGTCGCCAATGCCCGTGGACTTGAGGTACTCGATCGCCTTGGCGGCGATGTTGCGCGGGTCGCGCGAGTAGGGCTCGTTCGTGAAGGGGTCGACGATCGAGAAGTTGATGACGAGCGTCTTCGCCGCGCGGAACGGGTCCACGAACGCGGTCGCGACGTCGGGCAGCAGCTTCATGTCGGACTCGTTGATCGCCTGGAAACCGCGAATCGACGAACCGTCGAACATCGCGCCGTCCTCGAAGACGTCCTTCGTGAACTGCGAGGCGGGAATGTTGAAGTGGTGCATCTGGCCGGGCAGGTCGCAGAAGCGGATGTCGACGAACTCGACGCCCTCATCCTTGACGTACTTGATCGCCTCGTCAGCGTCTTTGAACATCCGAGTACTCCTCAGGGTTGGTTCTTGCCATCTGGCGGCCCCAGCCTAGGGGTCAACAGTTTCCGATGGATTCATGGCACGTTACAGAGGTGTTAACTGCGTAACGTTTCGCAACGGCACCGCGGCTACGATGGCTCGGTGACATCGCCCGACGCTACACCCCCTTCGCGCGCGACTCTCGGCCCGCGTCTGGCGGGAATCGCCATCGACTGGCTCCTGTGCATGCTCATCTCGAGCGCCGCCTTTCCCATCGAGCAGGCGGCCGACGCTACGGCGGTTGAGCGCGTGATTCTCGCCGGGGATCCGATCGCCACCTTGGCCATCTGGGCCGTGCAGCATCTGATCCTGGTCGCGACGATCGGCACCACGATCGGTCACCGACTCATGGGGCTCAAGGTGGTGCGCGAAGACGGCGCTGCCGGACCCGTCGGCTTCGTCTCTGGCCTCATGCGCACGTTCCTGCTGGCGCTCGTGATCCCTGCCGTGGTGTGGGACGAGGAGGGGCGAGGCCTTCACGACCGCAGCGCCCGCACACGGATCGTCAGAGCGCGCTAGTGGTGACCCTCTCGGTAGAAGCCGTCCTGTTCGACATGGACGGCACGCTCGTCGACTCGACGGCGATGGTCGAGCACGTGTGGACCGAGTTCGCTGCCGCCAACGCCGTCGACGCCGCCGCGATCATCGACTTCGCCCACGGCCGTCCCAGTCGCGACACCATCGCTCGCTTCGCCGCAGACCCTGCTCGCATCGACGAGTGGCTCGACTGGATCCACACGGCGGAAGGGGAGCGCTTCAACGAGGTGGTCGCCGTCCCGGGCGCCGTCGAGCTCGTCAGCTCGCTGCCGCGCGGCCGGTGGGCCGTCGTGACGTCCGCCATTCACGCACCCGCGCGCGAGCGCCTCGCGCTCGTGGGAATCGAGCCGCCTCAGATCGTCATCGGTGCTGACAACGTGGCCCAGGGAAAGCCGCACCCGGAGGGATACCTGGCCGCAGCGTCGGCCCTTGGCGTGGAACCCGGCCGCTGCGTGGTCTTTGAGGACACGCAAGCGGGTGCGCTCGCAGGACTGGCTGCGGGATGCGCGGTGGTGCTGGTTGGCGACTTGGCGCCGGACGTGCCGGGAGTGGTCGCGAGGGTGAGGGACCTGACCGAGGTGAGTGCAGCGTCGGACGGACGCGGGATCACGCTGAGCCTCTAGGCGTGCCTCGCCGTCTTCACTTACCGCGGAGCGCCTTGCGGTCGGGGCGAACGCGCACGGGGTCGACGCCCTTCGGCACGGGCAGGTTGGCGCCGCCCATCGCGCGCAGGCGGTTGGAGACCACCGCACGCTCGTTCTTGGACAGCGCGGTCTTGCCCTTGCGGATCTCGCGCGTGAGCTTGCCGAGTGGCACCTGGTCGGGGCCGGTGCCCACATAGATGGGACGCACGGGAACGCCAGGGAGCACCTTCGCGTAGCGCTTAGTCACGGTGTCGACAAGGCGGTGGGCGACACCAGGGCCGCCCTCAGCGAGCAGCACGATGCCGGTCTTGCCCACGCCGCGGAACACCACGCCGCGACCCTTGGTGTCGACGGCAGCCGGGTTCTCGTCGAAGGACCAGCCGGTGCGGATGGACTGCGCGACGGCGATGGAGCCGCCCACGACGCCTTCCATCTGCGAGTACGCGGCCTTCTCGAAGCGCTTGGTCAGCGTGAACATGCCGGCGAGGATGCCAACGAGCACACCGAAGATCACCGAGTAGACGATGCCGATGACGCTGCCGGTCGCAAGACCGATGATGACGCTCAGCGCGATCGGCACGAGCGTCGCGGCGAGGATCAGCGGCAGCAGCAGCTTGTCGTGCGGCGCGGTCTGCTTGTACGCCTGCGCGAGCAGCTTGTACCAGCGGGTCTTCTTGGGCTTAGCGGTGTCCTTGGCCATGATGCACAGCAGTCTAGTGGCGAGCGGGCGCCGTTACTGCCGTGCGGCGAGAAGGGCCGACGCTTCCTGGCGTGCCGTAGTGGGCTCGGCCAGGTGCGCGAGGGCCTCAGGGATCGTGCGGCCCTTGCTTGTCATGGCCTGACCCCAGAGGCGACCGGCGCGGTACGACGAGCGCACGAGCGGGCCGGACATGACGCCCAGGAAGCCGATCTCCTCCGCCGCGTTGGACAGCTCCACGAACTCCTCCGGCTTGACCCAGCGGTCAACGGGGTGGTGGCGAGGGCTGGGGCGCAGGTACTGCGTGATGGTGATGAGGTCGCAACCGGCGTCGTGCAGGTCCTTCAGGGCCTGGAGCGCCTCCTCGAAGGTCTCGCCCATGCCCAGGATGAGGTTGGACTTGGTGACAAGGCCGTCCTCTTGCGCCTTGGTGAGCACCGACAGCGAGCGGTCGTAGCGGAACGCGGGACGGATGCGCTTGAAGATGCGGGGGACCGTCTCAAGGTTGTGCGCGAGCACCTCGGGTCGCGAGGAGAAGACCTCCGCAAGCTGGTCAGGGTCCGCATTGAAGTCAGGGATGAGCAGTTCGACGCCCGTGCCCGGGTTCATCGCGTGGATCTGGCGCACGGTCTCCGCGTAGAGCCACGCACCGCCGTCCTCGAGGTCGTCACGAGCCACGCCCGTCACGGTCGAGTACTTCAGGCCCATCTGGCGCACCGACTCGGCGACGCGGCGCGGCTCGTCGGCGTCGAAGGCAGCGGGCTTGCCGGTGTCGATCTGGCAGAAGTCGCAGCGGCGCGTGCACTGGTCGCCGCCAATGAGGAAGGTCGCCTCGCGGTCCTCCCAGCACTCGAAGATGTTGGGACAGCCGGCCTCCTCGC
>CALALQ010000403.1 GCA_937925595.1 uncultured Demequina sp. | reverse complement strand
AGTGCCATCACGCCACCTCCTTCAACTGCTCGACGACCGCTGGATTCCACAGGATCTGGTAGCCGCTGTGCCCGTTGCGCGAGTACGGCATGGCCTCGGCCCAGGCTTCACCGGCCTTGGTCAGTTCCCATTCGTCGCGGTCGTTGCGGAACTGGAATCCGCTGGACGCCAGCAACTGGTTCGTGGCCTTGGCCGAGCGGTTCAGCAACTTGCCGAGCTGGGTCGCGTTGAGCGCGCAGACCGGCGCGTTGGCCGACGGCAGCGCGCGGCCCAGCACCTCGGTGCTGATGCCGGTGTTCTCCTGGATGCAGGTCAGCGTTGCCGCCGCCGCGATGCCCGGCTTGACCCCCGGCACTTTCGCCACGGCCTCGCCGATCAGCAGGATCGCCGACACGCGGTCGTGCGTCGGAGCAGGCAAGGCCGCCACTGCGCCGGGAACGGCGTAGCTGCCCGTCTTGCGGATCGCCGGCAAGACCTCGTGCGTGACCCAGCGCTTGAAGCGCTTGGCCTCTGGCTTGCGGCTGCCCAGCACGAGGCTGTACAAGCCCGGCTCGTTGACGATGGTCATGTCCTGCTCGCCGCCAGGGGTCGGAATTGAATTCCGCCCCTTTTCGTCATCGTCCAGGCGGGCGACGGCCTTGTGGGTATCGGGCAGATGGAGCGCGGCACACACATCGGCCGCGACAAACCAGGGATCGCCCTGTGCATCCGTGGTCACACGGATGGGCAAGCCTTCGAAGGCGAATGGGATCAGTTGGGTGTTCATGGTTCAGTCCTCCGAGACCAGGGCCAGCCGGAACGACGGCTTGCCGGAATCCACGGTGCGAGCGGCGGCGAACTGCTGCTGCAAGGCAGGCGGCCAGTTCGTGAAGCGGGATTCGGAGACGGACAGCTTGATGTCGAGGTAGCCCTCGACCTTCTCGCCCGAAGCCACGATACGCTCGGCGATTTCGGCCAGTTGCTGCTGGTTCCAGCTGACCTTCTTGGGCAGCTCGAACTTGATGTGCAGCGGGCCATCGCTGATGTGAGCGGTGCCGAAATCGCGGCCGGATTCACGCAGCGCGGCGCGGGCCTGCTCGCCGTAACACTGCTCCAGCGCGGCATCGAACTTGTTGCGCGCCTTCTTCAGCCAGTCGATGGCCGCATCGAGGTTCTTGTCGATCTCGGCTTTCTGCGCGGGCGGCAGTGCGGCCAGTTGGCTGACGGACATCGCGGCGATGTCGGCGGGGAAGATGGTGAGTTCGTTCATGGTCATCTCCTCACGCCTGCACACGTTCGGACGTCGAGGCATAGACGTGGCGCTTCTCGTAATCGAGCACGCCGTTCTTGCCATCGAGGGGATAGGCCACCTTCTTCGAGAACTTGTTGAAGACCGGGCCCCGGCCGAGGCCGCGCGAGCGCGTCAGTGTCTTGGGGGACATGCCCCAGCGTTGGGCGAGTTCGGCCTCGGAGAGGAAGCGCCGCTCGGACAGCGCCGTGGATTCAGAAGTTGGCGTCGAACTGAAGCCGACGCCGGATTTGCGGTCCGGTGTGCCACCGACGCCGCCTGACAGTGCCAATTCATAGGCCATTGCCGTGCTCCTTTCCCGTTCAGGGATGGGGGCGCGACCGGTGGCCAGTCCTGTACTGGCCGTTGACGCCGGTTCACGCCTTCATCGGGGAAGGCGCTACATCCGGCGTAGCAACAGCTACTTTTGGCGTAGCGGAAAAATTTTTTGCGCGGCCCCTCCGCTACCCGAGGGAGGCGATCAAACGACGTTGCTCATTCCAGTCCAAGGGCACTTTGGCCCGCAGGATGGCCTCCAGCGACACCGCCCGGGGCAGCCGTCCTTCGTAGGCGGCCTGGACGATGTCGGGGGCGAGAAGCGCCAGCCGCAGCAGGTCGTTCACCGTGGAGCGGTGGATGCCTTCGCGCTCGGCGATCTCGGTGCCGCTGGTCACCGTCCCGTTGTCGATCAGTTGCTGCCAGTAGATACCGCGCCCCAGTGCCTTGAGCAGCGGGCGATCCTGTTCGGGAGTGAGCACCGGCGTCGCGGTGACGGCGACCGGCTGGCTGACGCCCTCCGGTGCGACGATCACCTTCTTGACGCCCCGTTTCTTGAAATGGAAGGGAACGAAGGTGGTGATGCGCACCCCGCCTCCCTCCAGCGGGTGGCGGCGCTCGTGGGGTTTGCCATCGCTGATCAGCTTCTTGGATGAGCGGTTCATGACAGTGCCTCCAGCTCCAGCATCTCGCCGCCGATGCTGTCAGGACGCAGTTCCCCGGCCAGCTCCCGCCAGCCGGACTCGCGCCAGACGATGTCGACGCCGTCGGAGAGGAGCTGGACACGCTCGATCAGCAGATTGACCAGACGCACTTGCTCGGCGGGGAACAGTTGTTTCCAGACCTCGCCGAGACGGCGCATGGCCAGCACGGTGGTCGGTTCGTCGATCTCCGGGTACTGGCTGCGCACGGTGTTCCAGACTCCCTGAATGCTCTCGGGCGACTGCAGCGCGCCGATCAGCAGGTTCACCACCACTTCCTCGATCTGGTCGGCCGGGATCATGCCGGTGGCGCTGCTGCGGTAGCCGTAGCGGCTGTCGGCCTTGGGGATGTAGTAGCGGTACTTCTTGCCCGAGGGCTTCTTGCTGTAAGTGATGTGGTACTTGCCGCCGTCGGGGCCGTACATCAGCCCGCGCAGCAAGGCATCGGTCTTGTGGCGGGTTTGGGTCTTGCCCATCCGCTCGTAGGCATCCTCGGCCAGGATGCCCTGCACCCGATCCCACAGTTGGCGGGTGATGATCGGCTCGTGCTGCCCGGCAAACACCGTTCCCTTGTGGCGGATCTCGCCGACGTAGATCGGATTGCGCAGCAGCTTGGAGATGTACTTCTTGTCCATCGGCGTGCCGTTGCGCACGCGGCCGTCCTTGAGACGGTTGGGCTTGGTGGTCAGGCCTTCGAGGGCGAGTTCGCGGACGACGTCGGTGATCGAGCGCAGCTCGGTGAAGCGCGTGAAGATCCGCCGGATGATCTCGGCGTCCTTTTCCTCGATGACGAGCTTGCGGTCCTTGATCTCGTAGCCCAGCGGCGTGTAGCCGCCCATCCACAAGCCCTTGCGCTTGCTGGCGGCGATCTTGTCGCGGATGCGCTCGCCCGTGACCTCGCGCTCGAACTGGGCGAAGGAGAGGAGCATGTTGAGCGTCAGCCGCCCCATCGAAGTCGTGGTGTTGAACTGCTGGGTCACCGAGACGAACGAGACCTTGTGCTCGTCGAAGGTCTGCATGAGCCGCGCGAAGTCGGCCAGCGACCGCGAGAGGCGGTCGACCTTGTAGACCACGACAACGTCGATGCGGCCATCGCGGATGTCCTCCAAGAGCCGCTTGAGCCCGGGCCTGTCGACGTTGCCGCCGGAGTACCCGCCGTCGTCGTACTGGGCCGGAACCGCAACCCATCCTTGGTGCTTCTGGCTCTTGATGTAGTCGAGGCCGGCCTCGTGCTGGGCGTCGAGCGAGTTGAACGACTGTTCCAGGCCCTCTTCACTGGACTTGCGCGTGTAGACCGCGCAGCGGACCGGTGTGCTCATGACCGTCCTCCTTGCTTCTTCTCGGCTCTTGATGCGCCAACGCGGTCACCCACGCGGCTGGTCAACCCGAAGAACCGCAGCCCGGATTGGTGGGTGCCGGTGATCTCGCGGGCGAGCTGGGTGAGGCTGCGGTACGTCCGGTCGCGGTAGCGGTACGCCTTGCCGTTCTCGACGACCGTGACCTCGTGCCGTTGCCCGCCCCACTCGCGCACGAGCCGTGTGGCGACAGGAAGCGCCGGCGATGTGCTCGGCTTGCGCCGGCGCTTGGGCGCGCGGTTGATGACCGCCGCGGGCCCGTCATCCGATACTCGCTTCCCCTCGACGGAAGTCGCGGATCGCATCGCCGCCTGCAGCAGCTTGCGGGTCTGTGCGTCGAACCCGCCGTTCCGCTCCTCCTGTGTCCGCCACGCGAGTTCGCGGATCAGCAGGTTGCGGTGTACTGGCGGCGTACGTCCGAAGTGCTCGATGTACAGAGCGCGAAGTTGCTCGGTCCGCATCTTCGGCAGCCGGGCAAGGTCGATGGCGTTGGGCATGGCTGGCTCCCCGGCATACCGGACCTCGCCCTTTTTGCGGAGATCCCGTCACCGTGAACACACTCAGCCATGCAGTCGCGCAGAGAGCCAGGTGAATCACGAGGCTCAGCGCCAGATCGCGGCGACAGGTTCGGAGATGAGCGTCCGATGCGGACATACGGGTCCGAGCAGCATGAGCGCTCCCGATCCTGGCGTTTCGGAGTAGCTCCAGATGGACCTTGCCTCGTTCGCGTGTTGATGGCTCCATCGGTCGCGTGGCCGCGGTGTCGCTGGCCATGCGTCGCTACGGCCATCCTCAGCCAAAGGAAAATCCGATGCGTACGAAGAAAGCGAGAGTGGGCAAGAGGAGGAGGAGCGGCGCCGCCACAAAGGCCCGATTGGCAGGGAACGAGAAGGGACGGAGAGCCTCGACCGCCCAGGTCCAGCAGCGCTTGAAGGGCAATCCCACCGCGGCAAGCAGAATGCCCAAGGCTACGAAGGCTCGCGCAGCTAAACGCATGAGTGTCCTCGACGCCGCCAGTGCCGGCAAGTTGATGCGGGCCGAAGAGATGATCGCGCAGATGGAGTCGAAGGGCCTGTGGACGAGCCCCGGCAGCAAGACGCCGGAGGCAACTCTCTACGCCGCTACCGCCGCATAGCCGATCCTGGTTCGTAGCTCCTGTGGCCCAGTGGCCAAGATTGGCGCAAACGCCACCCGTCTGCAAACTCGGGCAGCTGCCGGTTCCGCGCGGCCGCGGTTGCGCTACTTGAGAAAGACGTGCTGCCGGTGAAACCGCAGGTACTCCGGGCGAATGGGCCACCGAAGTGGCTGACAGAGCGTTCGGCAGTCGATCTCGTCAAGCAGCCGAACCACGTGCGAGCTCAGACGCGCGCGCTGGCGGGTAGTGGAGATAGTGAGATCGTCGGAGACCGTGAAGTAGCCCTTGTCAAACAGTTTATCGTGGGCCACGAAGAGGCACAGACCGTTCGCCGGGTCCAATCGTGGGGGAACACGCCGAGACCATGGCACAATGTGACTGGCCACAAGCAGTTCTCTCTCGGTCACTCCTGTGAGACAGCATCCGTGACCAAAGTTGTAGAGCACTTCGCGATGAAAGCAATCCTGCCCCCTTCGCTGCGTCACCACGCCTGCGCGCTGGGTCTCAAAGATCGTGGCCTCGACCGACATATCCAAGTTGTCTGTGGACCGCGAACCCTGCTGCGTCGCGGCAAAGTCCGCATAGAACTCGGCGACGTTCAGCCGCTGATCCATCCCAGCCACTGCCATTTCATCGCTGTGAATCTGCACCTTCCAGCGTGGCCGCTCAGCAGAGCGGAGTTGAATAGGGGTTCGAGCAAAAAGGTGTCCGATAGCCGCGTACGGCAACACGTAGAAGTCATTCGGATTGCCAAGGTCTCCGAAGATCACGACGTTAAACGCTTCACCATAATTTTCGCGCTTGGCGTCCAATTTCGCCAGATCGATGCCCACGTAGTAGCCTTCATTGGGCCGGCCGCGTAGCACGAGATTTGGGCCCGCTTGGAGCGTGACTCGATTCGCGGCAGCAAGATTGGCTATGGGGATGGTCACAGACATGGCCGTGGAAAACGAGCGCAAGATTCTTGCGCACGGTGTCCTTTATTCAGACTGCGTCGACCGTGACCGCCTCCGCGAGCTCCTCGCGCAGGCGG
>CALALQ010000402.1 GCA_937925595.1 uncultured Demequina sp. | reverse complement strand
ACGCCACGTTCACCGAGTCGGATGTCCCCACCGTGAACATCATCACCCAGACCTGGGAGCCCGGCATGTTCTGGCCGTTCCCCCTTACCGGCACCCGCACCGAGTTCGCCGTCCCCGCAGGCGCCGCGCTCGCCGCCGCCACCCACTGACAAGCCACCTGACGGGCCAAGGTCCGGGGGCAGACGGTTCCTGGCGCGACCCGTTAGACATGTACAATCGACCGAGTGAAAAACGGCTGGTGGCAATACGTGCGCCAGGCTGCTCCCACCGCGACACAACGCGAGATCGGTGAGCGCCTCGGCATCTCCGACTCAACCGTCTCCCGCTGGCGGTGGGGCACGATGCACCCCACCCCGCAGCAAGCTGCAGCGTTCGCGCGAGCGTTCGGGCGCTCGGGCGCCGAAGGTCTCGTCGCCGCCGGCTACCTCACCGACACCGACCTCATCCACCTCGTCCGAGAGGTGCGGGAGCTCGCCGTCGCCTGATCACACCCACTTCGGTGTGTTCGCCTCTGTCAGCGCGGAACCTGTCGCGAATTTGCCGCGCGAGACGACCTTGCCGACGTTCCAGCCGCTCAGGTTCTGGTTGAACTTCGTCGCGTTCTCGAACATCGAGGTCATCGTGGTCACGTTGCTGGTCTTCCACGAGCTCGGGAACGCCTTGTTGTAGGTGGCCGCCCCGTAGAACGCGTAGCCCATGTTGGTGACCTTCGACGTGTCCCACGTCAGTGCGGTGTTGAAAGCCTTCGCGTCCTGGAACACCCGGTTCATCTGGACGAGCGCTGCGGTCGAGGAGAACGTGACGGACTTGTTGAAGAGGGTCGCCCCCTCGAACAGGTAGCCGATGTTGGTGACCTTGCTCGAGTTGGTGAACGACACGGTCGAGTTGAACGCGGTCGCCCCCGAGAACACATACGTCAGGCTCGTTGCCGAGGCGACGTTGAAACTGATGGGCTGGTTGAAGCTGGTCGCGTCCTGGAACATGCCGGTCAGGGAGGGTGCCGACTTGGTGTTCCATGGGACCGGCTGGTTGAAGGCCGTCGCCCCGGAGAACACATACTGCATGTTCGTGACGTTCGCCGTGGTGAGCGTGCTGACGGGCTGGTTGAACGCCTTCGCGTTCTGGAACATGCGGAGCACGTTCGTCAGGTTCGGGGTGCTCATCGACGGCAGCGGCTTGTTGAACACCCGCGCCTCGTTGAGGAAGTAGCCGAGGTTGGTGGTTTTCGAGATGTCCCACCCGGCGATAGCCCCGTTGAACTTGCGGGCGTTGGAGAACGCGTGCGAGAAGTCGGTGACACCGGCCGGGATGGTTGCCGGCACCGCGGTGAGGTTGTTCATCGACGTGAACGCGTACCGCATGCTGACAAGGCCCAGTTCACCTTCGAGCTTGTCCAGGCTGCGGTAGCAGCTCCACCCGTCGGTGTCGGGGGCCAGAGTAGTGTCCTCGTGCGCCTTCATCCGCGCGAAGCGACCTTGGATCGTGACCGTGAGGGCGACACCGGCTGCTGCCGACCGGGTCGGGAACTCACCGCTTGAGTTGGCAGTCTGGACCAGGCCGTCGCTCCATGTGGCCTTGCCGAACGCCTTGGAGACGGGGAGCTTGAGCTTGGAGACGGCGACCGGGCAGTTCAGTGAGAACTTCGCCGTGCCGCTGCGCCCGTTGTTCGGCGGGATGGTGTCCTCGTCGCCCGGACCCTCCGGCGGCAGCGTCGGCGTCGGGGTCGGCGTCGGTGTCGGTGTCGGCACGGGAACCGGGTTGGGCTCAGGGTCCGGTCCAGCACCCGGGTCCGTCTCCGGATCCGGGTGGGGCTCCCCCTCCGGGTCTGGTTCGGTGCCAGGGTCGGTCTCGGGCCCGGTCTCCGGGTCCGGGTCCGGGGCGGGGCCAGGTTGGGCGACAACGAAGGAACCGGCAGCCAGCATCGGCGGTGCGTGTGGGACGTAGCATTCCGCCGCCACAGCAGCATCATCCGCCGTCTCTGCGGATGCTGCCTCACCGGCCCTGTCGGTGAGGGCGAAGAAGCCGCCGGACTTGGACTCGACAACACCGCACCAGCGGGTCGTGGTTGCTGAGACCCCGAGCGCTTCGATCGCGCTGGACGGGGTGTAGACCCCGGCAAGGCCTTCCACCCCGTTTGAGTACCGGCCAGTCTCGCTGAGCACCACTTCCTGTGCGTCTCGGATGAGCGAGAGCTCGTGGCGGGCGCCGGCATCGTTGGCGCTGTCCACCCATCCGGGAACCGCGAGAATCCCCACTGCCGCGGCAACGACAGAGAGGGCGACGCCGCCGAGGACAAGGAACGGGTGAGGCATGAGAAACTTCCAGATCGCGGGCTGGTTGGGCGACCTCTACCCTGCGGCGACCGCCGGTCCGCACGGGGGAACCCGTGGTCACGGGCATGGAGTTCACGGTCTGCGGGTGAACGCGGCGGCCGGTGACAGCATCGGGCTCGTCATCGCCGCGAACGCGTGGCGACGCGCGGAACGCCGAACAGAGTACCGAGACTCAGGCCGCATGAGCGATACTTAGTGTCGTCGATTTGTTCGGAGGCACCATGTACGCGAAGCTCGCGCGACCCCGCGCGACACGCGTGCTGGTCTCCCCTATCAGTGTCCCCGCGGGTTACCCGTCGCCTGCGCAAGATTACTTCGACGGTGACATCGACCTGACCGAGATCCTCATCGACGACCAGGCCGCCACGTTCATCGTCCGGGTCTCCGGTGACTCGATGACCGGCGCCGGCATCTGGGACGGGGACGAGCTCCTTGTCGACCGGTCCAAGACGCCCCGTGATGGGGACGTGGTCGTCGCCATCCTCGACGGTGAACTCACCGTCAAGCGCCTCCACGTCACAGCGCGCGGCGTCGTGCTCCAGGCGGAGAACAGCGCCTACCCCGACATGGAAGTGCCGGAGCTCAGTGACTTGCGGGTCTGGGGAGTCGTCACCTACTGCCTGCACAAGATGAGACGCTGAACGCTTGGAAAGTATCACCCAGAGGTAACTTTCGGAGCACGGTCACCTGGGCGCTGCGCTTTTGCGCGTAGATACGGTGAAGGCCGAAGTGCCGAAGAAGATCAGCAGCAGGTACGCCACGACGGTGCTGCGGCCGTGACCGCTGCGGGCGTACCGGTACTTGCGGGAAATGAGTGTGACCATGCTCAGTACCCCCGGCGGAGGATGATGGCGACGCGGAAGAAGTCCACGACCAGCCACAGGCCGACCAGCAGCCACAGCACGAGGAACAGCATGCCACCCTCCCGGTTCGCCAGGAGGATGAGCCCGGTGACCGTCATGGCGAGCTGGATGAATCCGGAGAGCTTCTTGCCGAGGTAGAGGCGGTGGGCGCCGAGCGCACCGAAGAGGAACAGCAGCAGGTACGAGATGCCCATGCTCTTGTCGTGGAGGCCGTAACTCACGGGTGATGTCCAATCAGTAGAAGGCCGCGTCGAGGCCGTGCTCGAACGAGGGCGCTGCAGTCACGTACGCCTGCTGGCGCACGAAGTCGACGGTCCGGGGGATGCCGTCACGTCCGGTGAACGTGGTCTGCTTCTGAACAGGTTCGCGGAGAACCACCCGCCCGCGGCGGAACGACACGGGAAGCTCGTCCGGGTCGATGCCGGCATCTCGGAGCATGGTGACCCGGTCACGGTTCCCGACACCGGCGAGCTGCTTGTGGGAGAAGTGCGTGGAGGCGAGCATGCTGAGGGAGTTGACCTGCGCGTCGCCCTGCCGCCACTGGAAGTAGCGGGTGACCGCATCCATGTCGGGGAGGGTGAACGCCCGCGAGTCGAACAGCGCGAGCTTGTCGGTGACCTTCCCGTACCGTGCCGTGTTCAGCACGGACGATGCGATCGCCGCGGTGATGGACACGAGCTTCTGCACCTGCCCACCGAACATGAACTCCGCCCGGTCCTCGAGCGTGAGGTTCGGGAGCAGCAGAAGGCTGATCTCGTCCGACTGGACGTACGCGAGACGGACCCCGTCAACCTGCTGGGCGAGGGTGAGTGTCACCTGGTCCATGTCGTCCATGAACCCGGTGTCGTACGGGCGCTTGAGCCCCTTGCAGTACGAGTGGAACGCCCTCCCGTCCAGGCGGATGACCGCCGGGAGGGTCCGGTCCAGGTAGGTGCGGGTGGCGCGCTCAGCGTCCTTGAACTCCGAACCATCCGCGCGCGAAAAGGTCTTCATACCGTGTCTATGCGCAGTCCAGACTGGCCCTCCGGGTCGCGTGACCCACGTTTTCCTATGCACTGCGCATGTAGGGGGTACACCACCGAACCTGAAAGGCCAGCCCTCGACCATGAACCCCCTCACCAGCCCGACCGTCCTCATCCTCTGCGCCGGCATCGCCCTCATCGCCACTGCCGTCACGCTGATGGTTCGCGCTCGCCGGGTGAAGGCGTGGCATCAGAACATCCTCACGGCTGGTGTCGTCGCGTTCGCGTGCGCTCTTCTGGCAGGGCCCGTGTACGCGAACGCGGTCGTTCCGGCCGAGGCGATGGACGCTGACGCGGTGACGCTCGTCCAAGTCGGCGGCGCGTACCTGGGTGCCGGTGTGGATGACGCGGCCGACAAGGTGACTTACTACGTCCAGGACGCGGACGGTCAGGTGGTCCCCCGCTCCGCGAACGCTGACCGTATCCGTGTCGTCGAGTCGGACTCGAACCTCGCCGTCCTCAAGGTCGCCAAGACCGTCAAGCCCGCCTCGT
>CALALQ010000401.1 GCA_937925595.1 uncultured Demequina sp. | reverse complement strand
CCGCGGCATGCCTCGGCCGGATCATCGACGCCTCCCGCCCGTTCGCGTGAGACAGTCCACGGGCTCGAGTCGCGTGGTCGTAGCCGTCACTCCTGGCCGTGGGCGTCGAAGACGAGGTGGACACTGCGCAGCAGGTCGGCGCGGAAGGTCTCGGCATCGATGATGCCGCGAGCCCACTTCCACAGCCCGTGCACCGTCTGGGCCTCCATGACCAGGTTGAGGTCACGCTGCAGCGGATCGTCCGGATCGGGGAACGAGAACGCGTTGACAGCGCGATACTCGTTGCTCTGGCTCATGATCTCGACGAGTTCGGGATCGGTCGACTGTCGAACAGCCACCCACGCACGCACCATGTTGGCATCGGCCAGCATCGCGTCGGCGCCGTCGCCGACAGATGCGAGGATTCGCTCGCGCAAGGACAAGCCGCCACGCTCTTTGGAGCGCTGTTGATATCCGAGCTCGATAGACCAGACCGCCGTTGCGACGTAGATGAGCGCATCGCGGGAGCGGAAATAGCGGTAGATCGTGCCATTGCCGACCTGCGCCGCCTGCGAGACCTCGCGGATGGTCGTCGCCTCGTATCCGCGATCATGGAGCAGGTCCTGCGTCGACGCGACGATCTTCTCGTATCGCTCGCGCTGGAGCGGCGTGAAGAAGTCGATCCGCTGGACCTGCTCCAGAATGGGGAACTTCATATTCTGCGAGGTTAGCGCTCAGCCGTACGGCGACGAAGGATCGCGGACCGGCGTGCTCCCCGGGCGAAGCCGCTCGAGCGCCGCCCGCGAGGCCAGGCCCAAGAGGGCCGTCTCATACGAGACGGTCACGAGGTGGCAGCCGAAGTCGCGCCAACGGACCGCGTTCTCAGTGTCGAAGGCGGGGGCGCCCAAGGCGATGCCGTTCGCGTCGCAGATGGCGCGAAGGCGAGCGAAGTCCTCCGCCATGACGTCGGAGGTATAGGCGGCCAGCGGGTCCTGTTCCCGTGAGATGGCCAGATCGGCCATGCCGGCGAAGATGCCGTCGACGCCGTCGACTGCAGCGATGGCCTCGGCGTTGTCCATGCCGAGCTGAGTCTCGATCATCACGAACAGGAACACGCGATCTTCAAGTTCGGCAGGGCGAAGGCCGACGAGGTCGGAACGGATGGGACCGAAACTGCGTACGCCTCGCGGGCGGAAACGTGTGGCGGCGACGACCGCTTCGGCCTCCTCCACGGTCTCGACCATGGGAACGATCACGCCGGCCGCGCCGGCGTCGAGGACTTTTGAGATGGCGTATGGGTCGTGCCCGTCCACGCGGACGAAAGCCGGGAGCCCGCTGTGGGCGAGCGGCGTGAGTGCCGAGACGAGGTCCCCCGTCGACTGCGCGGAGTGCTGGCCCTCCAGAATGGCGAAGTCCCAGCCCGTGGCGTTGATCGTGTCGAGCACGATCGGTGCCGGTGAGCCGATGAAGACGCCGTAAACGTTCTGTCCTGTGCGTAGCGCCGTGTGAAGGTCCCGTATGCGCTGGGATGCCTGTTCTGTCATAACTCGTCCTCTTCGATCGTGGCTCGCCTCCGTTGGCGATGCGTCGACGATAACGACGTTATCAAAAAATGGCAACGCGGTTGCAGTTATCCGGAAACCCGGATACCGTGAGGCCGTTGCACCCGAGGACGACGCGTCACGTCGTTCCCACGACATCAAAGGAGATGGCATGGCAATGAACGCTCGTATCGTCAGGAATGGCTTCGCGGCCCTCGCCGCGGGCGCACTGGCTCTCAGTCTCACGGCGTGCGGTGGCAACGCCGGGGCGTCCCCCAGCGACAACGGCGACGGCGGCGACGGCCCGATCGAGCCGATCACCCTTACCTACGCGAGCAACGTCGGCGAGGGCGACCACGGCAGCGTCGCGATGAAATGGTGGATGGACCGGGTCACCGAGCTCAGCGACGGGCAGGTGACATTCGAGGCCTTCTGGTCAGAAGCGCTGTGCAAGACGCCAGATCTGCTCGCCTGCGCGAGCGACGGCCGCGCCGACATCACCCCGGTGTCGCCGGCGTTCGATCAGGCTGCGTTCCCGCTCGCATCGATCGTGCTGCTGCCCTACGCGACGGAGAATGTCATCGCGGTGGCCCAGTCGCTCACCGAGATGTACCGGACCAACGACGATCTGCGCGCAGAGTACGCCGCTCAGAACGTCCACCTCCTGCACGCGATCCCCACCACCACCGCGGTCATGGGTTCGCGCGAGCCGGTCGACGGCATCGATGAGATCAAGGGCAAGGCGATGCGCGGATACGGCCTCCTGCTCAACGCCCTCGACATGGCGGGCGCGAACGCCGTCGCTGTTCCGATCGGCGAGGTCTACGAGTCGCTCGACCGGGGCGTCATCGACGGGTGGTTCGCCACGACGCTCGACAATGCCGTGCTTGACTTCAAGCTCAACGAAGTCACCCCGTACATCTCCGACACGGGCGCCGGCGCGTACCAGGCGGGAGGCATCCTCCTCAACCTGGACCGCTGGGAGGACATGCCGGAAGACGTTCAGAAGATCCTCACGCAGGCGAGTGATGAGGTGATGGCCTCATATGGCGATGAATTCCTCATTCCGCTGTACGACCGGGTGTGCGAAGCCGTCGAAGAGGAGGGCGTGACCCTGTCGATCTGGGACGACGCGGCCAAGGCAGAATGGCGCGACCTGGTCGCGGAGCGTCTCAAGGCGGGCTGGGCCGAGGGCGCCTCGGGTGCCATTGACGACGTCGATGCCTTCTACGACGCCTACCACGCTCTGCTCGACTCGTATGAGGCCGAGGGTGACGTGCCCACCGGCATCAGCTACTGCCTGTCACGGTGACGTCCTCGCAGATGAACCACAGCAGTGCTTCGACGGCGGTGGCTCGGGGACTCAAGGAGTTTCCGAGCCACCTGGCCCGGTTCCTCGCAGTCATCGCCTCTGCGGTGACGATCCTTGCCGCGCTTCTCCTGACGGCGGAAGTGCTTTCGCGAGCGATCTTCGACCAGTCCATCCGTGGGCTGTTCGAGATCATGCAGCCGCTCGTGGTGCTCATCGCCTTCCTGGGGCTCGCGGAGGCCGAGCGTGCGGGCGACCACATCCGGGTGACCATCCTCACCGACCGGCTGCCGCGACGGGCGAAGCTGGGTGTCCACACACTCGCGCTGGTGCTCAGCGGGTTGATCGTGCTGTGGATGCTCGTCATGAGCTGGATCGAACTCGACAAGTCGATCGCGCGCGGCGAGTTCGCCTCAGGACTGCTCGACATCCCCGTCTGGCCGGCTCGCGTCGTGATCGTGATCGGCCTGGGTGCCCTCTTCCTCATGTACGTCCAGCGCTCGATCGAGTCCGCTGTCGCCTTCGCCCGATTCGGCGGCGACGGGCGGACCATCGCCGATGACGAGGACGTCACGGATGCCAGCTCGGGAGGCCTGCTGTGAGCTCCGAAGTCGCCATCACGATCTTCGTCTTCGTCCTTTTCGCGGGACTCCTCATCTTCGAGGTCCCCATCGCGTGGTGCCTCGCCATCTCCGGCGCGCTCGGCGTCATCATGCTGCGCTCGTTCGGCATCGGCTCGGGACTGCTCGGTTCGGTGCCCTTCCAGGCGACCGCGTCGTACACCTTCGTCGTCGTGCCCCTGTACATCCTCTTGGGAACCCTCGTGATGAAGGCCCACGTCGCCGAACGTGTGTATTACGTCGCGAACCGCGTGTTCCATCGCCTGCCGGGCGGCATCGGCGTGGCAACCGTCGCGGCCTGCGCCGGATTCGCCGCTGTGTCGGGCTCGAGCGTCGCGACGGCCGCCACGATCGGAAAGAGCTCGGTGCAGGAGATGCGCCGCAGCGGCTACAAGGACACCTTCGCGGTCGGCATCGTCGGCATCGCCGCGACGCTCGGCATCCTCATCCCCCCGAGTCTCGTGCTCATCATGTACGGGATCATCAGCGGGGAGTCCATCGCCCGGCTGTTCGCAGCGGGCGTCGTGCCCGGCGTCCTGAGCGCCGTCGTCTACAGCGTCGGCGTCATCGTCATGGCACGCCGCAACATCGAGCTCCCCGCGGCCGGAGCCGCCGGGCCTGGAATCGACGTCCCAAAGGTCACGCGTGCACAGGCGGGTCGCAGCCTCGGCTATATCGTGCTCATCTTCACCACGATCATGGTCGGCATCTTCACCGGAATCATGACGACGACGGAGTCGGCGGCGATCGCGGTGATGATGGCAGTCGTCATTCTCTTCATCGAGAACCGCAAGAAGAAGGGCCGCGACCGCTGGTTCGACTTCAGCAGCGCGCTCGCGGAGACCGCCGGCGTCAAGAGCATGGCCTTCGCCATCCTGATCGGCGCGGCGATCTTCACGTTCTTCCTCGTGGCGGCCCGGGTTCCGTACCACGCGGCGGAGTTCCTCACCTCGCTCGATGTCGCCCCGATCGTCATCGTCGTGCTGATCCTTGTCGTCGCCATCCCGCTCGGCATGTTCCTCGACGCGTTGTCGATCCTCGTCATCGTCGTCCCGCTGACCTATCCGACCCTCGTCGGGCTGGGCTTCGACGGTGTCTGGTACGGAATCCTCCTCGTGAAGATGATCGAGATCTCGCTGCTGACGCCGCCGGTCGGACTCAACGCCTTCGTCATCGCCTCCGCCACCGGGATCAAGGTCGAACGCGTGTTCCGCGGGCTCCTCCCCTTCGTCGCCGTCGAGCTCATCATCGTCGCGATCCTGGTGGCTTTCCCCGACATCACCCTCTTCCTACCGAGCCTCGTGCTGGATTGAGAGACCTCATGACAACTTCCACCGCACCCGACGTCCTCGACGGCCGCGTCGCCCTCATCACGGGCGGAGCCGCCGGAATCGGGCGTGCGATCGCCCAGGCGTACGCCGCGCGTGGCGTCCGCTGCGTTCTCGTCGACGTCGCCGCCGACGCCGTCGCCGAGACGGCCGCGCAGATCCCGCACGCGATCGGCATCGCGGCCGACGTGTCGTCCCCTTCCCAAAGCCGCGAAGCAGTCGCGCAAGCGGTCGGCACCACAGGGCGCCTCGACATCCTGGTCAACTCCGCAGGCGTAGGAGCGATCAGGCCAGCCCTGGAGCTGACGGAGGAGGACTGGGACCGCACGGTCGACATCAACATGAAAGGCACGTTCTTCATGTGCCAAGCAGCCGGTGCTCACATGCTCCAGGCCGGATACGGTCGCGTCATCAATATCGCGTCGAAATGCGGAACGATCGCGATCGCCGACCACGCGGCGTACTCGGCATCCAAGTTCGGCGTGATCGGACTGTCGAAGGTGCTGGCCGTCGAATGGTCGAGCCTCGGGGTCACGGTCAATACGATCTCTCCCACCGTTGTCCTGACCGAACTGGGGAAGAAGGTGTGGCACGGGGATGCTGCGGAGCAGATGCTCGCCAAGATTCCCGCCCGTCGGTTCGCGACTCCCGAAGACGTCGCTCACGCGGCCGTCTTCCTCGCGAGCGACTCCGGCATCGTCACGGGCCACGATCTGCTCGTCGACGGGGGGTACGTCGCACAATGAGCGTTCCGACTCACACGACTCCCGAGACAGAGCTCTATCGTCGGATGCTGTTGCTCCGCCGCTTCGAAGAGGCCGTCGGAACGTCCTTCGCGCGGGGCGAGATCCCCGGGTTCACCCACTTGTATCTCGGCCAGGAGGCGGTCGCGGTGGGCGTCTGCGATGGACTGCGCCCCACAGACCAGATCACCTCGACGCATCGCGGTCACGGCCACGCTCTCGCCAAGGGAAGTGATCCGGCGGCCATCATGGCCGAGCTGTACGGTCGCGCCACTGGGCTGGTGGGCGGCCGCGGCGGATCCATGCACCTCTACGATCCCGCCAACGGGCTCATGGGGACGAACGGCATCGTCGCGTCGGGCGGGGGGCTCGCGTGCGGCGCGGCGCTCGCCGCCGTCACGCGCGGCACCAATGACGTCGCCGTCGCCTTCATGGGCGACGGCGCGACTGACCACGGCGCCACGCACGAGGCGATGAACTTCGCCGCCGTGCTGCGGCTGCCGGTCATCTTCGTCGTCGAGAACAACGGATTCAGTGAGGCGACGCCGCTCGCCGCCCATGCCTCTCGCGTCGATCTGGCCTCGCGGGCAGAGGCGTACGGCATGGTGGGCGTCCAAGCGGACGGGCAGGACGTGCAGGCCGTGGCCGCAGTCGCCGCGGAGGCGATCGGCCGGGCCCGTTCCGAGCGTGCCCCTACCCTCATCGAGGCTGTCACTGTTCGCTACCACGGCCACTTCGAAGGCGATCAGATGGACTACACGCTCCCGGCCGGCTGGGGAGCGACGGGGCGCGACCCGCTCGACGTCTCGGGCGCACGCATGCGTGAGGAGGGCGTCGACGAGGCATGGTTCCACGAGGTTGCATCCGAGGTCGAGGCGCGAGTCGCGGCGGCTGTGGAGTTCGCCCGCTCGTCCGCGTGGCCCGATGCGACTGCGGTCACCGATCATCTCTTCGCCACGGAGGTCCTTCGATGAACAAGGTCCGCGTACAGCGCCACACCCTGCGAGACGCCGTGAACAGCGCCATCCACACGGCGCTCGCGCAGCACGACGACGTGATCGTGATGGGCGAGGACATGGCCGGCGGCGCCGGCATGTCCTCCTACGACGAGACGGGAAGCATCGGCGGGGTCTTCGCTGTGACTCAGGGGCTCGTGGGTCGGTTCGGTCGTGGCCGCGTGATCGACACGCCCCTAGCCGAGACGGCGCTCATGGGGGCAGCAGTGGGCGCTGCCGCATGCGGACTGCGTCCCATCGTCGAGCTGATGTTCATCGACTTCCTCGGGACGTGTCTCGACCCGATCATGAACCAGGGGTCCCGGCTGCGATACATGTCCAACGGCGCCACTCGCGTGCCGCTCGTGGTCCGCACTACCTATGGGGCGGGGCTGGCCGCCGGTCCCCATCACTCCGGAAGCTACTACGGCATGCTCGCGCACCTGCCCGGGATAAAGATCGTCGTTCCCGCCAATGCGAACGACGCGCGTGACGTGTTCGCCGCATGCGTCGACGATGACGACATCGTGTTCTTCTTCGAGAACACCGCCATGTACTCGAAGAAGGTTGCCGTGACGGAGCCGCGCACGCTGAGGCTCGGCGAGGCGGACGTCAAGCGCTCCGGCACCGACGTCACGCTCGTCGCTCTCGGTGCGATGGTCGGGCCCGCCCTGGAGGCTGCGGAGGAACTAGCCGGTCGGGGAACGGACGCCGAGGTGATCGACCCCATCAGCGTCGTACCGCTCGATCTTGCAACGATCCTCTCCTCGGTCCGGCGCACGGGACGCCTGGTCGTCGTGGACGAGGACAACCCGCATTGCTCGATCGCGCAGGACATCATCTCCCGCGTCACTTCGGAGGCGTTCCGCGACCTGCGTGCTGCGCCTGTGCACGTCGCCCCGCCCCACGTCCCGGTCCCGTACGGGCCCGTCCTCGAAAGCGCCTATCTTCCCGGTGCCCCCGACATCGTCGCGGCCGTCGACCGCGTCCTCGCCTGAGCGCCCGTCTGTCACCCACCCACTGGAGGTCTCCCATGTCGCTGCACGACGTGATCGTTCCCAAAGCCGGTCTCGAAGGCGATTCCGTCGAAGTCGTCTCTGTCTTCGTCGCCGTAGGCGACTCCGTCACAGTCGACACCCCGCTGTGCGAGGTCGAGGGTGCGAAGATCACCTTCGAGGTCGTCGCGGATGTCGCGGGAGTCGTGGCCGAGATCCTCGTCGAAGAGGGAGACGAGATCGACGCGGGACAGCCCGTGGTGCGGCTGCAGGCATCATGAGCGATACGGGCGACCGAGTGCCCCCGCTGGGCGACGTTCTCGCCGGCTATCCCACCAACTGGGGGAGGTGGGGCTCCGATGACGAAGTGGGCGCTCTCAACTTCCTCGGTGCCGCGGAGGCTCTTGCCGCAGTGCGGTCAGTCCGATCCGGAAAGGTCTTCACGCTGCAGAGTCCTGTGGGGCATCCGCACGGCGATCCGGTGTGGCCGGGCCGGCGTGCCATGGAGCGGTACATGGTCGTCGACGAGTCGCGCTGGCTGGACCCCGACGCGGAGGAGCCGCCCGGTGGCATGCACTGGGCTGATGACATGATCTCGGGCTACCTGCAAGGCACGACGCAGTACGACGCGCTCGGTCATGTCTGGTACGACGGCCGCATCTACAACGACCGCGATGCCCTGTCGACGGTGGGAGGGCTGCGGCACGCCAGCGTCGCCTCGATCGCCGAACGCGGGGTCGTGGGCCGCGGCGTGCTGATCGACATGGCGCGGCACCGGGACGTGCGGTGGCTTGATCCGGGAGAGACCTTCGACCACCAAGACGTCCGGGAGGCGGCGGCTGCTCAGGGCGTTGAACTGCGCCCGCGCGACATCTTGGTCGTGAGGACTGGCTGGCTCGAGCGATGGTACGAGATGGACGCCGCCGACTTTTACGCAGACTTCCGCGAGCCGGGGCTCACGCTCTCCCGGGAGCTCGTCGAGTGGTTCCGCACTGCGGAGATCCCGAACCTCGTGACGGACACGATGGGGAACGAGACGACGTTCGACCCGGCGACCGGCGTGCAGCTTCCTCTGCACAGCGCGCTGATGCGCAATCTCGGCATCGCCTTCTGTGAGGCCTGCCGGCTCGCCGAGCTGGCCGCCGACTGTGCGCGGGACGGTCAGTGGGATTTCCTTTTCGCCGCGGCCCCTCTGAATATCCGGCGTGCAGCGGGCTCGCCGGTCAACCCGGTGGTGATCAAATGACTTCGTCCGACATCGTGATGGTCGCGCCAGCCGAGGCGCGGGAGCTCGCATTGCGCGTTCTGCAGGCGCTGGGCACCGGTGCCGACGCCGCCGCCGTCGTCGCTGGTTCCCTTGTGTCCGCTCAGCTGGCCGGCCACGACTCCCACGGCATCGTCCGCCTCCGTGAGTACGCCTCGTTCGTAGACCGTGGACTTGCCGTGCCCAGCGCATCCCCGGAGGTCGTCCGCGCCTCCGGTGCCGTACGCGTGATCGACGGGAACCGCTGCTGGGGCCAGCTCGCCTGCCGGCTTGCCGTGCAGGAGGCCGAATCGGTCGCGCAGAGCCAGGGCTGCGCTGTCGTCACGATCCGCAACGCGAACCATGTCGGTCGCATCGGTGAGTACGTCGAGCAGCTTGCCGACGCGGGCCTCGTAGGCATGCTGTGGTGCAATGCCGACCCGTGCGTCGCGCCGTTCGGCGGAGTCGAGCGGATGCTCGGGACGAACCCGTTCGCCGCCGGGGTGCCGACGCACGGCGCACCGGTCGTCGTCGACTTCGCGACGGCGGCGATCGCTGAGGGGAAGGTGCGGGTCGCGCGCGCGACGGGGGCGGACGTCTCGCCGGGCGCGATCATCGACAGAGACGGGCGCGAGTCCACGAATCCGAACGCCTTCTACGAAGGAGGGGCGCTCCTGCCATTCGGCCAGCACAAGGGGTACGCCCTCAGTCTCCTGATCGAGCTGCTGGGCGGAGGGCTGTCGGGCGGACACCCCTCGGTGACGGATCGATACGTGTGGGGCAACGGCGTGGTGCTCATCGCGATGGATCCGTCGTTCTTCGTCGATCCAAAGGATTTCCTGGACGACACGACGGATGCCGTCCGCATCATCACGGCCAGCAGACCTGCCGACCCCCTCCGTCCGGTCATGGCGCCCGGCGACCTCGAGCGTGCATGGGCCGACGAACGCGAGCAGGCCCTCCCCATCGCCGCGGCGATATGGAACGACATCACGGCGCTGCTGGAGGAACGGACAGCATGAATGCCCTGGACACACACCGGACTCTCAACGACGGGCACACGATCCCGGCGCTGGGATACGGCGTCTTCAAGATCGCGCCTGATGACTGCGAACGCGCCGTACGCGAGGCGATCGACGTCGGCTACCGGCATTTCGATACGGCGCAGATCTATGAGAACGAAGCGGAGGTGGGACGCGCGATCCGAGCGTCGGGAATCCCCCGTGAGGAGTTCTTCGTCACGAGCAAGCTCTGGAACCCCCATCAAGGTCGCGAGACCACGGCGAAGGCCTTCGACGACAGTCTCCGCGCCCTCGGCACCGAGTACGTCGACCTGTTCCTCATCCACTGGCCAATGCCGAAGCGCGACCTGTATCTGGAGACGTGGGAGGTCCTGCAGGGGCTCGCTGCGGAGGGACGCGCGCGTTCCATCGGGGTGTCGAACTTCCTCGTGCCTCACCTCGAGCGCCTGCTCGCGCACGGTGATGTGGTTCCCGCCGTCAACCAGATCGAGCTGCATCCTGCTCACCAGCAGCCGTCCGTGACCGCGTTCTGCACGACGCACGCCATCGCCGTCGAGGCGTACGCACCGCTCGGTCAGGGGGCGTACCCGCTCCTGGAAGAGCCAGCGGTCGTGGAGGCGGGCCACGCCCACGGCAAGACGCCGGCGCAGGTCGTCATCCGCTGGCACCTGCAGCGCGGCCACATCGTGTTCCCCAAGACATCCAACCCTGCGCGGGTGCGCGAGAACTTCGAGGTCTTCGATTTCGCGCTCTCGACCGAGCAGATGCGCGCGATCGACGCGCTGGAGCGCGGCGGGCGGGTCAGCCACCATCCGGACGACATCAACTGAGAGGCATGGGCATGAACGACGTTGCAGCGGGGGTGGTCCTCGTCATCCGTCTCGACACGAGCGCCGGGGCGCGGGCGGTGGCGGAGGCCGGCATCAGAGCGGGGTTCGACGCGGTCGAGGTGACCTTCAGCGTGCCCGATGCGGCGCGCGTGATCTCAGACATCGTCCCGGTTGCCGCTCGCCACGGAACGCCGATCGGGGCCGGCACCGTCCTCGAGCCGGCACAAGTCGACGCCGCGGCCGACGCCGGTGCCACCTTCGTCGTCGCACCCGACACCTTCGCACCCGTCGCCGAGAGAGCGCGGGCACGGGGGCTCGCATATGTGCCGGGCGCGTTCACGCCCACAGAGATCCAGACGGCGCACCGCCTGGGCGCTTCGGCCGTCAAGGTGTTCCCGATCCGATCGGGTGGACCCGACTACATCTCTGAGCTCCGCGGGCCACTTCCACACATCACTTATGTGGTTTCGGGCGGCCTCGGTGCCGAGGACTGTGCGCAGCTGCTCCGTCAGGGAGCACACGCCGCGTGCGTCGGCGCCGGTCTGTTCAGCGCTCAAGCACGTGAGGCCGCAGACATCGACACGCTCGTCGCGGAAGGACGCGCGTTCCTCGCCGTGGCCCGCGGCACAGCCCGCTTGGCGTCATGAATGCCGTGCGGATCGGACGCGGCCTCGTCGCGGGGATCCGGCCACGCCCCCGCATCGTCCATCTGGGGCTGGGAGCGTTTCACAAGGCGCATCAGGCCGCGGTCACCTGGGCGGCCGCCGACCGTGCCGACTGGGGCATTCGCGCGTTCGCGGGCCGGTCCGGCCCGGACGCCGAGCTCGCGGCGCAGGACGGTGTGTTCACTCTGATCACCCGGAGCAGCGGCAAGGTGGAAGCGGCGCCGGTCGGAAGCATCGTGGGGGTGCACGGTGCGGACAGCGACGCTTTCACGGCTGCGGTGTCCGACCCCGCGACGGCTCTCGTGACCATCACCGTGACAGAGCAGGGCTGGCACCTGGATGCCGCAGGTGAGCTCGACCTTGATCATCCTGCCGTCCGCGCCGACCTCGACGCCCTCCGCACCCACCCCGGCTCCCGCGTCCGCACCCTCTGGGGCCGCCTCCACGCAGGCCTCGCTGCAAGGGCGGCGGTCGGTGCCGGTCCACTCGCCCTCGTGCCCTGCGACAACATCTCCGCCAACGGCACGACGCTGCGCGAGGGGCTCACGGCGTTCGCGGATGCCGTGATCCCTGGAGACCACCGGGCGATGGATCGTATCGCCACCTGCGTCTCGACCTCGGTGGACCGGATCACCCCGCACCTCCCGCGCGATAACGTGCGATCCCTGGCACGCGACCTTGGATTCGACGACCCGTGCGCCGTCATCACCGAGCGCCCGTTCGCGTGGACCCTCGCGGGCGAGTTCCCTGCGGGTCGTCCTGCGTGGGAGACGGCCGGCGCGGAGATCGTCGACGATGTGTCGCTGCACGAAAGGCGTAAGCTCTGGCTCCTCAACGGAGCCCACCTCGTGCTCGCCCTCGTGGGCCGGTCGCTCGGTCATAGGACGACGAGCCAGGCGATGGCGGACGCGCGCGTCAGTGCGCAGGTGGAGGCGTACTGGTCGGAGGCTGCGTCCGTCCTCGGACCGGTCGCGACGACCGACTATCTCCGCGGGCTGCGTGAGCGCCTTTCCGACGTGGGCGTCGACTACCCGCTTGCCCAGATAGCAACCGATGTCGCCGAGAAGCTGCGCGTTCGGATCGTGCCCGTCGTCCGCGCACGTCACGAACGAGGCCTGACCGCACCGCGGTGCGCCGATCTCGTCGCGCGCTGGATCGTCGGCTCCGCAGACAGCGTCGACGCCGGGATCGAGCGACTGTTCGGGCGGCAGGTGCCCGAAGGCTTCGTCGAAACGTTGCGCGCGGCTCTGGCGCACACGCGAGGGGCGACGTCCTCATGACGGCCGTATCGTTCGCGACGGTCGGTGAGGCGATGGCTGTGCTGATCGGGGGAGCCGTCGAAGTGCACGAGGCCATGTCGCTCGGCACGCCGTTCGAGCTCGGCATCGGTGGTGCGGAGTCGAATGTCGCCATGACTCTCGCCGCGCTCGGGCATGACGTCTCGTGGGTGAGCGCGGTCGGGGACGACCCGTTCGGTCGTGTCATCAAGGAACAGGTGGGGCGAGCGGGGGTGGACGTCTCGCACGTGAGAGTGGATGCGGACGCTCCGACGGGTCTGTACGTCAAGATGCCGAGACTTTCCGGCACCGACGTCAGATACTTCCGACGTGGCTCCGCTGCCTCGCTGCTCGACCGGCGTGCGCTGCCCGCTCTGTCCGGGGCGCGCGTCGTGCACCTCTCTGGCATCCTTCCGGCGCTCGGCGCGGCCCCCGCCGATCTCGTCGACGCGATCGTGGTGGAACGGCGTGTGACAGGTCGAGTCAGTTTTGACGTCAATCACCGTCCGGCGCTGTGGCCGGGAGCAGATGCAAGCGAGTCCCTCCTGCGCACGGCCGGCCACGCCGACATCGTCTTCGTGGGTCGTGACGAAGCGGAAAGCGTGTGGGGCGCGGCGACGGCCGACGCCGTGCGAGACCTCCTGCCGCGCGTGCCCGTTCTGGTCGTGAAGGATGCTGAACGCGGTGCGACGATGTTCACGCGTGACCGCCGCTGGCACGTACCCTCGCCGCAGGTCGACGTGGTCGAGCCCGTGGGCGCGGGCGACGCGTTCGCGGCCGGATGGCTGAGCGCCTACACGCGGGGCATGGATCCCGTCCGGTGCCTTGCGCTGGGCCACGCCCTGGCCGAGCGCGCACTCCTCGAGCGCGGCGACCTCGCCGTCGTGGCTTCCCGGGAGTCGGTCGAGGCGCGCGCCGATGAGATCCTCCGCTCTCGCGGTGAGGGCGCAGCATGGCGCGCAGCCGTCTCCTAAACAGATTCCTCTCCCATCGCAAGGCCATTGCCCGGGCGCCGGCGGCGCCGCGACACTCGTGCGATGTTC
>CALALQ010000400.1 GCA_937925595.1 uncultured Demequina sp. | reverse complement strand
CCCGCGGGCTCGGCGTCGAACCCGAGCGCGGTGACCAGCTCGATGCCGCGCTTGGGCAGGATCGGCGTCGCCTTCTGGCCTGCCGACTCCCAATCCGGGCGGCGAGGCACATCGCGGTTCAGGTGATAAGTGGCAAACAGGAAGTGATTCGAGAAGCCGTCCGTGCCCGCCGAGGACATCGCCTCCTGGATCGCGCGAATACGCCCGTGGGCGGCAAGCCCGTTCCCCTCCTCCAGCACAGACTGGAGCTGTCGCTCCGCCTGGCCGACCGTGATGGGACCGATGGGCGGAGCGTCCGCGGACGGGTAGTGAATCCATACGCCGTCCGGCGTGACGGCTGCGACGATGAAGCCCATCGGAGCCCGCGTACCGCGCGACTTCCACAGGTCATCGAGCACGCCCTTCGTCGGCCGCGTGACCAGACGGGCGACACCCACCTGGATCGCTCCTGCCCCAGCGTCATCCCGGCCGAGGACGACGATGGCATCGGATGCGCCCGCTGGCGCATCCACCCACGCGACCGTGCTTGACCCGTCAAGCTGCAATGCCAACACGTTCCCTGCCTTCTCCATGCTCAACCCAGGTGCCCTGGAAACCACTCGGCTGGCGTCACCGTCGCCACCCGTTCGATAGTGCCGTCGTCCCCGACCAGCAGCACATCGCCGTAGGTCGTCACCCGAAGCATCGCGCCGTCCGCGAGCCCCTGTGCCAACGGTGTCTTACGGCGCTCTCCCGTGTCGACGTCGGCGATCTCGTCGCCGTCGACGGCATAGAAGTGCGGCGTGAAGAACCCGCGGGCGATATCGCCCTCCGGGTCGGGGCCGAGGTAGCCGAGCAGTCGTGGGGTTGCCCCGATGAACCCGCCCACGGCCCCGTCGGTGTCGATCCACAGCTCGCGGCCCCGCGGTTCGACAGCGGTCCAGGCACGTACCTTGTAAGCGAAGTCCCCGGTGACCCTGGAGCGCACGGACTCCATCGTCTCGGGGTGCACGATGTCGCCCGCACGAGTCATGCGATAGCGCAACTCCGGGATGGGGCCGACCCAGGTGCCGCCGATGCTCGGTCGCGGCAAGTCCTCCGGCGCATCGAGCGGTTCAGGCTCGGCGACGGCAGGAACCGCCGCGGGCACGCTCGTCGCGGCGGCCGCGGGATAACGCCCCGTGCGCAGGTCGCTCAGGCGCTCGATCAGTGCATCGATGCGTCCGGCGATGTGCATGTCGCTGGACTGTACGAACCCGCGCACGACCTTCGCGGCCTCTTCGAGCTGGGCGGTCGTCGGATCGTCGCCGAAGTGGAACCACGTGTTCCTCGTGGCGAGGATCTTCTTCGCGGCGGTCTGCTTCTGGAACTGTCCGCCGAACACGCTCAGATACGGCGAGTCCTGCTCGTGGATGTAGTCGCGGAGGATCACGCCGGGGTCCTGCGGCTCGAAGCGATGGTTGGGTCGCCAGTTCTTCGGGTCCGAGTCCTTCAGCTCGCTGATCCGGGCCGCGAACCACTGCGGCCCCAACGCCTCGCGCAGCGCGAAGTGGCTTGTGACGTAGAGGTCCCACCCGAATGCGCGCATGAGGGTGAAGTAGCCCTTGATGAGTTCGCCAGGCGTCTCGTCCTCGGGCAGCGCGATGGAGACGTCGACGCCGCTCATGCGTTCGGGCCTTCCACCGATTCCTTGCCGTAGCCGGTCATGATCGGCACGACGCGCGTGAGCGCGTAGACCGCGAACAACGCTGTCGGATCGGAGAGGGGCACCTCAATGGCCGGCTCGGTCTTGAAGCGCGTCGCGCTCGGCAGCAGCACGCCATACGCGCCCGTGCGCGTGGCGCCGAGATCGGCAAGCATCCCCTGCGCATCACCGCCAGCCCACTCGCTGATCTGCGACCACTCAACCGCCGCGCCGGTGGCCCTCCCGGTCTTTCCGTAGCGCAACGCGCGAATCCGCGCGACCAGCTTGTCGTCGACGAGTTTCGGCGAAATCGCTCCGGCGTCCTCCAGCCGCTCATAGTCCGACGGGCCGGCCAACAGTTCAGCGAAGCCAAGCGAGATCTCGTCGCGGCCATCCCAGCGAACCAAGGAAACCTGTGCGCGCAAACCGTCGTCAGCTCTGAGATTGGCAACCACAGCACTCGCGCGACGCTCTTTCCTGTCACCGTGCCACTCACTGGGCGGCACAAGATCGACCGGGTGCTGTCCGTCCAGCACCTCCACGCCCACCCTCCCGATCATGAAGCTCCCCAATTGCGCTTCCTTTCCTCAGACTCTTCGCTGCTCTGCTACCGCGCGAAAGTTTTCCAGCCTATGCCCAACCCCCGACATCGGCTCACTTTCGACCCTGGCTACTGGGGCGCTGGTAAGCGTAGGTAGCCACCGCGTGGCAACAGCGCCGGCGTCGCGGGACACACCTGGGGCCGATGCTATCCGGTTGCTCGCACGCGGCGAACTGTTTGGTGGTCGTTTACTCAGGTGGCGTCGGCGGCGTCCGGCAACTGGTCGAAGTACCAGCCGATCATGTGGTCCGGTCACGGCAGGTCGACGTGAACCATCGTGAAGGGGCTTTCCAGCGTGATCGTAGGCACGATGGACCGTGTTCCTCGATCTGCGAAAAAACCGACACCTGTGTTGGCGAGAGGGGACGCACGACTCCACCGTTCCCACGAGCGGGACATCACGTCTCTGACCGTGCGCGCCAATTGCGGATCCGGTGTCCTCAGCGACGAGGGCGCCCTCCGCTACTTTTGCTGTTGGGGGTTCTTCTCCCCGGAATGGTGAACCGCGTGAGTGACGAGATCGAACTCATCAGCGACGGCGACGGCCTCGCTGTTATCGGCGAGCCGATGGCCGTCGACCGCTTCCTCTCGTCGGCTGGCGTCGCTTCGAAAGATCTGCAGCTCCACCAGAGGCTCGGCTCGGCTCTGAACGCAGGCTCGGGCGTCGCCCATGCGGGAGGTCAGCTCGCGGCAAACTCCGGCCGGTGGGTGAAGCTCACCGAGGAGTCTGCCAAGGCGCTGAAAGTCGGTCAGGTGATGAAGGGGTCGTCCGACGGCGTGAGCCGGGCCGTTGTCACCACGAGCACGGGCAAGATAACCAAGATCCTCGAATTCACCAAAACCGGCTCGGTCGGCTCGATGCTGACCAATCCCGCGATGCTCGCCGGGGCCGCGGGGATCATGGCGCAGTTCGCCATGCAGCAGACCATGGAGGAAATCACCGAGTACCTCAAGGTCATCGATGAGAAGGTCGACGACATCCTCCTGGCGCAGAAGAACGCCGAGATTGCGAAGATGATCGGCGTTGGCATGGTCATCGACGACGCCATGTTCAAGCGTGAGCACGTCGGCCGAGTCTCCGAGGTGACCTGGTCCAACCTGCACGGGGCGGCCCAGACCGTCGCCACCACGCAGGCCTACGCGCTGCTTCAGCTGGACGGGCTTGCGAAGAAGATGGAGAAGAAGTCCAAAGTCCGGGATCTCGCCAAGCTCTCCGGAACAGCAGAGGCGACCGTCGAAGAGTGGCTGGCGGTGCTCGCGCGCTGCTTCCAGCTCCAGGACGGTCTGGACGTTCTCGAACTCGACCGGGTGCTGGACTCCAGCCCTGAGGACGTCGACCGACACCGCTCCGCGCTCAGAGCGGCGCGTGCAAAGCGCCGCGAGGACATCTCGAGAAGTACCGCGCTGCTCCTTTCGCGCATGGACGCTGCTGCGATGGGCGCCAACCAACAGGTGCTCCTCCACCCGCTTAAGTCCGGTCGTGTGGTTCGCTCCGGCAACGAAGTGGCGGACGACGTGCTCGTCTTCCACGAGACGCTGGGGATTGAAGGCGACCGCAGCGCGATTGAAGCGAAGCCCTGGCGCGAGGCAGTTGGGGACGCCCGTGACGACGCCGTAGACATCACTGAACGCAGCGCGAAGGCGGTCGGACGTTTCGGCGCGAAGACGCTCGAGGGCGCTCGGGCGGGCACCGAAAAGCTCGTCGAGGGGGCAACCGAGCGCTTGCTGTGGCAGCGCGGCCGGAGCGCACCGCCCACTGCGGCCTCCGTTGCAGACGCGGACGAGAAGCCGTCCGAGAACCCCGCCGAGTGAGATCCCCGTGTCCCTGACCCTTGCCCCGCTCCTGCTGGACGCGGGCATCGATCCGGCGTCCGCGCTCGTGATCCGTCACGCCTTTGTGACCGAGCCCGAGGATAGCGGCCTCACCGGCCTGCACGCGGACTCCACGCACGCCGAGATCCTCGCGTACACCGCGACCCAGTCCTCAGGCACCAGACGCTTTCCGGCCTCTCCACCGCGATACTGGGTCGTTTTCATCAAAGAAGGCGGTGATCAAGCGCGGCTCTGGTCGGTGGTGGAGAACCGCGGAGAGATCTCCCGCGACGAGGTCCGACGGACCTTCGACATCATCGAGACAGAGCGGATGGCGGATCTGCGGGGGCGGCTGGTCATTGGGTGGAAGTCCCCGCGCACATGGCGGATGAGTGGCACCGCGGCCGGCGCCTACGCGGTCATCGAGATCGCCGACGCCAAGCCCATCCCGTTCCCCGGCTTCGACCGCCTCATTCTCAGCTACCCTCAGCTTCAAGCCGTGATGCGGGAGCACCGCTACGCCTCCTGGCGCACAGCGCTGTCCTCCGTGGTCGGGATCTACCTCATCACCGACACGAGAGACGGCCGCCATTACGTAGGCAAGGCGGACGGGCTTGAGAACATTCGGCAGCGCTGGAGCGCCTACGCCACGAATGGGCATGGCGGCAATGTGGAGCTGCGATCTCTCGACCCGAGCACCTTCCGGTACTCCTTGCTGAGAGTCTTCGACCCCGCCACCCCGACGAGGGACATCGACATTGCGGAAAGCCATTTCAAGGCAGCGCTCGACTCGCGTCGGCATGGACTGAATCGCAACTGAGCGCCTCGCCGACCCGGGCGTCTCGATGTACAGGCTGAGAGGCTCATGCGCCTCGTCGGCGTCCGCGGCGTTCGCAAGTCGAAGCAGGTGCTAACGACGCGCACCGCCAAGACGACACTCCTGCCGAGCGATCTGGTGAACAGACGCTTTACCGCGCCCGCACCGACGCGGCTCTGGGTCTGTGACGTGACCCATATCGCGGGATCGCATACGTCACGTTCGTCACCGACGTCTACTCAAGGCCCGGAGCAGCTCCAAGATCACGGGCCAAGCGCCCTGGATCCGGCCGAGCGTGAAGCAGGCCGTCGCCTGCAGCCCGAAAGTGCGCAAACTCCTCATCGCGGGTGGCAGACTGTGCGCACGAGATTGCGACGTCAACAAGCACGGATGAGGGACCATTGGCACGCGGCGATGAGGCAGTTCCGGCCGGCTGGTACGCCGACCCTAGCGGCGCTGGAAGACTGCGTTGGTGGGACGGGTCAATGTGGACCGAGCACATTCACCTTCCCCAGCAGCAACGGTCAGAGAACGTGAACGACGTGCGCTCGGAGTCGGCGGACGAGTCAACCGCAGACCTCGAGCACCAGTCGTGGCCGTTGCACCCGCGAGGCTGGTCGGCGAAGAAGTTGGACAAGCGGCTTGCCCTTATCGAACCCAACCTCATACCCGACGAGACTCTCTTCTTTATCGGCGATTGCGGGACAGCGCTCAACCCGCACTTCGCTATCACCAACATGCGGATCTTGACGCACGACGGCGTTTCATCACCGATTAGCACGCCACTCAGGGACATCGAGAGCTTCGCGGTGACAGGCCTCGCCGACATTATCCAGATCAATAGAGTCGATGGTGTCGTCAAGAAGCTCTCCACCGTTACCAAGCGGGACATCCCTGCCCTTGAACGAGCGTTCGCCGCCGCGCGCGCAAACGCGAAGGCGATCCAGCCAGAGACCTTCATTCCAGGTCTCGGGAGTGGACGTGAGGCGATCCTCGAGACAGTTGAACTGGAGGGTGTCACGCTAGGTCGAACGGCCAATGGTCTGATCCTGACCGCGACTACCCGGCTGGGAAAGACCTCGATCGGCGCCGACTACGTGGCCGTCCCCTATGACGCATTTGGGACGATCGAACTCCTCTCAGATCGGAAGATTCGGCTCGTCTGGGACATGACCCGGAAGTCGTTCGGAGTTCCGAAAGACATGGCCGTCAAGATCGAACCGTTCGTGGCAGCGGTCGCGGCAGCACACGCTGAGGTTGCCGGAAGGTCCGCGGGGACGGGCGCAAAGTTGACCCGACAGGAACGAAAGAAACTCCAGGCCGGCATGAAGGACGCCGTGCTTGAGCAGCGCTTGGCGTCGGTGCAGGAGGCGCTGCTGGCCGGCGACATCCACGCGGAGGGGCTCGAGACGGCGCGCGTCAAGAACTGGGCGCGGTCGCAGCGACTCGACGGAGGTGAGGCACGCGTCGAGGAAGCGATCGCCGCCCTTCGTGCACAACACGGCATCCGGAATCCGCAGCCTGTCGCAAGGTTCGGCAAAGTGACGCTGTACGACGACCGCATCGTCCGCGGCACAGACGCCTACCCCATCGATGAACACACCACCGCTGAGGTTTTCCTCGACGGGCAGAAGCAGATCGTTACGCGGGCCAGCCTGACCTCGGCGGCCATAGGGTCGATCCTTCCCGGCTCCGCGATCATTCCGGCGCTGGCGGCCCCATCGAAGAAGACACATGACTTGCGTTCCGCACAGCTCATCATTGGCTCAACGTCATGGAGCTGGCCGCTGCAGATCCATCCCGATGCTGCGGGCGCGGCGCGTGCATTCGCGCAGCGAGTTAATGCTCTAGCCGCACAGAGACGGTCCATGACCACCGCGCCTACCGAACTCTCGATAGATCCGGCTCCGGACGTGCTCACCCAGTTGGAGCGCCTCGCAAAGCTTCAAGAAGCGGGGTTGGTAACGGCTGATGAGGCTGCATCCCTCAAAGCGACAATCCTCGCAGAGGGTTGACGACAGACGCAGGGGCGTGAGGAGCTAATCGGTGACAACTGACCGTTAGTGCCGGGAGACGCTGATGGCGATGATGTCATCGACGCGCGTCCCATGCCCTGGCCGCCACGCTCAGCAGGAGCCGTGCGTTGTCGACGACATCAACTGGCCGAGGCGCGGTCCCATCCTCGTTGACACCCAGGTAGGTGGTCGGGTGGACCATCCACAGCAACACGTCCTCGGCCGCGACGCCTTCGTCGCTCGCCAGCTCATGCAGGGGTTTGACCCATGGCCACACCGTCCCGTTCTGCGCGTCGAACTGGAATCCTGGGTAGAGGTACTGATTGCGCCTCTGAACGCCGAACAGCTCGCCGCGGGCGCGCATCTCGTTCGCCAGGTTGTGATTCGTGGTACGGGCTCCGAGGAGTTGCGATACGTGCGCCGCACTCAGCAGTCCGAACTCCTGCTCGATGCGATGCCACGCGTCCTCTGTCGCATGCAGGGCCGCAGCGACCGCCGGGGTAAGCGGCTGAACGCGGGTCTGGGCGATCTTCGGGATGCGCTCGCTCCCCTCTTCGTGTTGGATTCCGTCGACCGGCACCTCACACTCCCCGGGTTCGCATCTCGAGGCGCACCTCAGAACTGCACCGCAATGCCGAGGATCGCCTGCACATGCCTTTCGTCCTTCAGCCATTTGTACGCGACCTCCCGAATCGCATTGAGATCAGGGGGGTCGTGTTCCAGCAAGTGCGCGGCAAGTACATCGGCGGCCGCAAAGTCCGTGCGGTCGATCGCGTCGAACAGTGCGGCCCGCGTGCGCCGATACTGGCGGGCCCGCGCGCGGGACCCGAACCGGAGTGTGTCGGCCTCGTCTCTGTCCCGATCCCGCTGGCGGCGCCGACGGCGACGCAGCTCAGCGTGCCCGGCGTCATGGGTCGTCAACGTCAACCACTCGTCCATCTCCGCCACGTCCTCGTGAGTGATTCCGACAGTCGGGTCGCGGATCCACTGCAGCCGGGTGAGTGCTCGGTCGCGTGGGCTCCGCAGCCCATTCAGCTGATACGCGGCCCACATCGGCGGCATGTCATCCACCCATAGCAGCGGACGCCCTGGGAACCCTCTCGCAAGCTGCACGCTCTTCCATTCCGCCGGCCCCCACTCCCGCTCCTCGTCACCGACGACCGCTACCGGCAACGGTGGGAGGCCCAGGATCGGCGCGAAGTACGTGTTCGCGTGCTCCTGCCAGGTCGTCGCCCACACCACCTCGACGCCCCGGTCGAGCAGCGACTGCACCCACGCAGCTCCGATCCCGGAAAACAGATGCCGTTTGGTCGAGAGGCCGTCATCGTCCCAGTCCGGAGCACTGTGAAAGACCGTCGGATAGGCGTCACGGTGAACCGTCACCTCCGCAACAAACGCGCCGAGCCGCTCTGAGCCGGCGACGTTCCCGCGGCGCAGCCGAAGAACGCCGTCGATGTCGACCGCGACCACCGGCCTGTAGCGGTCATCCCCGCCCTGCCCCATCCTTCGACCCTCCCGCGCCGTCGGCCGGCCACATCCATGGATACGGTAGAGCGTGGCCGAAGCGCACCGCTCGCGTCTGTCGTTGAGTCGGCGAGATCGGGTCAGTCTGCGACGACGTGCGCTCCGCCACCGGCCGGCGTGTTGGCGTCGGCGGCGCGCGAGAAGATGCCGCGGAGCCACCCGCTGAGATCGCGCCGTCCGCCGACCAACGCGCGATCCGACCCGAATGTCGGAGGTGACCGGAAGGATCCGGCCATGCCGACCCATTCCCACGCTGACGCGGAGCCGTCACCACCGCACTCGCCCGCACGTTCCGATCATGCGGCGCGGGCTGCTGCGATCGGCGATGCGGCCCGAGACGCGCTCCAGCTCCTGGAGCGCCTCAATTTAGCGAAGCCCGTCGATGATGACGCACTAGCAAGCGAGGCGGTCGCGATGTTGCGACGTCTGACGGATGCGGTCGTCGCGGTCACGGACGAGCTTGGCGACGCGCGGACCGTGCAACCGCTCAGCGAGGACCAGATCGCGTTCGCGATTCAAGGTGGGGTCCCTCCGCACGTGTTCGCCGATCAAGGGCGGCGGGACGCCGAGGACTGGATCGTCTGGTCCGCGGTTCGCTCAGACGCGGAGTGCCGACGCTTGGATCGTCTCGCCGACCTGCCATTCGATGAAGTCGTCCCGGGTTTGCGCGCAGCCATAGATGCGTTTCCGGAAGACTTCGACGACCTCGACCGGCACGTCGTCTTGTGCGCGCCGCGTGAGGAGCTCGATGGGTCTTCGCCGATTCAATGGTTGCTGCGCGGCGGCGACCCCTCAACGGTGCTGGAGCTGATCGATGATCTGCACCGGACGTCGTAGCCGCGCGCTTCGCCACGCCTGATCTCACCGTGGTGCGGCGGCCAGTCTCCTAGTAGCGGTTGTCCCAGGGGTTGAGGAGCGCGTTCAGTTGAGCTGCTTGAGCAGAACCCAGTTCCCCACGCTGGAGCCGGCCAAGCTGCCTCCCGAGCCATCGCGCAAGCGCGAACTCCGTCGCGTCGGTGCTGTCGAGCCGCGGCAGATCTCCAGTGAGTCGGCGGTGCTCGTGACAGGCGAGAAGACGACGTTGGAAATGCGCCGTTCGAGGGTCCCATTCGAACGCTGGCGACACTTCCAGTCGAGCTCGCTGGTAGGCGTTCAGTCGCTGTTCGAAGCGTCGTTGGTATCGGGCCCACTCGGCGAGCCGTCGCTCTTCGCCGGGAAGGGTGTGACGCGCACGGGTGTTCTCGCGGGGTGGGCGGTCATGCTCATCCCAGAAGGATTCGTATCGATGGAGCGAGATGATCCACCGCGCTGCGCGACGGTGAGAGACCGACTTTCCAGAGATAAACGCCCACTCGGCCTGGGCGTACGGTGCCGCCGCCGGGTCGTCGGGTTGGGTGGTACGCCAGATGTCGGTGGCGAGGGTGTGCAGGTGAGCGCGATTCACACGTAGGTCC
>CALALQ010000399.1 GCA_937925595.1 uncultured Demequina sp. | reverse complement strand
GACGAACGACGCGAACGGCGGATCCCCACTCGACATGGCGATGCTGGTGGCCGTCGGGACCGGTGCCGACCTGGAGGCGGTCCGCGCCGACCTCGACGACGTGACAGCGGCCTACCCGAACGCGAAGCTCGACGACGCGGAGTCATTCACGAAGACCCAGGCGCAGACCGTGGACCAGCTGCTCGCGGTGGTCACCATGCTCCTGCTGCTCGCGGTGCTCATCGCGCTGTTGGGGATCGTGAACACGCTCGCGCTGTCGGTCTTCGAACGGACGCGGGAGCTCGGCCTGCTCCGCGCCGTGGGCATGACCAGAAGCCAGGTGCGAGCTCTGGTGCGCTGGGAGGCGGTGATCGTCGCACTGCTCGGGGCACTCCTCGGTGCGGTGCTCGGCCTCGCCTTCGGCGCCGCCTTGGCACGAGGTCTTGTCGAGGAGGGCCTCACGGTCGTGGACGTCCCCGGCGACCGGCTCGCGATCTACATCGCGCTCGCCGCCGTCGCCGGCGTGCTGGCCGCGATCGGTCCGGCGCGGCGCGCCGCCAAGGTCGACGTGCTCCAGGCGGTCGCCGCGGCGTGACGCCGGCTCGGGCGGGTCCTCGATGGAGGGCTCGCCCGAGTGCGGAGAACGCCTCTCGCGCCGGTCTTGATGGGACGCTTCGGGTCTCCGCTTGCCAGCTACTGCAGACCGTGATCGGCCAGCTCACCCGCGACGTCTTGACGTGCCAGGTAGGCGATGCATCTCATCCCATCGCCTTCCTGCCGCAGCAAGTAGTCGGAGAGCAACGCGATCTCGACGTTTCCCGAGACCGCGTTCTCAAACTGCAGCCTCCACTCCGTCATCACGAGCAGAGTTGCTGCCCCGAGCTGCACCGTGGACCAATCGGAGAGCAAAGTGCGGATGAGGCCGACAGCGCCCATCTCCACCTCACGCTGCGCGATACCTGCTGCCAGGTAGTGCCGAGGGATGCACCGGGAGGAGTTGGGATCGGAGACCAGCACCCTGGCGGCGAAAAGCTCGCCCACCATCTCCTGCGGTTCACTCAGTTCTCGATACCGATCCAGGAATCGGCGAGCCCGGGGATCGTGGATGTCGCTTGCTACCCTCATGCAACCGGGAGCAGCCCGCGGTCCGCGAAGACCTTCTTCGCTGCAAAGGTCGCGTTCAGGGCCCGCGGGAAGCCGCAGTAGACCGCGGAGAGCCGGCGCGTTCCGCCCGACCGGCTCGATCAGCCCGGCCTTCTCGTAGTAGCGCAGCGTGCGCGCAGACACACCGGTCGCGGCCGCCACCTGCTCCTCCTCTTCGCAGCGGGCCTGGTCTTGATCGTGATCGCATCAGGCGTCGTCGCGGCCTTTGGGGTCCCCTTCGGACTTGCGCTGATGGCGCTTGGCGTCCCGACAATGTGGACCGTGCTGGGGTTCGCCCTCGGGGTGGTCTGTCTCTCAACCCGACCCATCGCGAGCGTGGCAATCTTGGCCGTTTGCGGGGCCGTCTGCCTCTGCGGAGCGTTGACCCTCGCGATGCCGACCTAGCGCGAGCTCATCAGGGGCTTCGATCAGACCAACTGCCGGTCCCGCTTCAGAGCAAGAAGCGCGACCGATCGGACAGCTCACACCGACCGACCCTGGAGCAGGCCACAGGCGGCGGTTCTTCACCGGATCGCAACGGGTGCCGGTGGGCTGGCCGCTGAGCCGGACGCGGTCAAGATGTGAACCTCTCGTCAGTCGGGAACGATCGTCCCCGGAATTGAGTGCCCCCTTCGGGCAGGGCGGTCCCACTTGATCGCACCCCAGACTGCTGCCGCTGCTGTGAGGGTGATGGCGGCGACGAAGAGCGCGAAGAGGAGGGGCTGATTCACGGCGGTGTCCGGGATGCGCCGTTCGGGCACCGCCAGAACGCCGATGAAAGCTCCGAGTAGACCGAAGTAGCTACCGGCCATGAATGATCGGTGGGCTTTGATCTGGTGTCTTCTCGCGGCAACGACCCCCATCGTCACCGTGAAGGCGGTGAACAGCGACAAAGCGTGGAGCCACCCGAACCCGCCTGAGATCGTCCGAATGCCGAAGGACGAGGACAGCACAATGGCCATCGCAATCACCCAGGTCCAGCCGATGACACGATGAGGGCGGTCCCCTTTGCGGCGGCGCACGAGCTGCACGATCCCCAACAGCAGGGCGTAGGCAGCCGCCACGGCGTGGATCAGAATGAGGGGGTCCCAGCGGTCAAGCATACGGAGATTTTATTGGACCGGTTGATCGGGCGGGAGTAATCGTCGGGGGCGGGTTCGGAGCGCGCATCCGTCGCTTTGCAAATCGGGTCGTCTGTCCGGTTGAATCGGTCGAGTGAGTACCGATACCGACGTGTGGACCGTCGATCGAGCCCGCAGTTCTGCGTCGGCGACGGCCGCCCAGGGTTCTGCTTGGTTCTTCGCGTTCGCGGCGACTTTGACCGCCGCTCTGATCGTGTCCTTCTTCCTGCCCTTGGAGCAGGCGGTTCTGGTTGTGCTATTCCAGGGAGGAGTGGCCCTGCCGCTCGCCTTCGCTCTGGAGAAGCGTCTCGGGACCGGACCGATGCAGGCAGATCATCCGCTTCGTTCGCTGTCGGTGCAACTCGCGATGGTGCAGATCGTCGCGCTCCCGGCCGTGATCATGATGTACACGGTGAATCCCGCGCTCGTCCCCGCGACCTTCGCCGCTATCGGCGGCGCCCACTTCCTGCCCTACGTCTGGCTCCACCGGTCCAAGGTCTATCTCGTAGTCGCCCTCGTGGTCTCCCTGGGAAGCTGGGCGATCATGATCGCCGGGGGCGACAGCGCGTTCCGGTGGGTGCTCGTCCTCTGGCCCCTCACGTACCTGGTCGCCGGCATCGTGCTGCTGCGGAAGCAGCGACAGCTTCACCCGTCTAGCTGACCGGTCTGCCGACGGGCCTCCCAGTCCGGCCGAAGAAGCGACATCGCGATGTCGTCGATCCGCTGACCGTCGAACACCAGTACCGCGCGCTTTCGACCTTCCGTGACGAAGCCCGCCTTCTCGTAGACGTGCTGAGCGCGCGGGTTGAACGCGAAAACTTCCAGGCCCACACGGAACACATCCGTGTTCTCGAACACGTAGTCCATCAGCAGGCTGATCGCTTCGCCGCCTAGCCCTCGACCACGTCCGAGAGGGCCGATGAACGTGCGGAAGTTGCAGATCTGGTTCTCCGGCTCCCACTCGTTGATCACGACCTCCCCAACGCAACGCCCAGTTGCGTTGTCTTCGACAGCAAGATCAAGTCGGTCCTCCTGCTGATTCCGGGACAGATACCAAGCCCGCTCACGGTCCGTGAGCTCACGGGGACCGCTGTGCGCCTGCGATGAGGTATTCACCGAGCCGGTGAACATCCGCACTTCGGGATCGGAGAGAATCTCGCCGAGGTGTGGCAGATCAGCGTCGACGAACGGACGCAGTGTGACGAGTTTCCCGACGAGCGTGGGCTTGATTGCGAAGGCGGACACGATGCCCATCTTCGCTCAGGAGCGGAGCCTGCTTGTAACCTGGAGGTCACAGGCAGAGCGGGCGCACACGTCTTCACGGGCGGCGGCCGGTGAGCCGGAGGTACGGCCGAACTGGGTCCACCACCGTTCAGGTTCGGCGGACAGCAGCTATGAGCGAGCAAGACGCGGGTTTCCTGGCCGTCATAGGAGCGGCGCACCGCCCGATGCGGATATGAGGCCAATGTGGAGGACGGCGCCGACCGGAACGTGGGCCGTTTCGTGGATGGCGCGAACGGGCCAACGCCCTTGGATGTCGGGAATCCGAAGGGGCATCGTCCGTTGGTGTTTCGGCGCGCGACCTTTATGGGCGCTGGGTTCGCTTGGCTTCCCATGCATCAGGCGCCTGGCGCCGCGAGGGGACCC
>CALALQ010000398.1 GCA_937925595.1 uncultured Demequina sp. | reverse complement strand
GCCGACTGGGCTCTCTCCAGCCAAGGTCACCTTGGCAGAGCTTGCCAACCTTGGCTGAAGATCGCCGAAAACGCACTTGTTGGACTGAGTCCGGAAAAGAACGTGGACTGAGTACAACTTTGGACGGGCGTCCATGTTTTTCTTGGACTGAGTCCAGAAACTTCCATGACCCGAATCAGCACTGGTCACTGCGCTTGAACAGGATATGACCGCCGTCGAAAATGTCATCCCGCTCGACCTGAAAACCATCGCCGCCATCCCGGCGGGAGCCGCCATCGTCGACGTCCAGTTCGTCGCGACGGGTCTCCTCCGCCCCGACATCGTGGGCCAGGATGAGGTGACCGTCCTCAACGCCGCCATCCGTGCGCAGCAGGCGAACCGCCCGACGGGGCGCGCAGCCGGCAGCACCGCGTTCATCACCGACCGGGTCTGGGTCATCAAAGGCCACGGGAGCAGGATGGAAGTGCCGGTGACGTGCACGGTGTACGGCACCGTCGATGACGCCCTCACCCGCTACTCAGAGCTCACCGACGGCGCTGAACTCCTCCCGCTGGACCCGAAGCCGTACTACGTCGACGAGGACGCGACCCGCTACTCCGTCGAGCGGATTCGTGAGAGCAGGGCAGACGACGGTGTGCTCTGGAACCTTGCCCGGTTCCTCCCGCGCCAGCAGTTCGAGCAGAACGAAGCCGTCTACCGGATGCTGAGCGCATAGGCGACACGCCCGCGACCGCCCGGCGCGGGGTCCCCACACCGGGAGCACCCATGCCCGTCAACGTCACCGACGCGACCCTCATCCGCATCATCCTCGCCATCTCTGAAGGTGTGCTCGACATGCCCGACGATGAGCGGCTCGACGCCATCCGACTGCTCATTGCCGCCCAGTGGGGGCTGACGGTCACCACTAAGCAGGCTGTCGAAGCGAACGACCTCCGTAAGGCCGTCCTCGAAGCGATCGGGGAGCCTGAAGATGCCTGAGTACCCCGCCCTCATCGCCACAGACAAAGGCCTCGGCGCCATCCAGCGCGGCCACGGGCTCACGCCGGCGCAGGTGGACGAGGCGGCTCTCATTGTCCTCGGTAAGCTCCGACCGGACTACACCCGGGTCATCGAGGAGACCTACTTCCGGTGGGTGCCGCGCGTGAAGTGGTGCCAGAGGATGGGTGAGGACATCTGTTCGCGTCAGGGTGTGTGGCACGGCCACTGGACCCCTGTCTCACCTTCGGAGAAGGCTCACCAGCGGTTCACCGTCATCCGCCACATCCGCGAGACCACCCCGTCGTGAACTCCGGCGACATCCGCCGAGCGAACCGTTCGACCGTTCGGCGCAAACATCTTCCCAATGTCGTGAGCCCGGTCTAATCTGTGCGTGCGACGCAAAGTTGCTGAGGGGCCGATTCGGGGGGAACGGCCCCTCAGTTCTGCTCTGACCCGGAAAAGGTGCCGCCGCTGCGCATGTGGGGGGTGACCCACCCGCACGGAAGGACGCCCATGGAACTGCCCATCGACCCGATGACCCTCGCCATCGTCGGCGTGGTCCTGCTCATCGGCGCCGCCGTCCTCAAGAAGGTCATCCGCCTGGTCACCTCGGTCGCTGGGCTCGCAGCCCTCGTGCTCGCCCTCGCAAACGCCGGAGCGCTCCCGTCCTAGACCCGCACGACGGAGACAGTCTGGTGTGCCATCGGGAACGACGTCGCATCCCCTGGCACATCCTCACATCTGCCGTCGCCGACGTCTGTGCACCAGTGGCGTGCAGGCACAGTGACCTGCGACGCGAACGGGACTCCGACCTGCTGGAACCTCGGGAACCTCGGGTCGAAGTACGCGTCGCCCTGCATCGAGCCGCAACGTGGGCACACCGCGGCGATGTAGCCGGACGGCACCTGTTTCGATGTGCGTCGCGCGTAAGAGCACGGCGGAGACATCCGATGCCGAGCGAGGTGGGCGAATACAGCCTTCTGCGCGTGCTCCTCGGGGCGTGCCTGCGCAAACGTCCCCCACTCAGGCCCGTACGCCGTCTCTCCGTCGTAACCTGCCGCCGGCACCAGCTCGCCGGAAGCGATCGGCATCTCACCATGCCCGGTCCGTTCGAGGTTCAGCCTGACTTCCTTCCCGCATCGGGAGGTGCCCCGCGCGGCTCCGATGAACCAGCGGGAGGACCAACCCTGGCAGGACCAGCACCGGAACGGCATGTGGTCGATGCGGAGGACTTTCACCTTCACCTGCGCCGTGCTCCGGAACGCTCCGGAGAATAGGTTCTCAGCCCCTTCGCGAAGTGATGGCACCCTACGCCCGTGGGTTCCAAGGGTGCTCGGGACGGTTATGGTCAGCCCGTCCTCGGCGTTCCCGTCGAGTTGATACCCGCCAGGCAGGCTGTGCTTGTGGTTGGCGGGCCCGGTGAACCAGACGCACTTGACTCCGGAGGCGTGATACCTCGCGGTGCGCGCTTCGAAGTCCTCGAGCTTCTGAGGCGACCACTGCACTTCGAGCGCGACCCGTTCGTCGCCCCTGGTGATGAGCACGTCCGCGATCCATTCCCGCGAAGGTCCGACGGCTTCGACCTGCGCGTCCCACCCGGCGGCGCGGGCGGCGTCGGCGAGGGTCGTCTTCGCGAGCTGGTGCTCGGCGGTCTCCGGCCCGGTCAGGTGGAGCCCGCAGTCCTGCTTCGGGTAGTGGGCGAAGAACCTCAGGCCTCGGGTGCTCGTCTTCGGGATGCCCGGCCCGCCACAGGTCATCCGAAGCTCGCGCGTCCGATAGGACGCACGAAGCTGAGCCCAGGCGTCATCGGTCATCGACCAGGACGTGACCTGCTCCCCGTCGAGCGTCGCCACCATCGGCACGGTGTCAGCCCCCGGTCAGTCTTCCAGGTACGGGTGGCACTGGTTGATGAGTTCGGTGCCGGCGACCTTGAAGTCGTCGAAGCTGAGCTCGTCCTCGCCACTGCCGTCGAGCGCTCGGGCCATCGTCTGCAGCGGGGCGGCGGCCGCGTCGATGTACGGCTTCACGTCGTCGGCGGCGTTCTTCGACGCCCGCTCCAGGTCTCCGATGGTGTCGTCCAGTTCGGTGCGGTCCAGCTTCGACAGCACCGGGTTCTCGGCGACCTGCAGGATGATGTCAGTCGCTACCGTCAGCGGCCCGTCCAAGTCGGTGCCGAACAGGAACGTGCAGGTCGTCTCGAGCGACACGGCAGGAAGCCCCGTCGGGGACGCCTCCGGCGTCAGCGTCGGCGTCGTCTCGGGGGCCTCGGGGGCGGAGGTGGCCGGGGATGCGGACGCGCAACCTGCGAGCAGGAGAGCGGCGGCCATCCCCAGGGCCGCTGCGGTCTTCTTCATGCGCATGAATCTACCGGGAGCCGCGGACACCGCCTGTCGCACAGGCGACTTCGCGCCTGTCGCACAGGCGACTTCGCGCCTGTCAGAACAGCATCCGCTCCGGGATCCCGGGAGCCTTCACCCCACCGCGCTGACGGCCGCCGCCGACCAGGTGCAGGAGCCCGGCACGCTTGGAGACCAGGTCACTCATCAGCTTCCAGCTGGGCTTGCGACGGAACACGTGGGGGACGCCTCGCAGCCCAGCTCCGTTGCCGAACACCGCCGTCATCTTCCGGGTGTCGTGCGGGGAGAACGGGACGGACTGCGGGTTCAGGAAGTGCGACCGGACCCACACCGACTCGTCGTCTGCGTTACCGATGTACCCGGCGCCGACGGGACGTTCGACAGGCAGCATCCCGAAGTCGGGAGCAGCCTCCCCTTCGGCAGGGAACAGGTCCGTCCACGACACGACACCCACACGCGCAGCCGTCGGGTCGAGCGCGTGACCGGGGTACGCCTGCACCGCCTTCTGCACGTCCCGCTTGACCTTCTTCATCACCTGACGGGGGTGCGCCTCGGTCTCGTCGCGGCGCGGTGCGACGACGAACAGGACGCACAGCCCGGTCTCCGCCAGCGGCCGCCGGTGCAGGGTGCGCACGAGCTTCTCCACCTTGTCGTAGAACCAGCCGCCAGACACCGTCGCTGTCACTTCAACTGCGATACGGAGACCGTCCGGGCGGATGAGCGTCAGGTCCGAGCTGCCAGCAGCGCCGCTTGATGGGACGTCGGCGCCGACACCGGAGTACGCGAGCATCGCCATGCTCGACAGCTTCTCCCCGAGGACCATGCCGACGTTCCCGAACTCGGAGATCCGCAGCGCGAACTCGGCAGCCAGGATGTTGTGCCGCGCGTACTGTCGGTCCGCGTCCAGGTCGAGCCCGGCGGTCATCGACACCCACTCCGCGTACGACAGGGTCTCCGCAAACTCGGTGTGCATCACCGTCTTCTTCGTCGGCCGCAGCAGGATCCCGTCACGGTCGCGGGGGCCTTTCCGGAACGCGGCACCGAGGACGCAGATTTCCAGGAGCCCGGCGTTCCACATCGCCGACAGCAGCGACACGTCACCCTTCGCGAAACCGGAGATGTCGGTGAGCGCTTCCAGCTGCTGAACCGACATGGTCCGCCACTGGTCGAGCGCGGCGAGCACCCGCATCACCGTCTCCCGGTTGCGTGGGTTGAGGACGCGTTCTCGGGCCTCGTCGATGTCCATGCTCAGCCACTTCGGAACCTCGCTCATGCCTGCACGCGCGAGCGCACGGAGGTCCTCAGCGGAGTACCAGTCACCGATGGAACCGGGTCGCCACATCGCCGACCAGAACGGGTCAGCGCGAAGCGCCGTACGCCGTGGATGGAACGGCGTACGCGACGGGAGACGGACGAGCTCGGTCACGGGTTCTGCTCACCCGGGGTCCACGCGGCGAACTTGATTCCCGAGTCGATGACGGGCGCCGGCGCGCTCGCCGAACCGCCACCGACGGTGTTCTGTGCGGTGATGAACTCGTGCCCTCGCATGCCACGGAAGAACGCGACCCGTGCGGTGAACGCGGTCAGCGGCGTACCGCCATCGTGGGTGCGGACGATCGCGTGGTAGTCCGGCAGCTGCGACAGGTCTTTCTGCTCCCACGAGGTCCCGTCGACGGAGATGTTCGAGAGCACCGCGCGGATGACCGACTCCTCCGACTGGCGGAACGCGACGAGCGTCCCAAGGCCCATGACGGTCTTGCGGACCGAGTCCTCGAGCTGCTCCGGCTCCTGGGTTGCGACGATGAGGCGGACACCGAAGCTGCGGCCGTCCTGGCGGGCCCAGTTGATGACGTCGGGGGAGTTCGCGGCGATGTGCTTGAGTTCGTCGGCGTAGATGGACACGAGCCGGTTCTGTTCCTGCCATCCGACGCACGAAAGCTTGATCTCCTCGTGCAGCGTGTACAGCATCAGGCTGGCCAGCTGGGACCGCTGCTCCTCGTCCATGAGGAAGTCGTTCTTTGCGCCGAAGTCGATGACGATGGACGCGTTGTGCTGCAGCAGGTCCCGCCACGAAGGGCGGGCCTCGCGGGACCACCACTGTTCGGCGGCGAGCATCTGCTCCATCTTGTTCTGCGGTGCCTGCTGCAAGCGTGCGCGGGCGGCGACGGTCACCTTCGGGTCGTACAGCGGGGCGATGTACCCGAACGCGTCGAGCGCGTCCTCGTTGCTGTCACGCTCACCCGCGGACCGCAGCGCCTGCGCAAGCCGGGCACCGGCTTCATCCCCTCGCGTGCCGAGCAGGAGGCCGGCGTAGTAGAACGCGGAACGGCCCACTTCGACTTCCGCTTCGGCAGCGATCGCCGGTGTCACCGCGAACGCTCCGATGAGGACGCGGCTGAGGGTCGCGAACGACTCGGGACCGATGGCGTTCGCACCGAACGTGTACTTGAGGGCGGCGACCGCGCGGCGTGCACGGTTCATCGAATCGCCCTCGCCGGGGAACAGTTCCAGTCCGAGGTCGGCGGTCTGGTCGGCGACCTTCAACACGACCAGCGGCGCCTGCTTCACCTCGCTCTTGGCCCACGCGTTGTACTGCTCAGCGGTCTCGATGACCGGCAGCCCCGCAGCACGCGACCAGGCGATGTACTCGGCGGCGGACGCACCGTCCTTCGTGTCGAACGCGACCATCGAGTTGAACTTCCCGGTTGGCCGGTGCACCTGCCCGGTCTTGCGCGCGGCGTCGTACCCCCAGATGCCTTGGAGGAGTGCGGACTTGCCGGACCCAGCTGCGCCGAGCGCGACGAGCCCACGCCAGTCGCCGGCGTCGGTCAGGTGCACGCTCGTGCCGTCACCGGCTGTCCCGAACAGCGGGCCGAGCGCGCCGATGAGCTGCGGCGGGACAGCACGCGCCGCGGTCGCGCCACCGCCGGACTGGGCACCGGCGTGAGGGGCGACAAGCGTCAACGGCGTGATGGCACCGACCAGGTACGACTCGTTGTGCAGCGGGTACTCGGCGTTGCGCGCCTGCTGTGTGATGACACCCTCGTCGTTGACCTTCTCCTTGCGTGCACCAGCGGCAGGCATGACCCGCTTCGGCGGCGCCGGGAGCAGGCCCACAGCGAGCGATTTCCGCAGCCGCTTGTCACGCGACGGGAGCCGGTTCATCACGGACAGGACCAGGCCCGCCGCGCCGACACCGGCGGCGGCCCACCCGGCCGCGTTGTATGGCAGCTCGACCTCGACGAAGTTCGGGGCCAGCGCGTACGCGGCACCGGCCACGGTGATGCCCAAGCACGCCAGCCGGGTGCTCTTCGACCCGATGGCGTGAGCTGCGCGCGGCAGGTCGAAACCGGGGAGGGCACCTGCGACCTGCTGCAGGATCGAGTTCGCCTGACCGGGGGAGCCAGCCCCTGCCCACAGGCTCATAGCGACCGCGTTCGGCTCCATCGAATGGTGCTGGCGGACACCGAACTGTCCGAGCCATTTCGTGTGCGCGTTGATCTCCCCGGAGCTCGGGCGGCGGATGACACCCGCGACCCATTCGCCATCACGGAGAACAGACGACGCTGCGTCCACGACAGCGGCGATCTCAGCGTTGATCTGCGGGTTCGTTCCCGGCACGCCGGCGGCCGGCATCATCAGCACGCTCAGTGCGTTCACGTCCGCGAGGTTCGGGGACTCGACCTGCTCAGCGTGCGCGGCGACAGCCTTCGCCGCAGCGATCGGGTCGCCGGAACCGGCGCCGGGCATCACGAGGTAGTGGGCGAGCATCGCGCCCTCGCGCCGCGTCAGGAACGTCGAACCGGACGGGGCCACCGACAGGGCGACGGACGCGCGCTGGCGGATGAGGGTCGGGTTCGATTCGAGGCTTCCGGCCGTGGTGAACCGGTAGGCGATCGAGGAGTGCATGGGGTCCTTTCGCTGCGCGCGGGCCCGCGCGAGAGCAAATGTTCGATTGAGACAGAACCCCTATGCGCGCGCCGTGCAGAATCGGGGGCCCCAGAGGGATTTCGGGCGCTCTGGCGACCCCGATAATCGCCCATTCTGTGTATGGCAACCCGCCCGAAGCCGCTCCCCGTCTCCTCCGTCACCCGCCCCTGTTCGCACTTTTGTTCGATCATGCTGCGTCAATCCGCTACATGGCGTTCCAAGCCTTCTTGCGCGCGCCCTCCCGGTACGTGCTCATCAGGTCGGATCGCCGCGGCTTGCCGCATCCTGCTCTCACGGTGCGTCCAGTGGCGGGTTCTGTCGTCGTCTGGCTCGCTTGTCCGATTCCCGCATTCGCGGGCATCGAACACAGCTTGCGTGCCTGGGTCACAGAGGTGAGGAGCGGGTTCGAGGTGCTGCGGGTCGCTTCGAAGCGGACGAGACGAGTGATGTGGATGGGACTGGGGAAGGTGAGGTACGTGAACGGGATGAGTGGTGACGGTGAATCTGTGGGAGGTGATGGGGGAGCGTGACGCGAAGCGGCACTCACAACCTCAGGTCAGGGCCCCGCGTTGCGGGCAGGACCACGGTCCGTGCAGCGTCCCGCTGCACTACGCATCAAGGAGCTTCACCTTGCACCACTGGTGCAAGACCCGGCGACGCCGGCCACCCATCGACCCTCACGTCACAACATGCAGCGAACAGCATCATCACGACCGAACCGAACATCACGAACACAGCGCCGCACACCGCAACACATCGACACGAAACGAACCCCCACCCAAGCAGCAGAAACCAACCACCGAACCGAGGATCCCACCAGCGACACATCACGCAGCGCCACGCCGCTGAACGCAGCGCAGCGCCCACACACGTCACCACCCAGCATCCCCAGCACACCAGACCCAGCGACCACACAACGCAACAACAAGACGCGAAGCGCAAGGGAGCGAAGCGACCGACAGCGACCGACCGACCAAAGACCGAAACGACCGACCGAAAGGCGAAGCCTTGAGGGAGGGAGAGAAGGTCGACGGGAGGGAGGGAGCTCTCTTCTATAGCCCTCGTCGCCTCACCCTCACCCCGGCGACTCGGGCAGGCGCTGCCGCGCGCACACGTGCCGCGGCTGTCGCCGCGTCGGGCTCGGCTGCCGCCGTTGTGTGCGTGACCGGCGAAACCCGGCAGACTGCGCATGGGTATCGTGCGCAAGCTCGCGCACCGAACGTGACAGGTTGCGCGTTTCCACCCCCGCCCAGTGAAGGACCATCCGCACATGACCACCGTCGCCCCCGCCCGTGAGACTGTCGACCTTGACCATGTCGATGTCGCCGTCACCGTCCGCCGTTCACTGCTCGGCGCGTCCGAGGAGACCGTCGTCCGGTACGACCCGAGCGGGGTGTCACTCGTCGACACCGAAGCGGTGCTGCTGGTGTTCGACGACGAGGATGACGACGCGGGTCCGGAGCGCCGGACCATCGGGAAGCTGCACGGCAAGCTCATCGACATCGACCGTGTCGGCGGTGACCTCATCGACGTCATCTGCGCACTCGACTGGGCAGGCGGCGAAGCGTTCAGTGTCGCAGAGGAGGCGCTCACCGAGGCGACGTCTTTCGCTGAGGAGCTCGCCGACGTTCGCAAGGTGCTCATCGTCGAGACGCTGACGATCGACGAGCGCTACCGCGGCCAGGGTCTCGGCCCGCGCCTGCTGCACACGACCGCGAACACGCTCGACGGTGAAGGCTATGCCACGCTGGTGCTGTTGCGTGCCGAACCGTTCAACGCAGACGACATGGACCCCGACCAGCTGAAGGCTGTGCGCAAGAAGCTCGCGAAGTCGTACAAGCGCGTCGGCTTCAAGAAGGTGACCGGCCGCGCGTACTACTGGCACACCGCACTCACAGGCGCCGAGAGCCTCGGCCGCTGACACCGACGAGAAGTGGGCGCACGAGACGTATGCGAAGCCGAAGCAGAAGCTGTGGCTCATCGCTGTCACCGTGCTCGCGGCCTGTGTCGTCCTCATGTTCTTCCCGTTCGACTCGACCGTGACGATGCTGCTCATCGTCGCCTCCGGCGCGTTCGCCGTGTTCGCGCTTGTCAGCCTCACCAGCGCGAAGTCGAAGGTCGCCAAGCTCGTGGACACCACGCACGGCAGCGTGCACCATTCCGGCATCAACTTCGGTGGTGAGACCGGGTACGCGTGGGGTTCCGTCTTCGACGCGGTCCGTGTCGGCCCCGGCTATGTTGTGAGCCTGTTCAAGGGCGACAAGCCCGTCGCCTCCAAGGGCTTCACCGGGCTCCTCGGTCACGACGAGTTCCTCGAGCTGCGTCGCGCGCTCGACCACTACGCCGGGAAGAGGAACGTGTCCTGCCTCGTGCACAAGTCTCTGAAAGAGGAGGCCCGCGCCCGCGCCAGCTCCCGATGAGCGACCCGGACGCGCGCCCACCACGACCTCCGCGCTACCCGGGGGTGCGTGACCACGTTGCCCGCAGGTGCGGCATCGCCACCGTCGAGTGCGGTCGCCGGATCCCGCACTGGGCAACCTGCCACTACTGCGGCGCGCGCAAACCGAACACCCGCGACCACGTCGTCGCGGAACGTCACAGCGGCACCCGCGCCTGGTGGAACCTCGTCCCCGCCTGCGGCCCGTGCAACGTCGCCAAAGGCACCAGCCGCCCTGCGACTGCCGGTTCTGTCAGCGCGCTGTGACGCTCTACGAGGCGGGGTTCCGGCGCACCCACAGTAACCGTCGCCGGAAGAAGGAAGACGCCAGAGCGAAGCGTGCACACGCCTCGCCCTGGCCACCTGACCCGCGAATCGGTCCGGACTGCGCATGTAGCAGGTGTCGCATCCATCCCGCGTCCCTGACTGAAAGGCGCACCGTGACCAACATCACCGACGAGCGGGAACTCATCCCCGCCATGTCTTTCGGCTCATGGCTCGTCATCACGCTCGTGCTCGCATCAGCCACGTTGACCGCCCACCTCGAGCAGGACCCCGCCACACCCGCGTGCGCGATTGCCGCTGCCGTCGCTGCCGCCGTCAGCGCTGCCCTCGGCGTCCGCTACTTCCGGGGCCGGTGACCGACATGAGCGCCAGGGAACCCCGCACCTACGTCACCGATGACGTGTTCATCGTCAGCATCCGCCGCGAAGCTCGCCGCCGGACCATCGAAGCGGCCTTCATGTTCGGCGTGCTGACCCTCATCGTCATCGCGGGCTTCGCTCTCGGAGCAGACCCGTCCAACTGGGCGCTGTACATCGGACCCGCCACCGGTGCCCTCATGCTCACCATCGCCCTCATCCGCGAACGGTCCGCTCGCCGCCGCGCCGACTGGTTCGGGGGCGGCGAGCTCGTCACCATCTCCGACACTCACGTCTCCATCCCCGCGTGCGCCGCGATGTTCCCCTGGAAGCACGTCCGCGAGGTGACCCTCACCGTCGACGGCACCGTTGAGGTCGTCGAGGGGAGTCTCCCCATACCCATCGTCATCGACCTCCGCCGCCGCGCGTCCCCGTCCGTCATCGGTGAGGTGAACGGGGACCTGCTCTCCACCGCCGCCCGCAACGGCATCAACATCGTCATCGCTCAGCGAGCGACCGTATAGAGGCACTGTCGAAAGGACACCCGCCCATGTTCCGCAAGCCCATCCCCACCCACCAGTTCTTTCCCGACAGCGCTGTCGCCGACCGTCGCCTCGCGGCCGCACGCCGCCGTGCGCTTGCCGCCGTCGCGGCTACCCTCTTCTGCGCCACTGCCAGCGTCCTCGTCGGCAGAGACGCCGGTGTGTGGACTGTCACCGCCAACGCCGCCAGCATCCTCTCCGGCATCCTGAGCTGCGTCGCGTTCGCGTCGTTCTACGCCGCTTCCAGCTCGCTCCGCCGGCGGATGTTCCAGCCGGTCCTCCGCGTCGACGGTGTCGGTGTTCAGACCCTGTTCATGTACACCAGCTGGACCAGCCTCGCCCACGTCGAGCACACCGCAGCCGGGATGTTCCGGTTCGTGCGGAAGGACGGCCAGGTGCAGACCGCGGACCTCGCGAAATGGATGTCCGTTGACGGTATCGCCGCCGCTGCCGCAGCCCTCCGCTCTGTGGGCGCCCGCCTCAGCGTCCCCGTCGTCACCACCATGGAGGCGAGCGCCCTGTGACCGGCACCAGCCCCCGCCGGTACTACACCGACGCCACCCCCATCGTTCATGTCCGCACCCGCCTCACCCACCGGCTCCTCGGCGCGGCGGCCGTGTCCGTCGTCTCCCTGTTCGTCCCCGCCGGGTTCACCGCCATCGGCTACGGGGACATGCCGGGGCTGTGGGGCGCGCCGGTCGCGTTCTGGGCGTTGACCGTGTGGTTCGCGGTGGACCGTGCCGTCCGCGTCGCCCGGCTCCGGAAGGCGTTCGAGCCGACTGTCGCACTCACCGTCAGTGACACGTTCGTGCGCACCGCCGACGACGCGTTCGGCTGGGACGAGGTCACCTCCCTCCGGCTGGACCTCGACGGCACCGTCACCGCGGCGCTCAACGGAAGGACCGCCACCATCCAGCTTGCCGATTCGATGAGCTCCGAGCAGGCCCGAGACGCCATCACTGACCTGATGAGGACGGCGATCGGACGTGGCGTTCCCACGACTGCCGCACCTCCGCTGAACACGCTCGTGAGGCTGCCGTGAAGAAGATGAAGACCCGCTCGAACGGTTCGTGGTTCTCCCGGGAAGTGCGGCCCCTGTTCGTGGTCGTCTGGTGGCCGGACCCGTACCACCACGTCCCCCAGGTCATCGGCCCGTTCGACGACAACGAGGAGGCCCGCGCCGTCCGCGACGACATCCGGTTCCAGCAGCGCAGTGACCGGATGGCTCACGTCG
>CALALQ010000397.1 GCA_937925595.1 uncultured Demequina sp. | reverse complement strand
CAGCCGGAGACGCTGGACGCGGTGGAGGCGGAGAGGTTCTTGCGCCGGATGGCGCGGATGCCCTTCTCCTTGTTGCCTTCGATGCGTTCGCGGTCGCCGACGACGAGGCTCTTACCCATCCACGCGGCGCTGGCGACCGACGAGAGGATGTCCTCGTCAGTGATCTCCTGCGTCTCGATGCTGGGCTTGGCTGCTGTGTCTGTCATGGGCGACTCCTGAACGGACCCACGGTGGGTCACACACCCTCCATGCGCAGTCCGCACGAAAATGTGGGTCACCCCGCGAACGGGCGGACCTTGTGGGACGCGATCCACCCCTGCGGGTTGACCGGTTCGCCGTCGTGACGGATCTCGAAGTGCAGGTGGGTGCCGTAGCTCAGGCCCGTCTCACCGACCTCGGCGATGAGGTCGCCGGCGGACACGCGCTGCCCGACGGTGACGAACGTGCCCTCGTCGCGGATGTGGGCGTAGACGGTGGTGAAGTGCTCGCCGTCGAGGTCGTGCTCGATGACGACCTTGTTGCCGTAGTCGGCGTCGAAGTCGGCAAAGATGACGACCCCGTCAGCGAACGCATTGATGGGGGAGCCGTACGGCATGGCGAAGTCGACGCCCTTGTGGAAGGTCGGGCACGGCCCGTAGTTACATTCGCGTTCACCGAAGTCGGAGGACACGGCGGTGGTCGCCACCGGCATCGTGACGACGGGCGGGAGCTTCTTGACGGAGTAGGACCCGCGGTCGAGCTCGGGGGCGGGAACGTCTGGGGCGGTGTAGGTCTGTGCGACCTGTTCGATGGGGATGACGATGAGCTCGGGCTTGGGGGCTGCAGAGCTAGTCGAGGCGGTCAACGTGACGGCCGCGAGCGCCATGATGACGGTCGCTGTGGCCTTGGCGTGGGCTTTGGACATGCGACCCTCTATGCGTTCTGAGGGTCACATCGCCTGGGAAATGGCCGAAAAGAGCCGATTTTGGCAAGGTGTGGCAAGGTGCGCCAAGGTCACCTTGGCTGGAGTTCGGCCAGTCGCCGTAAGGGATCGGAGACCCCTGGCAAGGGTGGCAAGGTATGTATGTTCTACGGAGAAGAAAAAGTAGTAGTAGGTAGTAGAGGGCACACTCTCCCCAGCCCTATATAAAGCACCCCGCACTTGGCATCCTTGCCACCTATGCTGCTTTTCCCGCCCCACCTGGGAAAAGCAGGGTTTTCGGGCTTGCCACCCTCCTTGCCACACCTTGGCAGCGCACGAATACGCAAACTTTTTTCTTCCCTCTGACCTGGGGTATTCACCTTGCGTACCCTGGCAAGGCCGAAATCGGGTGATCGTTTCAGAAGTCAGCCGCGTACATGACCGGCATGACAACCTCGCCCGTTTCTGCTCTCTCCAACGACGCTCAGATCGCCCGTCTGGCAGACCTGTCCGACCTCACCGTCGAGACCCCCGTCATCGCCCAGGGCAACGCCCGTGAGCTCATCCGCAACGTCCCCGCCGAGTCCGTCCACGCGATCGTCACAGACCCGCCCTACGGTCTGGACATCGGACGTCAGGTCGGCAAGGCATGGGACAAGGCCGAGAGCAACCCCGCGTTCGACCCGGAGTTCTGGGCAGATGCGATGAAGGCTCTCGTCCCCGGGGGAGTGCTCCTCGCGTTCGGTGCCAGCCGCACCGTCCACCGCCTGACCGTCGCCATCGAGGACGCCGGATTCATCATCGAGGACTCGATCCTGGCGTGGACCCGCGCGGACAAGAAGCTCGTCGACCAGAACATCTCCAAGGAGTTCGCAAAGCGCGGCGAGACGGACCTGGCCGAGCAGTACGCCGACTGCCACTCGATGTTCAAGCCCGCCTACGAGCCGATCGTCGTGGCCCGCAAGCCCTTCGCGAAGGGCCTGAACCGTCTCGAGAACATCCGCGAGCACGGCGTCGGGTTCCTGAACTTCCAGGACGCGTACACGCCCACCAGCGAGAACCTCTCCCGCATCCCCGGCGCCCCCTCCAAGGACGGCGTGATGTACTACGTCCGCGGCGGCATGGAGCGCTCCAAGCCCCACGCCGGCGGCCGCTACCCCCACAACATGGTCTTCATGCACACCCCGGCATGCGACCCGGAGAACGGCTGCGCGTACGACTGCTCCGCCGGCATCTACGAGCACGAGCACAAGGGCAAGACCCGCTTCTTCCGGTCGTTCTTCCACACCGGCCGCACCCCCGAGTCGGAGCGTGTCCACGTCGACGGCGTCGCGCACCTGACCGTCAAGCCCCAGTCCGTCATGGAGTGGCTGGTCGACATGGCGACCCTGCCCGGCCAGGTCGTCCTCGACCCGTTCGCCGGGTCCGGCTCCACCATGGTTGCCGCGCAGACCCTCGGCCGCCGAAGCATCATGTTCGAGCTCGAAGAACCCCACGCGGAGATCATCCGCACCCGGGCCGTGAAGCACTAATCGGCTCCGCCGCGTACATAACGAACATGGCACCCAAGATCCCGAACCGCGGAGCGACGACCGAAGGCACAAACTCCGGCTCGTTCGCGCCCGATGTCAACACCATCCACGAAGACGGCATCCTCAACCTCTCGCCTGAGGACGGGCCCATCATGCAGGCCGACTCGCCTGCAGACGGCCGCGCGAACCTCCGCATCAAGCTCCACGAGAACGAGCACATCTCCCTCGTCGTGTTCGACGAAGGCATCGGACGGCCCACCGAAACCAACCCGCGCGAAGGCAACATCCTCTTCGAGCGCACCAGCGACGGTATCCGCGCGCGCTACTCGTACTCCGACACCGACGTGAGCACCCAGTTCGCGATGGCGTTCGACGAGATGGGCGAGGAGGAGCGCTACGCCACCCAGAACGCGTTCCGCACCTGGGTCCGTGAGATGTACCCCAACACGGACGCCATCTTCGCCGGCAACGACGTCGAGTTCCGCCACGTCTCCGACCACGGGGTGGACGAGGACGGCACCTTCCAGACCGCCGACGTCTTCCACACCCTCGAGCGCGACCCGTCCTACGTCCTCGTCCGCGACGGCGCACCTCTGCTGACCGCGTACGCGTTCCTGGAAGAGATCGGCTACTCCGGCAACAGCGAAGCCGACGGGCTCGCCAGCTACGAGGCCTACGCCGCCGCATCCTGAACGCGCGGCGCGCACAGTGAAACCCGGGTCCGCGTGACCCGGGTTTTCTGTTGCGCTGCGCATG
>CALALQ010000396.1 GCA_937925595.1 uncultured Demequina sp. | reverse complement strand
GGGTGCACGAGGAGCCCACCCACACCATTCACCGCCTGAACGCCGACAGGGTTGCCCATAACGACTTCTACGCGCACCTGGTGTGCATGCCGATCACCGGCAAGGCAGACGAAGCGTTCACCGACGAGGTACTCCGCCGATACCGAGCTATCACCCGCGAACTCATCCGCACCGGCGAGCGCCTGACCCCCGCCATCCTCCCGCCCTGTCCGCCGCCTAGAAAGAGAGCGCCCGGCAGGCGTGCCTGGACACCGGCCAGCAGTACGTCGTGCTCGTCTCCCCGGACAACACCCGCGCGATCGCCAGCATGAGCGTCGTGTGGCCTGACGCGACCATCCGGCGGGCAGGGGACGGCACCCTCATCTACTCGACAGGCACCCCGGTCACCGCAGCAGACACCGGCATCGTCACCACCCTCGCGAGAGCCATCGCTCCGTAGACGGCGCGCACGCGCATAGGGGCACCATGACGACCACCGCCGCCCTGCCCGTGTTCAACCAGGACACCGTCGCCCTCGCCGTCGAGAAGGCCGACCGGTTCCGTGACTTCTTCGAGAAGGAGACCGGCGCCGAGAACGGCACTTACACGTCCGGCATCTTCCTCCAGCATGTCGAGACCGGCGAGCTCGAACTGATCCACAGCGTCACCGTCCCCATCGTCGAGGTGCCCCGCACCCCACGCGAACTCCTCGACGGGCACGCTGCCGCGCAGGCCGCGTTCGAGGCCGCCATCGAAGCCGAAGAGGACGCGGTCGCCGAAGAAGGCGTCCTCGACCAGTACACCCGGTACATCGCCGCTTACCTCACCGCCGCGAGCACCCATGACGCCATCACCGGCACGGAACGAGGCATCTTCGCCCTCACCGACTGGCTGAGCATCGAAGCGGAAGTCACCGAGCTGACCGCCCAGCGCGCAACCCTCCTCACCTCCGGTCAGGACCTCCCCGAAGACCTCGACATGGAGCTCGAGGAAGCCCTGGACCGCCGCCTCATCCTCGGCGGTGAACTGCGAGCGCACGGCTCGGCCCTCATCGCCGCACTCATCGAGGAGTGACCCGGTGTCGGTCAAGTTCTCCACCCATATCAACCTGCCCCCGCACCTTCGCGCCGAACCCAAGGGCGTCTCACGCACCCGCGCTGAACGGCTGGAGGTGCTCGCCGAACTCGAATGGCTCATCGCCATCGACTGCTCCACGCCCAGGCACACGTTCGTGACCGAGCTGATCGAAGACGTCGCCATGAAGGACAGGACCGTGTCGGTGACCGTCACCGGCCGGTTCGTGCCCAGAGGCGCGCTGTGACGCGACCCCATCTCCTGAAAGGACAAGACCGACCGTGTCCATGAAGTTCTCCGTCTCCGTTCCCCTCCCTTCTCACCTGCAGGGTCTGGACGACGCCGACTACAGCCTGCACGCCGAGCTCGAGGACCTCATCATCGCGCACTGTTCCACCACCGACCGTGTCCTCCGTGTCGAACTCATCGAGGCCATCCACGTCTACGCGGATGACGTGACCGCGATCGTCACCGGCCGGTACGTCGCGCAGTCGGCAGGCTGATTTTGGGCGAGAATCCTTCTGTGGAGAGCGTCACACTGAAGCTCGTCGAGATCGCCGCCAGCGATAGAGCCAACGTGCTTTCAAGCATCGACGGCTTTGACGAGGATTGGTGGCGACCGGATCACTTCGGAGATGACGACCGGCTTTACTCGGTTGTGGAGGGCGACCGCGTCGTGGCCCTCGTCGCAGTCGAGCAGAACGCGACCATTGCCGAGCACATGAATGGCCCACACGCGGGGAAGCAGGCGCACTACATTTCGTTCCTCGAGGTGAACGAGGGCGCCCGCCGGCGCGGCGTCGGAGGCTTGTCCGTATCTCTTGTCGCCGACGCGCTCGGCGGCATCTTCTGCGCTGCCGTAGCGCCGGAAGCGCTCGGGGCGCGTGAGTTCTGGCGCTCCATCGGTTGGGTAGAGTATCCCAACTTGCGATTCGGCATCACTGAGAGCGGATCGTTCGTGACCCCATGCGCTCAAATGTAGAGGCCAGGCCGGGCGGCCTCTACCTCAAGATGTATCAGCGAGCGGTCGCGGCGTCGGGGATGACGAACGTGTACTGGTCGTCGGCGGGCAGGTCGA
>CALALQ010000395.1 GCA_937925595.1 uncultured Demequina sp. | reverse complement strand
TCCCAAGGTCGGGCTGATCGGGGCAGAGCAGGTCCGGTGGATTGATGTCGCAGGCGCAGAGCGCCAGCGCGATGGCCGCGCAGCTCGCATCCCAACCGATCTCGCAGCAGCGCAGGTCGAAGGAGCAGACCGTGTCACAGCAGGTGACGTCATTGCAGCCGAGCCCGCCGTGGGCCGTGCAGCAGTCGCCGGCTCCCGGGCAGTTCACGGCCACGCAGAGCGCGTTGGCCATGCCCGGCGTGTCGTATCCGCCCTGCGATGTCGACGCGAACTGCGGGGTGCCCGGCTTCCACAGCCCGTACGGCTCGCAGCGGAAGGCGTGCGCGGGGACGGCGTTGGTCTCCGGATCGGGATTGACGCGCGGCGCGTAGGTGCACGTCGGATCGTCCGGGGACCAGATCGCCACCGAGTCAATCACCGAGACCCACGGCTCGACGTCGAGGACGCAGTCGTTGCCGACATCGAGGTCCTGGCCGAGTGAGCCGCTGAAGCCGAGCACGATCAGGTGCGTCGCGTTTCCGGTCTGGAGGTTGAGCGCGGTCGTCGTGAGATCGGGCGACCCGATGACGTTGCACACCGGGGGCCGCGCGATGAGAAAGAGACCGTCTGGCGCAATACTGAGCCCGTCCAGCGGGATGACCGTTCGAATGACGCCGCTCAGGGTCTCGTACGGCGGCGGCGGATGTCCGATGACCAGGTACGTGAGACCGTCGAGCGACTGGCCGGGCGGTCCGGCAATCTCCGCGTACTGGATGGTGGATCCGGCGCACTGGCTCGGCTTGCCCGTCGCTCGAAACTCGTTGATGCGCACATCGATGATGCCGCCCTTCACCGGAGGCGCCAGGCGCGGGCAATCGCCCCAGGCCGCGAGCAGCAGGCCGAGATCGGACCCGTCGACGATTCCGTCGCCGTTGAGATCGGCGCCGTCGATATCGCCAGTCCCGCCCGCGGCGCCGAGGAGCACACCAAGATCGGTTCCATCGACCCGGCCATCACCCGTGAGATCCGCCGGGCACGATGACTGCCCGGCAACGACGTGGGTGGTCGCGAGGAGGAGCGCAAGCAGTCCACGGCGCAGGAGCCTTGCCGGTGAGAACACGGATCGCGCCGCTCCTTCGCCGGCGTGATGTCCGTCACGCGATGGGAGGCATAGCGCGGTCGCCGCCGCTCCCCTGCCGGCGCGGCGGACGAGGCTCCGGTTCTTCATCGAACGCATGGTGACGGAAGTCAGGGTCATCAATCACACCTCGTCAGGTCACGGTACCGGTCATCGATCGCGAACAGGGGGCGTGATCGCGGCGACGCACATCGATTCAGACTGCTGGAAACACTGTACTTCGGTTCACCCGGGTCACAAGGGACTCCGGTGAAGGCGCAGGAAAAAGCCACGCCCCCCGCGGATGAGCGTGACGGGAGCGTGGCGGAATTGGTTCACGGGAACGGATGTGCCGGTGGACGGGAGAAGCGCGTGAGGCGGGCGGTCACATGCCCACTTTCTCAAAGAACACGATCTTGGGCTTGTCGGAGGGGGAACGTACGCCGCTGCGATCGACCTGCATCACGTAGCGGCTGTCCTCCACGATGTGTTCCGGATCCGTCGCGTCCCAGATTCCGGTAATCGGGTTGGGACGGAAGGTCCGCACGCGGAGGTACACGGTGAAGACGTCGCTTCGCGTGGTCACCAGGTTGGAGATGCCCGAGAAGAGCATGTTCGCCTCCTCCGCGTCCCCGGAGACCCCGTCGCCGATCGCGATGAGGCTGCCGGTCGACATGAGCACCGGGCTCTCCGGGTTCACCGTGGGCGTCATGACCGGCCCGTTGACCTCCGTCGAGAGGCGCAGGTCGCGCGACAGGTGCGTGGGCCGCTGCGGCCAGCGCCATGTCGTCAGCCCCCACGGGTCGGTCAGCCCGTAATCAATGCGGAAGCTGGCGGCCGTAGGCACATCGGCGGCGGGTGTGCCCAGCACGGTGCGCGGCACCTGGTTGGAGGCGCGGCGCAGCAGGAGCAGTTCGCCGATCGAGGCGAGGCCGCGCGACGGTCGCATGCGCGGGAAGTAGCCGTTCAGGAGGCCGCGGTCGTTGTAGTTGGGAAGGTGACCATTCGCGTCCGCAAGGCGATCGCGATACTGGACGATCGCCTCGGGCACGCGGACACGCGCACCCTCGAGCTGGTTGTTGGAGGGCACGAACTCCGAGTGGACCATCCAGCTCATGTGCGGCAGGGCGCGCATGACCTCGACGGGCGCCGTGTTGATGTTGATCAGGCCGCGCACGGCGCCCGGCGCCTGCACCACGCTCGGATCCACGGGCAGACTGTCCGCCACAAGCGATCCGGTCGACTGGAGACCCGGCGCGAATCCCCCACCGCCGTTCCTGGGAGCCAGCTCCTCGTGATCGAAGAGCGGCGCCGTGGGCGGAGGCAGGCTCGGATCCCCGAACGGGTAGAGATCCATCTGGAGGACGAAACCGTCGGTCGCGGAGTAGGCCCATCGTCGCGGCGGCCAGTTGCCCGGTCCGTCGCAGACGAACGCGTCGAAGAGCGACACGCCCGCGGGCAGGCGCCATCGGAAGCGCTGCCTGGGATCGACCTCGGTACCCGTGTTGGAGTTGATCCAGGTCAGTTCGGCCTGGTTGTCGTTGATACGATCGTCGAGGCGCAGCCGGTTCAGGTAGATGCCGTCATCGGTGTCGGGGTCGTCACCGTTGGCGACCGGGTACTCCGATGCGCAGCCGGAGAGGATCTCGCTCAGGGTGTACGCCGTCTTCAGGCCCGATCCGTCATTCTCGAGAACCGGTCCCCACATCGGCACGAGCAGCAGCTCGCCGACCTGGTCGAAGGGTTCGTCCTTCACGATCATCTGCATCGGGAAGGGGAAGTCGTCACAGGGCAACGGCGACTTGTCCGCGACGCGGATGTCCCACGACGAGTTGCTGACGTCGTTGGGCATCATGTTCGGTTCGCCTCCCGGGCGCACCGGGAACCCGCGCGGGTAGAGGTACCCGTACGGCGGCAGGTCGGAAGCGCCCACCTTCACCGTGCGGGTGGTGAAGTACGTGGGCTTCCGCCGGTTGTACCGGCTCACGAAGAAGGGATCGGCGTCGGGATCCTGGTCGCGCCGGAACACGTCGCCGACCACCTCGTCCTCCGTCTGCCCGATCACCTTCTTGACACCGGAGGTGTTGCTGACGATCTCGGTGGCGGGCCGCTCCGCGAAGACATAGCGCGGGGCGCGCTGGTGGTTGAAGACCAGACCGCGCTGGTCCACCTCGGGCGAGATCTCGTCGTTGCGCCACTGGCGCCCGGCGCGAGCCCAGACCACGAAGTAGTCGTTGTCGCTGATCCGGAGACCGTTGAAGAAGTTCAGGCCGGGGTTGTTGGGGTCGTAGAAGTAGTCGGGGGCCGGCGGACGGTGCTGCGGATCCTCGCGCAGTCGTCCCACCGCGTCGCGGAACTCCCATTCCGTGCCGCAGCCGTTGTCGTGGAAGTCGATGCGGTCCACGATCACCCAGTTGGGGCCCGTGGTGCGGAGCAGTTCCACCGAGCTCTCGCCGAGCGAGCTGTACTCGTCGATGTTGTCGACGGTCCAGGCGCCCGTCGCGTTGAAGCGCAGGGTGTCGGGGAACGGGGTGCGGTTGTCCTCGAAGAGCTCCGCCTGCGCCTGCAGGCTCGACGGTTCGGCGGCGAGGCCGATGTCAAAGAAGTTGCGCCAGCGTGCGCCGAACTCGTTATCGGTGCCGGGCGGTGACGGGGAGCCGACCACACCGCCCACCTCGCCGTAGTCATCGACCTGCTCGGGCATGGCGTAGATGATCGCCGTGCGCGGCTCGTCCTCGGTGCAGGGCAGCAGGAGCAGCTGCTCATAGTCCAGGGTGCCGTCGCCGTTGGTGTCGATCTTCTGCGTCGCGTAAGCGTTGAGGTTCACGTTGTCGCAGTTGGCGAACCGCAGCGCTGCCGACTTGCCGAAGACGCGCACGCGGTACTCGGGGATCTCGGGGCCGCCGCCGATGGGGCGCGTCGCGAGCACGAGCGGACGGTCGTACGGGTTCGCGATCTGCACCACCACCACCGTGTGCACGTCGCTCTCGGCGGTGACGAAGTGATCGCCCTCGTCCTGCTGACCGAGGGGGACGCGCACGCGGGTGCCCGCGGAGACGTCATCCGGGTGCAGCGGACCGGGATAATCCTGCGGCACCTCCGCCTTCGAGTACACGTGGGCGACGACCGCCTCCATGATGAAGGGCTGTCGCTCGACGCCGATGAAGCGCCGGTTGGGATTGGCGGGGTCCGTGAACGCCTTGGCGTCGTTGAAGCTCAGCGGACGATCGACCGGAATGGGCGGCTGCCCGTTGGTCGGGAAGAGGAGCGACAGGCCGTCGCCGAAGGCCTCGATGTTGGCGGCGAAGCTCGCCGCGAGGGAGCGCGAGCGATCGAGCGCCTGCGGGCCCGTGCCGAAATAGCTCGCCGATCCGTTGGGACCGCTGCTCGTGAAGACGCGCTCAAGAATTCGGCGCAGGTGATCACGCGCCATCTCGCGCTGCTCGACCTCCTGGAGCTCCCAGTCGTTGGCCCCGTTTCCGCCGAGGTTCGCGCCCTCGAGGATGAGTCCGTTGCCGTCAAGGTCACGCATGAGCCGCGGATCCGGCATCGGCGCC
>CALALQ010000394.1 GCA_937925595.1 uncultured Demequina sp. | reverse complement strand
AACCGCGCTCTGTTCCAGCCCGGAAGACCCGAGGGTACGGACGATGGCGGCCGCAAGGATGGTGGTGATTTCGCCAGCACGGGCGCTGGCGCTCATCTCTGCCGGAGATGCAAGTTCGAGGTTTCTCATGACGGCTCCAGGGAATCGAAACCGCCAGGGATGATGTGCGCAGATTTCCGAAGCGGATCGCAACGCCGATCAATCGGCGCGGCGCGCTGACGCCTCAACGGCGGTCAGACGTCTTCGGTGACTGCTTCGATCGCAGCGCTGCGCGTGTCGCTGTCATCGACGATCACTCGATCGAGTGGGGTCAGCTTCAGCTGCCACGCCCGCGTGCCTGGGACCTTTTCGAGATAGTCACGCCAGGGCGAGTGCTTGCCGGTGAAGAGGTTGGCCGGAGACGTGCAGCCCGTGCCGGCCATCAGCGCCTTCGTGTTGACGTGGGGCGTTCCTGCGGCCCAGGCCTCCACCAGCCGCTGCAAGACGGCGATCCTTGCTTTGCCCGTGACCCGCCACGGCGCCTTGCCCGGAAGGTACAGCGTCGCCGCGTGACCATCGGGGGCGACCTTGAGCGTCACCGTCGACCCGCCCATGGCCGCCAGTTGCCCGTGGCGATAGGCCACCTTCAGCCGGTCCAGGTCGATGGCGCTGCCGTTGCCCGCATCGGCGAGCACATCCTCGATGGGAATGACGACATTGGTGCCGGCGAATGGCAGCGGCGTCGAGGTCGTCGTCAACACCACGCCCGCCACCGGGCGCGGACGAAGCCTCAGCGCAGCGTCGACTTTCGCGTACGCGCGCTCGTGGGACATCCTGGAGGCGAAGTACAGCGCCACGGCATGGCCGTCGATGTCGATCTCGCCAAGGAACACCGGCTCGTCGTCGAAGTGCCGACTGCGGGGTCCTTTCAAGGCCGATCCCAGCGCCGTGATCAATTCCTCGCGCAACCAGTCCAGCTGCACCTTCCAGCGCCGGGCGAGACGGGCCGGCATGACCACGTCGTTGCCCGTCAGAGGATCGCGGTAGCGCACGGTGTCGGCATCGGCGCAGCGTTCGAGCACCACCTTCATCGGCTCGCCTTCGTCGACGGGGACCGACAGCTCGGCGATGCGCTCGCCTTCGATGAGGATGCCTTCGTCCTGCAGCCGCTCGATGTCGATGCCGAGCTTATGCAGTGCGAAGCCGTCCATCGGGCTGCTGGCGCTCTCCAGAAGCCGGGCCACCTGCGCGATCAGGCTCGGATCGTCCCGCCCGCAGCCCGGGTGCAGCGGTTTGCGCACCCCCAGGGCCTCGAGCAGTTGCATCCCGGCGCGGCGCAGGCGTTGGTCTTTCTCGCCAGCCAGGCTGCAGCGACCGGGCTCGGCCAGCACGATGGCCAGCGGGGTGGCCGCCGTCTCCCCCTCGAACACCAGTTCGGCCACCAGGGTCACACCGAGCAAGGCACCAGGCTGCGCGAAGGGGTGGTTGCCCCAGCGCTCGTCGATCACCTCGTGCAGTTCTGCGCCGCTGTCGATGTGCAGCGTGACGGCGTCCGTGGCATGCCCAAGCAAAGCCTTGGCTTCGGTCAGATACAGCCGCTCGATGCGGCCCCCGTCGATGCGCGGCTTGGTGTCCTTCAGTGGCCGCGCAAAGCGCGACAGGTCGTAGCGCGAGCGGTCCAGCGGACGGTTCGACAAGGGGGCCTTGAAGCCGTGCCGGGACAGCACGTTGGCCAGCGGCGCACGGGTGCCCAGCGTCGGGGCAAAGACTTCGACGAGCCCACGATGAGGCGCGTAGATGAGGGTGGCGTCGCGCGCCGGGAAGTAGAAGAAGCTCTTGCGCTGGCGGTTGCGCATCTCCACCGCGGCCACCTGATCGCCGGCGAAGCGCACCACGAGGTAGTGCGTCGTCTGGGTCTGGCCTTGCCGGTCCGGCTCCTCCACGGCCACGTGGATGACCTCGCAGGGCTCAGCCAGCCGCATCGCCTCGGTGAGTTGCGCTTCCAGCCGGTCCTTGACCGCATCGTTCCACAGGAAGGGCGGCGCCTCGCCGGGCACGTCGAACGCGTCGTGCAGGCGCTTGAGCCCCTTCAGGTCCTGGGTGTTGACGATGGACTCGGCAGTGTCGAAGAGCTTGATCGAGGCCTCGCTGTGCGTGCGCATCCACACCGCGCGACCGACCTCGCCGCCTTCTTGCGCACGAAACCGTGCGAGCAGGTCCTCGTCGTAGAGCTGCTCGGCGACGGTGGCGAGGATGGCGGCCCCGCGTGCGGTGCTCAGGCGCAGCACCCGCAAGGCTTCGCGCTCGGCCGGATCGCGCTGCTCCTTGCGCAGGTGCTTGATGTGCTCGATGAGGGCAGCGCTCAGCTCCTTGTCCGCCCGCGTCCAATCAAACCCGCGCTGCAGTCCCAGGCACTCGGGCAGGCCGGCGAACAGCTTGAGGACTGAGGCCGGCACGCGCTCGACCAGCTCCAGCAGACAGTGTGCGTTGGTCAGGGTCTTCTTGCCCATGCTCCCTCCGATACAGCGCGGTGCCTCACATGGCCATGACCCATGGGCGCATCACCGCCACCGATTGCGTCAGCCCCTGCGCCAGCAGGGTGTCCAGGTAGTCGTCCGCCGACTTGGGCGGGTTCTTCAGACTGCGGCGGTGGCGGGCGACTGCTTCGAGCACGCCGGCCGGGTGCAGATCCAGCAGATCGACGATGAAGTCGTCCGGATGCTGCGCCGCGAGGTTGTAGGGCTTGAGCGCCTCGGGCGGGAAGTCCTTGAGGTTGAAGGTCACGATGAGGCTGGCGCCGGCGTGGATGGCGGCCGCCACCACATGGCGGTCGCTGGGGTCGGGCAACTCGATCGAGGCAATCAGGTACTCGAAGCCGGTGACCAGGCAGTCGCGGACGTGGGCGTTCATCAGCCGCCGCGTGCGCTCGAGTTGCTCGGCAGTCAGATCGGGACGGCTGGCCAGCACGTTGCGCATCCACTCGTCGTGAATCCTGTCGCTCCAGCGCGCCCGGTACAGGTCCGACAGCGCCAGATGCATCAACAGATCGCGCAGGGGCGCGGGATAGAGCACGCAGGCGTCGTAGACGACGGTGAAGTGCGAGCTCATCCGCTCAGTACCCCATGCCGAGTTCCTGGGCCTGCGCGGCCAGTTCGTCGAGGGCCTTGCGGCGCTCGGCATCGATCCGGTGCTTGTAGGCGATCACGTCCTGGTAACGCACCCGACGATGCGTGCCGATCTTGTGGAACGGGATCTCGCCTTTTTCCAGCAACTGCACGAGGAAGGGCCGCGAGACGTTGAGCAGGTCCGCCGCTTCCTGCGTGGTCAGCTCGGCGTGGATCGGGATGACGGTGACGGCATTGCCCTGGCCGATCTCGGTCAGCACGTCCAGCAGCAACCGCAGCGCCGTGGTCGGCAGCGTCACCGAGCGCACCGCGCCCTTGTCGTCGTGGAAGTCGATCTGCTGGGTCTCGGCGCGCGTTTGCAGCACCGTCGAGAGCACGCGCCCGGACTCCCGGGCGAGCGCGACGTCCTCGGCCGAGGGCAGCGCCTTGGGGATGGTGGGGGTCGTCATGGGGCTCTCCAGGCAGGGGGTGATTCGCAGCAAGGGGCAGTATAACCGAAACAAACGAAATCGCAATAAACGAAATGTGCAGCGGATATTCTGTTGCATCAATGACTTAGGCGAGAGACTACCGGCCGGGCGGGGGCGGCCCATCGGCGCCATCGCCTAAAAGACTCGCGCCCAAGCCCAAAGCCCCGGCCCATGGAATAGAGGCTCCCAAACACAAGGAGCCTCGCCATGCAAATCCTCGCTGCACCTGTTCAATCCGGCCGGGACGCCCGCCCGGCATCGGCACCGGATGCGACCCCCATCGCTCTGAACGAGTTCGAACTCGCCGCTCGCTGGCGGTTGTCCGTCCACACCCTGCGCCGTTGGCGCCAGGAACAACTCGGCCCGGTCTTCTGCAAGCTCGGCTCGCGCGTCACCTACCTGATCAGTGACGTCGAGGCCTTCGAGCGGCGCGTCTCGCGCTACTCGACCTTCGCACGGGCATACCAGTGAGGCGGCGGCCATGAGCGACCTCACCCTCTACCCCGCCGACATCGCCGCGATGTCCGTCGGCCAGCTGGCTCAACTCCCGCCCGCCCAGAAGGCGCAGATCAGCCGCAACCTCGACGAAGCGCTCGCCTGGCTCAAGCAAGCCCGCGCCAAGTTCGACGCTGCGCTGGAGGCCGCCTACGGCGAGCAGGCCCGTGCTGCCCGCCTCGAGGCGGGCAAGGACTTCGGCGTCGTGCACCTGAAGGACGGGCTGCTTCGCGTGACGGTCGATGTCCCGAAGCGCGTGTCCTGGGACCAGGCGCAACTGGCCGCCATCGCCCGGCGCATCGCCGCCGCCGGCGAGAAGGTCGAGGACTACCTGGACGTCGAGTACTCCGTCTCGGAATCGCGCTTCTCCAACTGGCCGCCGGCACTGCGCGCCGGGTTCGAGGCCGCCCGCACCGTCAAGCCCGGCAAGCCCACGTTCCGGCTGGCCCTCGTCTCGGAGGAGTGATCCATGAGCACCGAACTGATCCCGTTTGATTTCGAAGGCCGTCCGGTCCGGGTCGTCACGGATGCCCAAGGCGAACCGTGGTTCGTCGCGGCGGATGTGTGCGCGGTTCTTGAACTGCCGAACACCACCCGCGCCCTGGCGCGACTGGACCCTGACGAGCAAGCCCTGATCTCAATTCAGGGCATCTCGCGCGGCAATGACCAGGTCAACGTCGTCAACGAGCCCGGCCTCTACAGCCTGGTGCTGGGTAGCCGCAAGCGCGAGGCCAAGCACTTCAAGCGCTGGGTGACACACGAGGTGCTGCCGGCGATCCGCAAGACGGGCAGCTACACGGCGCCAAGTGCACGCCCGACCCTGCCGGCACCCACCCAGGACCGCGTCGCCGCTCTGCTGCTGATCGGCGAGGCCGTGGCCAAGGTGCCGGGGGTCAAGCCCGGCATCGCGATGGCGGCCACGCTCACCTGCATCCAGGAGAACACGGGCTTGGCGGTCGAGACGCTGCGCCGCGCCCTTCCTGCCAGGGACACTGCCGCGAACGAGGCGATCTGCTCGCTCAACGCCACCCAGCTGGGCAGGCTGCTCGGCCTGTCGGCCAAGGCCACCAACCAGCGCCTGGCCCACCACGGCCTGCAGTTGCGCAACGAGCGGGACGAGTGGGAACTGACCGAAGCCGGCGAGGTCTGGGCCGAAGCCATGCCGTACTCGCGCAACGGGCACAGCGGCTACCAGATCCTCTGGAACCCGGCGGTCGCGGAGCGGCTGAAGGAGGTGGCGTGATGGCCCTTCCCATCATCACCGCCGACCAGCGGCTGCGCGAGAAGCAGGGCGTGAAGCTCGTGCTTCTAGGCAAGAGCGGCATCGGCAAGACCAGCCAGCTCAAGACGCTGCCGGAAGGATCGACCCTGTTCGTCGACCTCGAGGCCGG